>NZ_JBNMKH010000044.1:0-18607 GCF_050874245.1 Bifidobacterium sp. | reverse complement strand
GTTCAACGCGATCTCCTCCAGCTCCGTGGCGACTTGGAACAACGCGCGTTCGTCTGCCGGCAGTTTCAGTGTATCGGCCCGTGTCATGATCTTCTCCAGGTAGCTCTTGGCAATGGCCGCCCGCGGATCGTACGACTTGTAGACGCGATGTCCCAGTCCGGAGATGCGCTGCCCATTGGCCTTGGCATCCTCGACGAATTCCTTCACGCTCTTGCCTGAATCACGAATCGCCTTAAGCTGGCGGAGCACGGCCTCGTTCGCGCCGCCATGCAACGGTCCGGACAGCGCATTGATGCCCGCCGCGACCGCGGAATACAGGTTGGCATGCGCCGAACCGGCGATACGTACCACGGAAGTGGAGCAGTTCTGCTCATGATCGGCGTGGATGATGAGCAGTCTACCGAGCGCATGCACGTATAGCGGGTCGGATTCGAACGGCTCGTACGGCACGGCGAAGCACATGCGCAGGAAGTCGTCCACGTAACCGCGCGAGTAGTCCGGGTACAGCATCGGCTCGTCACGGCGACGGCGGAAGATATAGCTCACGATGGTACGGGCCTTGGCCATGATGATGGTCGCAGCCTCGTCAAGCTGGTCGGAATCGTTGATGTCCGTGGTGTCCGGGTAGAACGTGGCGAGCGCGTTGACCGCGGATGCCATCACACTCATCGGATGCGCGGTGCGCGGGAAGGAGCCCATGAACGTACGGAAGTCCTCCCCCACCATCGTGCGGTGGTTGATGTCGGAGATGAAACGGTCGTACTGGTCCTTGTTCGGCAGTTCGCCGTGACGCAGCAGCCAAGCGACTTCAAGGAAGTCGGACTGCTCGCACAGCTGCTCGATCGGATAGCCACGATAGCGCAGAATCGAGTTCTTGCCGTCGATGTACGTGATTTTCGATTCGCACTGCGCGGTGGTCAGGAAGCCCGGATCGAGCGTGACCCAACCATCGTTGCGCAGCGTGGACACCACGATGCCGTCCGCGCCCGCCGTGGCCTCGACCACCGGCAGGGTGAAGTCCTTGGATTCCACACTCAGATTGGCTGTGGCCATATGTTCACTCCTTACCGATTAAAAAAGTATCGTCAACTATATGGCATACGCGTTTCGGCATGCTTCCATCGTCTCAAAAGCGAACGTTCCCGCATCGTTTCCGAAGCTGTGCAACGGTCAGAACGATGAAAGGGCCGTGCGTGTGATCGCACGGCCCTTGACGGGTATGTCGCTACGGACTAGTCGCGGACGGTGAGAATTTCCGGACCATTCTCGGTGATGGCGATGGTGTGCTCGCTGTGCGCGCCACGGGAGCCATCCTCGCTCTTCAGGGTCCAGCCGTCCTTCGGATCCTGGTAGATCTCGTCGGTGGTCTTGAGGAACCACGGTTCGATGGCGATGACCAGGCCCGGACGCAGCTTGTAGCCGTGATGCGCCCTGCCGTCGTTCGGCACGTGCGGATCGCCGTGCATGATGCGGCCCACGCCGTGGCCGCCGAATTCCAGGTTGATCGGATAGCCGTATTCGCGTGCGACGTCGCCGACGGCGCAGGACACGTCGCCCAGACGATTGCCGGGCTGCGCTGCGGCGATGCCGGCTTCCAGCGCCTCTTCGGTGCACTTGATCAGACGCAGGTCGTCGGGATGCTGCGTGCCGACGCAGAAGCTGATGGCGGAATCCGCGACCCAGCCATCGACGTTGATCGCCAGATCGAGGCTAATCAAGTCGCCGTCCTTCAGGTTGTAATCGTACGGAACGCCGTGCAGCACGGCATCGTTCACTGACGTGCAGATGTAGTGGGCGAACGGGCCGGTGCCGAAATCGGGCGCATAGTCGACATAGCAGGATGTGGCACCCTTGCGGTCCACGATACGCTTGTGGACGAATTCATCGATTTCCAGCAGATTGGTGCCGACTTTGGTGAAATCCTTCAGGTCGCGCAGGATGCCGCCGACGAAACGGCCCGCGGGCTTCATTGCTTCAATCTCTTTGGGAGTTTTCAGTTCAATCATGCCCTCAACCCTACTTCGCGGGCCATACAGCGCGAAGCCGCATTCCTCCTGCCGGATTTCGTCCAGACGATTGGCCGGAACGCTCCGTCTTGTCACCAAAGATGGATAGTGTGAAGCCATGAGTAATACTACGAATTCTTTGGTTTCAGGTATCGATCCGGCATCGTTCTCCGCCGTGACCGGCCCGGCACAGGATCTGTTCCGCTACGTCAACGGCCCATGGATCGACATGTACCGTCTTCCCGACGACCGTTCCCGTTACGGATCCTTCGACAAGCTCGCCGAGGACGCGGAGAACCAGATCCGCGACATCCTCGAAGAGGACGACTGCCCGGCGGTCAAGTCGCGCGCGCTGTACAAAAGCTTCCTCGACGTCGACGCCATCGACGCAGCCGGCCTTTCCGCCATCGAAAGCCAGCTCAGCTCCATCGACGCGGCCGGAGACAAAACGGCGCTCACCCGCGCGCTTGGCGCGATGAATCCGACCGGCGGCCCTGATCTGCTTGGCATCGCCGTCTACGGAGACCCGGGGGCGCCCGAGACCAATATCATCCACATCGAGCAGGATGGTCTGGGACTGCCGGATGAGGCCTATTACCGCGAGGACCACTACGCACCGATCCGCGAGGCGTATGTCGACATGGTCTCCAAACAGCTGAGGAACGCGCATCTCGCCGCCGACGCAGATGACGCCGACGCGCAGGCCAAGCGCTTCCTCGACGTCGAGACCCGCATCGCGTCGAACCATTGGGACAATGTGGCCACCCGCGATTCGGTGAAGACCTATAATCCGACCGATTACGCCGATTTGCAGGCAACGCTCGCCGATTTCAATCTCGGCGCATGGATCGAGGCATGGCAGACCGCCTATGATGCGACCACGGCCGCCGCCGCGCAGCCCTTGGATCTCCGCGGCTCGTTCGAGCACACGGTCGTCCATGAGCCGAGCTTCCTCTCCGGAATCAACGCATTCTGGAAGGAAACCCCGCTGGATGACCTCAAGCTGTGGGCCCGCGTGCATGTGATCATCGGCTCCGCCGTGGAACTTCCCCACGAATTCGACGAGACGAATTTCGATTTCTACGGCAGGACGCTGTCCGGACAGAAGGAGCAGCGCGTCCGCTGGAAGCGCGGCGTCTCGCTGGTCAATGGCGTCTGCGGCGAGGACGTCGGACGCGAATACGTGAAGCGGCACTTCCCCGAGACGTCCAAACAGCGCATGGAACAGTTGGTCGGCAACCTCATCGACGCCTACCGCGTGTCCATCTCCAGCTCCGCCTGGCTTGGGAATGAGACCAAGAAGAAGGCCTTGGAGAAGCTTTCCAAGTTCGTGCCGAAGATTGGATACACCAATCATTGGCGCGACTACTCCGCACTGGACGTGCGCGAGGACGCCGGCTTCGCCGAGAACATGCGCGCCGCGAACCTGTACGAGACCGGTTATCAGCTGGCCAAGGTCGGCAAGGCCGTGGACAAGGACGAATGGCTGATGAACCCGCAGACGGTGAACGCGTACTACGAGCCGACCATGAACGTGATCGTGTTCCCGGCCGCCATCCTGCAGCCGCCGTTCTTCAACCCGGACGCGGAGGACGCCGCGAACTACGGCGGCATCGGCGCCGTGATCGGCCATGAGATCGGCCACGGTTTCGACGACCAAGGCGCGCAATACGACGGCGACGGCAAGCTCAACGACTGGTGGACCAAAGAGGACAAGGCCAATTTCAAGGCGCTCACCCAGAAGCTCATCGACCAATACAACGAGTTCGTGCCGACACAGCTCGCCGAGAAGTACGCCGACGACCCGTCGAAGGCCCCGCACGTCAACGGCGCGCTGACCATCGGCGAGAACATCGGCGACCTGAGCGGCGTGAACATCGCGCTGAAGGCTTACGCGTTCGCGCTCGACGAGGCAGCGGGCCGCAGCAAGGACGGTTCGATGGAGGCCATCGAGGCCTCGCTCGCAGAAGCCCCTGAAATCGACGGTTTCACCGGTCTGCAGCGTTTCTTCCTGAGCTACGCCTCGATCTGGCGTACCAAGAACCGCGACGAGCTGGCCGAACAGTATCTGCAGATCGACCCCCACTCCCCCGCGGAATGCCGCACGAATGGCATCGCCCGCAATGTGGACCTGTTCCACAAGGCGTTCGATGTGAAGCCGGGCGACGGCATGTGGCTCGAACCGGAACAGCGGGTGCGCATTTGGTGACGGAGCGCGCAAGCGGTCCCATCGCCGGATAATCGTCAGAATCCATCGCCGCCGAACTCCTCCTGAGGGGCTTCGGCGGCATTTTCATCCATGCCGGCAGGCTGTTCGTCCCACGATTCAGCCGCATTGGCATCCCGTTCATCCAATATCTCGACGGGAGCCGCCTCCTGCGGCCGGTCGTCCCGCGCATACGGGTCGCGTGCGGAAGTCCGTTCCACGCGCGTGTCCTGACCGTCGTTCTGCTTGGCGAATCGGCGCAACGTGGACACCCCGTAATTGAGGTCATGCCCCGCCGCGTTCGCTTCCATGACCAGTTTCGACTGATGCTTGCCATTCTGGTCCACCCAGCTTTCCGAGGCCAGAACACCGGATACGATGACCGGCTCGCCTTTTTTGAACGATTGGCAGATGCTTTCGGAAAGGCCACGGTAGGCCTTCACCGTGATCCATGTGGTGGGCAGATCCCGCCACTGCTGCGTCCGACCATCGAAATAGCGCCTAGTGCTGGCCAGACGGAACGAACTGGCATGCGGCATGCCTTCCCGATTGAACTGGGTGGGGTTCCCGCCCACATATCCCGTGACGGTGAGGAGCCCTTGCTGCTGTGCCATGACCGGCCTTTCTACTCGATGGAAATGGTCCGCGGAAAGCGCCGAAGCCGGCGCGGAAGCGGCACACAGTCGGAGGTGGGTGTTGAGAGAGGAGCTCTGCGCGCCCTCCCCGCGTCCTTGCGTTTCCGCGGTAGTCACCACTATCTTCGACATGCCCTCATGCGCACAAGCCTGAACGGCGAATGTGGATAACCAACGGCATTCCGGGCGAGTCGTGGATAGCCGGTGGATAATTTCGGCTTTTCCACACCCATCCACAATCCATATGCGAGCAGGGTTTTTGCAATGTTCCCCATAAAAAAACGGAAGGCCACGCTCCTGCATGGTCTTCCGTCATAGTGCGACGCCGTATCGATCCGGCGTCATGCGTTTGCGGACATACTACTTGAGCATCGCCGCCACACGGTCGGCGATGGCCTGCGCAGCGTCCTCAACCGGCACCGCCTCGGCGTTCTCGCCATTGCGGTCGCGCACCTCGATGGTGCCGTTGTTGACGGTATCGCGTCCGGCGACGGCGATGATCGGCACGCCGATAAGCTCGGCATCCTTGAACTTGACGCCCGGAGAGACCTTCTTCCGGTCATCGAAGATGACCTCAATACCCTTGTTCTCGAGCTCGGCGATCAGCCGTTCGGCGGCTTCGAACGCGGCAGCGTCCTTGCCCGTGGCCACCACATGCACCTGCGCAGGAGCAATGACGGCCGGCCATGCCAGACCCTTCTCGTCGTGGTGCGTTTCGGCGATGCAGGCCATCACACGGGAGACGCCGATGCCGTAGGAACCCATCCACACCGGAACCGTCTTGCCGTTCTGGTCGAGCACCTTCAGGCCGAGCGCGTTGGAATACTTCAGACCGAGCTGGAACACCTGACCGATCTCCACGCCGCGTTCGAAGCTCAGGGGGCCGGAGCCGTCCGGGCTCATATCGCCGTGGCGGACCTCAACGGCCTCTACGGTGCCGTCAGCCTCGAAATCACGGCCGTACACCAAGTCGTAGTAGTCCACCTCATGCTCGTCGGCGCCGGTGAACCATGCGGAGCCGCGGGCGATGTGCGCGTCCACGAGGTAGCGCAGCGCGTCGCCGGTCTCGTCGGCGTTCTCGGCCTTCTTGCCGCCACGCGCCTGTGGGCCGAGCACCATCGGGCCGATGTAGCCCTTGACCAGTTCGGGGTGCTTCTTCAAGTCCTCTTCGGTGGCTTCCTCGATCTCGGCGGGGGCGAACTGCGCCTCAAGGCGCTTCATGTCCACTACGCGGTCGCCGGGCACGCCCACGACCACGAGCTCGCGCCACGGCTCGTCGTGGTTCTTGTCCTCGGCGTGCTTGACCGCGATGACGACGTTCTTCAGGATGTCGCTGGCCTGCCATGCGCGGCCGTCGCTGCGCGGATGGTTGGCGTTTGCGAACTCGACCATCTTGTCGATGGTCTCGGCGTTCGGCGTCGGACGCTTCTCGGCGGCCGGGGTGTTGGAATAGTCGATCGCCGGCGGTTCCGGAGTGGTCAGTGCCTCGACGTTCCACGCCTTGCCGGACGGGGACTGCGCAAAGGTGTCCTCGCCGATCTCCATCGGAGCGAGGAACTCCTCGGACTCGAAGCCACCCATCGGGCCGGCCATGGCGTGCACCGGCACATAGTCAAGGTCAAGACGCTTGAAGATGCGCTCGTATGCGCCGCGCTCATCCATATAGGCCTTGACGAGGCCTTCCTTGTCGAGGGTGAAGGAATAGGCGTCCTTCATGATGAATTCGCGGCCGCGGATAAGACCCGCGCGCGGACGGAACTCGTCACGGTACTTGGTCTGGATCTGGTACAGGGTCACCGGCAGGTCCTTGTACGAGGAGTACAGGTCCTTGACCAGCAGGGTGAACATCTCCTCATGGGTCGGAGCCAGCAGGTAATCGGCCTCGTGGCGGTCCTTCAGACGGAAGATGTTGTCACCGTACTCCTCCCAACGGTGGGTGGCCTCGTACGGCTCACGTGGCAGCAAACCGGAGAAGTGGACTTCCTGGGCGTCGATGGAGGCCATCTCCTCACGGATGATGTTCTCGATCTTGTTCAGGACATTGAGACCCAGCGGAAGCCAGGTCCAGATGCCCGGAGCGGCCTTGCGCAGATAGCAGGCGCGCTGCAGCAACTGGTCCGACACGACGTCGGCATCGGCGGGGTTCTCGCGCAACGTGCGCAGGAACATGGTAGACATACGAAGTGCTTTGGTCATACGCCCAAAGTTACTCAGGCAAGCAGACGTAACGGCATCGAACGGCCGCATAAACTGACGAAATCGTTTATTTATAACCTTATAAATAAGTCTTGCACAATGCTTATAATCACCCCTACGGGGACTCCGTCAGGCGAATCACGAAACACATCGCACGCGCCGCACGGAACGTTGGAGAGGAAAGACATGCGTCATATCACCGCGCATATTTCGATTTGGAACAAACTTGGCTGGATCGGCATCATCTGCTATCTCGTGTTCGCCATGGCAACGCCGGAAGTGCTTACCGGCGCGAACAAGTGGGTGGGCCTGAGCATGGCGCTGCTGTGCGCGGCCTTGATCTCGCTGCCTTGGCGCAAACCGCTCAATGTGGCCGCCATGGCCGGTCTGATGGCGTGGATCGTCATCGCGCGCGATTCCGGGGTTCGAAGCGCTTCAACGCAATCCCGTGTGGCTGCTCGTAGGCCTGGCCTGTGCAATCGCAAGCTGCTGGGACACCAATCCAGCCAGCGAGGAGGAAGAGAACGAGCTCGATCCGGATCTCGCACGCTCGTTGCAAGCGATGGGCTGACGCCTCATTCGTTAGAACAGCGCATCCTGCGCGAATTCGTCATCGCCTCCATCTGCGGATTTTGGCATACGGTCACGGAAGGCAGCGACGCCTTCGCGGACCAATACGCCGGCGGCCAACGCCGATTCCGACCGCAATCGCCCATCCAATCGAACCGCGTCCGGCGACACCAGGAACATACGCTCGTTGACTCCTTGCAGATACAGGCCATCGAGGCTTTCCACACGAGACAACGCCACATACCCCATGCCAGGTGCGAACGTGCGCCGCAGATCCATCACGGCACGGTCCAACGTCATGCCTTGCGATTTGTGGATGGTGATGGCCCATGCGCAACGCAGCGGCACCTGTTTGACCGTCGCCAGCACGGTGTCGCCGTCCTGCATTTCCCAGGAAGCCGGCTTCATGGTGACGATGTTGCCGTTTTCGAATTCGACGATAGGCCAGCCGCCTTTCGATTGGTCCGCAAAGCCACGCACGGTTCCCAGCGATCCATTGACGAACTGGCGGTCGGGGTCGTTGCGCACCGCCATCACCGCGGCTCCCGTCTTGAGCAGCAGCCGTTCCGGAGCGAGCATATTGCGTTTCATCCGTTCCACCATGGCGGCCGCGCCGGAGGATTCGGCTAGATACTCGTGCGGCTCCTCCTTGATTTCGAACAGACGCAGATCGTTGAGCGCGTCCGCCTGCCTGTTGACGGGAAACAGGTTCACCGCCTGCTGCCCCGGTTCCGGCAGCACGCCGAGTCTGGTCAGCAGGATGTCACGGTCGGCATCGTCCACGGCACCGTCACGGATGTCGGTCAGCACGTTCAGCAGTTTGCCGTCATCCTGACGATGCTGTTCGGTCAGATAGCAGATGACGGGGTCGAGTTCCCGCCATACCAGCGATTCGGTGACGAAGCCCTCCGGATTGAGACCGGCCTTGGCGTACCGCTCCCGACTGGCCAGGAATTCGGGTCCCGGAGCAATCAGGTCGTTGTTGCGCCCAGATACGGAGACGGGAGGCAATTGGAAGAAATCACCGGAAAGCACCACTTGCAGACCGCCGAACGGACGTTCATCGCGACGGATGATGCGGCAGACCTGGTCAACCATGTCGAACAACCATGCGTGCAGCATGGAGACCTCGTCGATGATGAGGATGTCAGCCTCACGCAACTTGCGTTTGCGACGTGTGCGGACGGTTTTGATCAGGCTGTCGGTCAGCGCGGTGGCCAGTCCTACACCACTCCAGGAATGGATGGTGGTGCCGTTGATGTGCGTGGCCGCGATGCCCGTGGACGCGGTGACGGACACGGAGGCGCCATCGGCACGTGCCTGACGTATGAATTCGTTGAGCACATACGTCTTGCCCGCACCGGGCGCGCCCGTCAGAAACACGTTCACGCCGGAACCCAGAATCGCAAGCGCCTCGCTTTGCCTCATACCGTGTCCCCTTTCCCTTATCCACACCCATGCGGACGCGATCGCACCGGCGACAGGTCAGACGATCAGCCTGTCCAGAACCTTGAGCACGCCATGATCGACGTTCGATGGAGCGATGTAACGTGCGGCGGATTTCAGGTCGGGATGCGCGTTGCCCATGGCGAACGACCAATCGCCGGTGCCAAGCATCAACGCGTCATTCAAATAATCGCCGAATACGGCGGTCTGCGCGGACGTGACGCCAAGCGCACGCTGCAATGCCTTCACACCCTGCATTTTGTCGGTTTCGGCGTTCATAATGTCGACCCACAGTTTGCCGGAGACGACCACCTGATAGTCCGTACGCAGATGCGTGAGATGCTCGTCGGTGAAACGTTCGGCATCGTCAAAGTCGAGCACCGCGAGTTTCAATATTATTTCGGCGTCGCCGCCCGGCTTATAGGCAGACGGTTCCTGGGCGACGTCCAGCACCGCGTGCAGATCATCCACAATGCGTAGCGCCGCGTAATACTTGCTCACCTCGTCGATGAACGGTTTGTCGGTACGTTGCACGTAGGCCGACTTGAGACCGCAGACCACCAAGCCCACATTACTGCCGGACGCCGCGGCAGCATCGATCAGGTCGATGACGTGCCGTGTGACATCCAAGTCGATGCCGTGCACCTCCATGACCTTGCCATCAAGCGCCACCACATTGCCGTTCTCGGCGATGTAGGAAAGCTCTTCCCCGCCAAGCAGTTGCGCGGCCTTGTCCGCGAACATGCCACGCAACGTGGCATACTGGCGTCCGGAAGCAGGGACGAATTCGACGCCGCGGCTCTTGAGACGGGCAAGCGTCGGCCAGAATCCGTCCGGAATCTCACTCCGTCCGTCAAGCAGGGTGCCGTCCATGTCGGCGACCACAAGACGGATGTCCTGCGGCTGGCTGATGGTGGTCCAATCGGCTGCGGTCATGCCGCTCCCTTCGTGCAATCGTCCGATTTCCACGGACATCGTATTCGATGAGGAATCAGTCCTTGTTGAGCAGGCTGGTGCGCTGGATGTCCGCAGCGATAGCCTTCGCCTCGGCCTCGTCCGGTCCCGGCACCGGGGCCATGAACGCCTTGCGGTAATAGCGCAGCTCGTCAAGCGATTCGATGATGTCGGCGAGCGCGCGGTGGCCGCCGTTCTTCGGCGGACGGTTGAGGTACACGGCCGGATACCAGCGGCGCGCGAGCTCCTTGAAGGTGCTCACGTCGATGGTGCGGTAATGCAGGTTCTCCATGAGGTCCGGCATGTAATGGTCGAGGAACTTCTTGTCGGAGCCGATGGTGTTGCCCGCGAGCAGGGGCTTGACGCCATCCGGGGTGAACCGCTTGACGTATTCGATGACCTTGGTCTGCGCCTCGTCGAGGCTCAGACCGTTCTCCCACTCGTTGATCAGTCCGGAACGGGTGTGCATGGCGCGCACGAAATCGTTCATATGGTCGACGGCCTTCTGGCTGGGCTTGATCACGTAGTCGACGCCTTCGTCGAGCACGTTCAGGTCGAAGTCGGTCGGCACCGCGGACACTTCGACGAGCTCGTCGCCGCCGAAGATGTCCAATCCGGTCATCTCGCAATCGATCCAGATCAGGCGCGAGCCTGCGGACGTGTATGTTTCGCCATCATGTGCATCTACCATCGTTGCCTCGTTTCGGTTTGGGTTCCTCGCCCCACGTTCTTTTGCGCGGGCCGAACATACGAAGATACCGCGAGGTAGGTACGTGATTCCCGGCAGGTGGCGCGAAAAACGGGAAGTCCCGTTCCACAGCTCCTGCCATGGGACGGGACTTCACTCGATCGGACCGTCGTCCGAACACTCACTGGCGGCCGGAGTAGTTCGGCGCTTCGGCGGTCATGACGATGTCGTGCGGGTGGGATTCACGCAGACCAGCATCGGTGATGCGGATGAACTTGCCACGTTCCGGCATTTCGGCGATGTTGTGGGCGCCGATGTAGAACATGGACTGGTGCAGGCCGCCGATCATCTGGTAGAGCACGGCGTTGAGCGCGCCGCGGTACGGCACTTCGCCTTCGACGCCTTCCGGAACGACCTTGTCGTTGGACGTGACGTCGGCCTGGAAGTAGCGGTCCTTGGAGTAGGACTTCTTGCCGCGCGGAGCCATGGCTCCAAGGGAGCCCATGCCACGGTACAGCTTGTACTGCTTGCCGTGCAGAAGCACCTTCTCGCCCGGAGCCTCCTCGCAGCCGGCAAGCACGCCGCCGAGCATCACGGAGGATGCGCCGGCGACCAGAGCCTTGGCGATGTCTCCGGAGTAGTGGATGCCACCGTCGGCGATGCACGGCACGCCCGCCGCGCGGCAGGCCTGAGCCGCCTCGTACACGGCGGTGAGCTGCGGGACGCCGACGCCGGCGACCACGCGGGTGGTGCAGATGGAGCCCGGTCCGACACCGACCTTGACAGCGTCAACACCGGCGTCGATCATGGCCTGCGCACCCTGACGGGTGGCGACGTTACCGCCGATGATGTCCACTCCGTCGAACGCGGAGTCGGACTTAAGGCGACGGATCATATCGAGGGCGAGCTTGGCCTCGCCATTGGCGGTGTCGACCACGAGCACGTCGACACCGGCCTCCATCAGAGCGGAGGCACGGTTGTAGGCGTCGCCGAGGAAGCCGATGCCGGCGGCGACACGCAGACGGCCCTGCTCGTCCTTGGTGGCGTCCGGATACTGTTCGGTCTTGACGAAGTCCTTGACGGTGATCAGGCCGGTCAGGTGGCCTTCGGCGTCGACCAACGGCAGCTTCTCGACCTTGTGCTTGGCCAGCAGGTCGTGGGCGTCCTCCTTGGAGATGTTGGACGGGCCGGTGATGAGGTTCTCGCGGGTCATCACTTCGGAGACCTTCAGACGGTCGTAATCCTCGGAAGCGATGAAACGCATGTCGCGGTTGGTGATGATGCCGACGAGCTTGTTGTCCTTGTCCACGACCGGCAGTCCGGAGATGTGGAAGCGACCGCACAGCTTGTCGAGATCGGCCAAGGTCACGTCCGGGCTCACGGTGAGCGGATCGTTGATCATGCCGGATTCGGAACGCTTGACGATGTCGACCTGTGCGGCCTGGTCATCGATGGAGAGGTTGCGGTGCAGCACGCCGATGCCGCCGTTGCGAGCCATGGCGATGGCCATGTCGGACTCGGTGACGGTGTCCATGGCCGCGGAGATGGCCGGGACCTTCATCGTGATGTTGCGGGTGAGATGAGTGGTGGTGTCCACTTCGGACGGAATGACATCCGTCTCGTTCGGCAGCAGCAGCACATCGTCATATGCGAGGCCAAGCTGGGCGAAAATAGGAGGAAGTGGGGCGAACGTGGAATCTGCATTCATATCAGGAATTGTAGCCATAAATCCACTATATGAACGTGTGCTGACTAACTGCGACACGGCCCACGGAAGCAGAAAAAACCATTATCGACGAACTCTACGCACGCCGTTTGGCAAAGCGTTTCACCAGATTAGCGGCGCTTACTACTACGTAACTATCTATACGCGGACACGCAATCAGCGTCCGCCGCGAGACCTGCCTCCACGGGAACGACCAACCGACGCATGACGCGCATCGGCTTCGATGGCCGCGTTCTCCTCCCGAATCTCCGGAATACGATGCCTCAGATACGGATACATCGTGGCGACCGTCAGCAACGCCGCCGCAACAAGAAAACCGATCAGCACATAGCTCGCCCGGAAAAACAGGATCATAATCGAACCGAACGCGATCAGCGCTGCCCAACCCCACAGAATCAGCACCGCGCCCTGCACAGTGTGTCCGATGCGTAGCATGCGGTGGTGCAGGTGCATGCGGTCCGGATGCATCGGCGACTGTCCTTTGCTCAGACGCCGCACAATCGCCAGACACATGTCGAGGATCGGCAGGAACAGCACCAGCATCGGCAGCAAAATCGGCATGAATACCGGCAGGTAGATACTGGCATGGATGGAAGCCGGGTCGAGACGGCCCGTCATGACGATCGACGCGCAGGTGATCAGATAGCCGAGCAGCATGGAGCCGGAATCGCCCATGAACAGTTTCGCGGGATGCCAGTTGTGCAGCAGGAAGCCAACGCACATGCCCACCATGGCTATGTCGATCAGCGTGGCCATGGATGCATACGATGGCGAATTTCGCGCGATGATATACGAATAGATGGCGAAGGCGATGCCGCCGATCGCCACGATGCCCGATGCGAGGCCATCCAAGCCGTCCACGAAATTGACGGCGTTGATGGACGCGACGATCAGGAACGCCGTGATGGCCATGGACAGGCTCGGCGACGCGGTGACAAGCGAGCCCAACGGCAACGAGATGATCTGCAGTCCGCCCCATGCCACGAAAACGGAGATGAGCAGCTGACCGGCAAGCTTGAGCATCCAGTCAAGATCCCACAGGTCATCGGCCATGCCGAGCAGGCTGATCATGATGGCTCCGGCGAGAATCACCCACGCCTGATGCGATTGGGTGAACAACCCTTCGATGAACGGGATGTGCGAAGCGAACAGCATGGCCACGGTGAAGCCGATAAGCATGCCCAATCCACCCATACGCGGTGTCGGAACGGTATGCACGTCACGCGCGCGCACTTCTCCGACGGCGCCGATCTCGATGGCGATATGCCGGATCAGCGGGGTGAGCAGGTAGGTTACGCCGCCTGCGATCGCGGCAATGAACAGGTAGATTCTCATACGCCCAATGCACCGCCGTTCAATGTCAAAGCCTTGCGGATGACCGGCTCGCGGATCACTCCCTCCCGAAGAATCACAATGCCGTCACGCTCATGCGGATCGGCTCCGACCACCGTGGACGCCACATGACCGGGCGTCGCGCCTCCGTCCAGATACAGGTCCACCGCGTCGCCGAGCGCCTCCTTGGCCTCCTGGACCGTCTGCGCGCTTTCCTCGCCGGAACGGTTGGCGCTGGTCGCGGCCAATGGTCCCGTGGCGCGCAGGACACGCAACGCGACCGCGGAATTGGGGATGCGCACGCCCTGTGTGGACCTGCCGCTCACCGGATCGTGCCGCACGGTGGCGAGCGAGCAATCATCCTCCGCTTCGGCTATCGGCGAAAAAGCGCCCGGCATGAACATGGCAGCCAGTCGATTCAACGGCACAGGCAATGTCAGATGCAGCTTCTCCATGCTTTCAATCGATGGCAGCAGCACCTGCAACGACTTGTATTTCGGGCGCCTCTTGGCTTCGAAGACCTTGCGAATCGCCTCGATATTGCGCGGATCGCAGGCAACGCCGTACACGGTGTCCGTGGGAATGACCACCAATCCGCCATCATGGATGATTTCAACGGCCCGGGCAAGGGATTCGTCGTTTATCGTGCAAATCTCGCTCATGACACCTCCCTTTCAGCCAATCAACTCACCTATTGTACGGCATGGCTCATGGCGCCCCTCGTGCCGCGGAAACGCCCATCCCCGGTGCGGGACAAACGAAACGGGCATGATACCTGATGTATCATGCCCGTTTCCATGTCGAAACTCCCCCGATGCCAAGCGGCCCGAGGCAATGGCTACGCGCCCAGATATGCCTTGCGCACCTGTTCGTTGTTGAGCAGGTCCTTGGCGTCGCCTTCCATGGTGATGCGGCCGGTTTCCAGCACATACGCACGGTCGGCGATCGACAGCGCCATCTTGGCGTTCTGCTCGACCAGCAGCACCGTGATGCCCTGCTCGTGCAGCTTACGAATGATGGAGAAGATCTCCTTGACGAGCTTCGGCGACAGGCCCATGGACGGTTCGTCCATAAGAACCGTCTTCGGATGGCTCATGAGAGCGCGGCCCATGGCGAGCATCTGCTGCTCGCCGCCGGACAGCGTGCCGGCCTTCTGGTTGCGGCGTTCCTTCAGACGCGGGAACAGGCCGTAGACCATGTCGAGGTCCTTCTTGATGTCGGACTGGTCCTTCAGGCTGAACGCGCCCATCTCGAGGTTCTCCTCGACGCCCATGCGCGTGAAGACGTGACGGCCCTCCGGAATGTGCGCCATGCCAAGGGTCACGATCTTGTTGCTGTGCGTCTTGAGCAGGTCGACGCCGTTGTACATGACGGAACCGGACTTCGCCGGCACCAGACCGGTGATAGTGTGCAGCGTGGTGGTCTTGCCTGCGCCGTTCGCGCCGATCAGGGACACGATCTCGCCGTCGTTCACGGTGAAGCTGATGTCCTTGACGGCTTCGATGGCACCGTACGAAACGGAAAGGTTCTTGACTTCCAGCATCAGGCCTCCTCCTCGCTTTCGTCATCGTCATCATCGGAACCCAGATATGCGGAGATAACCTGCGGATTGTTGGCGATCTCCTCCGGCGTGCCAGATGCGATGGTGCGTCCGTAATCAAGCACCTGGATGCGCTGGCAGACGTTCATCACCAGGCTCATGTCATGTTCGATCAACAGGATGGCAATGCCGAAACGGTCGCGGATGGTATTGATGCAGTTGAGCAGGTCCTCGGTTTCCGTAGGATTCATGCCGGCGGCCGGCTCATCGAGCAGCAACAGCTTCATGCCAGTGGCAAGAGCACGGGCGATTTCCAGCTTGCGCTGCGCACCGTACGGCAGGTTCGCGGCCTCGGTTTCCGCCAAGCCCTCAAGCCCGAAGATCTTGAGCAGATCGATGGCCTTGGCATGCATCTCGCGTTCCTGCTTCCAGAATTTCGGAGTGCGGAAGATCACGCCACCCATATGGTAGCTGAACGATTCGTTGAACGCGACCAGCACGTTCTCCTCGACGGTCATCTGTCCGAACAGGCGGATGTTCTGGAAGGTTCTGGCGATTCCGGCGCGTACCACCTGATACGTCTTCTTGCCGTTCATGCGTTCGCCGTCCAGGAAGAACTCGCCTTCCGTGGGCTGGTACACGCCGGTCAGCAGGTTGAACACGGTGGTCTTGCCGGCGCCGTTCGGTCCGATCAGACCGATGAGCTCGCCGGAGTTGATGGTCATATTGAAGTCGGATACGGCCTTCAGGCCTCCGAAGGTGATGCCGAGATGCTCGGCCCTGAGGATTGGCTCGCTCATGCCTTCGCCTCCTTGGTCTTGGTGGCCTTTTCGGCGCTCTTGCCGGCCTTCACGGCCTTCTCGGACTTGCCGTCGGTCCCGTCCTGCTTGGACTTGCCGTGCTCCTTGACCTTCACCGGATAGAACAGCTTGTTGATGACCTTGGTCAGGGAGAACTCCCAGTTGCCGAAGATGCCCTGCGGACGGAAGATCATGATGAGCACCAGAGCCACCGAATACACCAGCATGCGGTAGCTGGAGAATGCACGGAGCAGTTCCGGAAGAATCGTCAGGCCGATGGCGGAGACGATGGAACCGGTCAGGGAGCCCATACCGCCGAACACGACCATGATCACATAGTTGATCGACTGCAGCCAGCCGGCCATGGCCGGGTTGAGCGAGCCGATGTACTGCGCGAAGATGCCGCCTGCGATGCCCGCGAAGAACGCGGAGATGGCGAAGACGAGCACCTTCATGTAGGTGATGTTGATGCCGGATGCGCTTGCCGCGATCTCATCGTCGCGGATGGCCTTGACGGCACGTCCGTAACGGGAGCGGGCGAACATGAACAGCAACACCACGGTGACGACGGTAATCCAGAACACGACGTACAGGTTGGCGAGTCGGTCGATGCCGATCAGCGCCTGTCCCGCGGCTCCCTTGTCAAGGCCCATGCCGCCGGCGACCTTCAGGTTCTGGATGATCACACGGATGATCTCGCCGAAGCCGAGCGTGATGATCGCCAGGTAATCGCCATGCAGACGCAGGGCGGGGATGCCGACCAGCACGCCGAAGACGCAGGCGACCACACCGCCGACGAGGGTGGTGAACAGGAATCGCAGGGTCGGATCCATTGCAACGCCGTTGGCGACGAGCAGCTTGCTCATCAGAGCAGCACTGTACGCACCGATTGCCTCGAAGCCGCAGCAACCCAACGTGAGCTGTCCAAGCACGCCGATGGTGAGGTTCAGCGAGGTGGTCATGATGATGGCGATGCAGCAGGTCATCATGATGCCCTTGATGTAGGCGTTGACCAGACCGGATTCGCACACGCCCATCAGGATGCCGAACAGCGCGACCACGCCGATCGCGCAGATCAGATAGGACTGTTTGGTGGAAAGCATTGATTTCTTCATAGGGTCACACCTTCTCGGTTTCCGGTTCGCCCATCAGGCCGGACGGCTTGACCAGGAGCACGATGATGAGGATGCCGAACACGATGGCGTCGGAGAACGCGGACGTGATGATACCGCCGGTGATGGTGCCGATGTACGCCTTGGTCAGGCTTTCGACCACGCCGATCACCAGACCGCCGACCATGGCGCCCGGGATGGAGCCGATGCCGCCGAGCACGGCCGCGACGAAGGCCTTCAGGCCCAGCATCGCGCCCATCATCGGGGACACCTGCGGATAGGAGACGCAGTACATCAGCGATGCGACCGCCGCGAGGCCCGAACCGATGGCGAACGTGAGCGTGATGGTGGAGTTCACGTTGATGCCCATCAGAATCGAGGCCTCTTTGTCTTCGGAGACGGCGCGCATGGCCTTGCCCTGCTTGGTGTAGGTGACGAACAGCTGCAGCGCGACCATGATGATCACGCCAAGCACGATGGTGATGATGGTGGCGCCGTCAATCTTCAGCTTGCCGATCGACAACGTCGGAATCTGGATGATGGTGGGGACGGTCTGGTAGTCGGCGCCGAAGATGGCCTGGGAGCCGTTCTCCAGCAGAAGGCTCATTGCGATTGCGGTGATGAGGGCCGTCATGCTGTTGCCCTTCTCACGCACCGGCTTGTATGCGGCCCTCTCCACGATGACGCCTACCGCCACGCACATGAGGATCGCGGGAATGACGGCCACCCATGCGGGCAGGCCGAAAGCGACAATCGCCGGAATGGTAAGCATCAGCACGTAGGAGCCGACCATGATGAAATCGCCGTGCGCGAAGTTGATCAGACGGATGATGCCGTAGACCATGGTGTAGCCGAGTGCCACGAGCGAGTACACGCTGCCGATTTTCAGACCATTGAAGATCTGGCTGATGAACATGATGATCTGATTGCCCATCACTCCTCCTTTCAAAGTTTGGTTGGCATCGGGCGGCTTGGCCCGATGAATCATGAATGATTATGAATGAATGTGGATGAATCCGCCTTGATACGCGAAAGGGAGAGAACCGGTTTCCCGGTTCCCTCCTCTTACGTGTTCAGGCTTTCAAAATCCTGTCTCCAAGCGGTTGGAAATCACTTGGACGGCTGGATGGTGGTCTTGTACTCCGGCTTGCCGTCCTTGAGCTCAAGGACGATGACGGACTTCTTCGGAGAGCCCTTCTTGTCCAGCGTGAAGTTGCCGGTCACGCCTTCGAAGCTCATGCCGGAGATGGCGTTGCGCACGGACTCGCGGGTGGCGTTCTTGCCGGCCTTCTCGATCGCCTGCTTCATCATGTACACGGAGTCGTAGCCCAGTGCGGTGAAGGTGTTCGGATCGGCGTTCTTGTTGGCCTTCTTGTAGGACTTGATGAAGTCCTGC
>NZ_JBNMKH010000043.1:0-19267 GCF_050874245.1 Bifidobacterium sp. | reverse complement strand
GTACGAAGCCCTTACCTGTGCGCTGATATGCGGCGGCGACTCGAGGAAACACAATGGTTAACGCTATTGAGGCATTTGACGCCAAGCACATGAAGCCGGCCGAGGAAATCCCGGCTTTCCGTCCTGGCGACACCGTTGAAGTCAACGTGAAGATCAAGGAAGGCAACAACTCCCGTCTCCAGGCTTTCACCGGCGTGGTGATCGCCCGTCAGGGTGGCGGAGTCCGTGAGACCTTCGTTGTCCGCAAGATCAGCTTCGGCACCGGTGTTGAGCGCCGCTTCCCGCTGCACTCCCCGGCCATCGACTCCATCAAGCTGATCCGCAAGGGCCGCGTGCGTCGCGCCAAGCTGTACTACCTGCGCAACCTGCGCGGTAAGGCCGCTCGTATCGTCGAGCGTCGCGACAACTCCGAGAAGTGAGTTCGAATCGCGGATAAAGCGTGAAATCGGCTCTTCGGCATTCCGCTGGAGGGCCGTTTTCTATACTCGGCCACTATGATAGGGGCCAGTGTGTGAACCGGACGGCAGAAGGAAATCCATGAAGCATGCCAAGAAAAGCGCCGAAGGCAACGAAAGCTTCGGCTGGCGAGACACCCTGATCTGGTGCGGCATACCCGTCATCATCGTGCTGCTGGTGCGCCTGTTTCTGTTTGGTTTCTATGTGATCCCGTCCGGCTCCATGATGGATACCATCGAGCCGGGTGACCGGGTCATCACCAGCAAGCTCACCCCCAAAATCTTCAAGCTCCAGCGCGGCGACGTGGTGGTGTTCAAAGATCCCGACCACTGGCTGCAGCAGGAGAACAGTGGCAGGCTTGGCGGCGATTTCCTCATCAAGCGGCTCATCGGACTGCCCGGCGACACCGTGGCCTGCGAGGGTCCGGGCAAGCCGGTCACCGTCAATGGCACGGCCATCGACGAATCCTCATACATTCGGCAGGGCGTGGATCCCAGCGCCTTTCCGTTCAGTGTGAAAGTGACCGCCGGGCACGTGTTCGTCATGGGTGACAATCGTTCCAATTCCGCCGATTCCCGGTATCATCAGGACGATTCCTCGCATGGTCTCGTACCGGTTTCCGACGTGGTCGGCGTCGGCCTGGTCAAGTATTGGCCGCTGAACCACATCAGCACGCTGGATTCGCACCACGACGTGTTCAGGGACGTGCCGGAAGGAGCGGACGACTGATGTCCGTTTCAGTGACGCCCACATTGGATATGGAAAGGGAGATCGCGGAGCGCGGCTTCGACGTGATCGTCGGCTTCGACGAGGTTGGACGTGGTTCGCTTGCGGGACCCGTCATGGTTGGCGCCGCGGCGATACGCGCGCGCGACCTCATCGGCGCGTCGCTGCTCGCTGTGCCGGATGGCGTGGCCGATTCCAAGATGCTGACGGAACATAGGCGCGAAGCCATTTTCGACGAGCTCAAAACCTGGTGCGCGTCCTGGGCCGTCGGCGCGGCCACCAACAAGGAGATCGACGAGTGGGGCATCTCCCATGCGCTCGGCGTGGCCGCGTTGCGCGCGCTTGCGGAGGCGGAGACGAAACTCGGCATCGACGGCGACGGTCTGCTCGACGGCGAGCCGGTGAAGGTCGGCGCGATTCTCGACGGGCCAAACGACTACATCACCAAAGCGCTGAACACCTTCGACGCTCCGGAGGTGCCAGTGCCAGCGGAAGTCGCCACCAAAGTGAAGGGCGACCGGTACTGCGCCACCGTGGCCACCGCCGCCGTCATCGCCAAAGTCACGCGAGACCGGCTCATGATCGAGCTGGGTGAGAAGCCGCAGTACGCGTTCTACGAGTGGGGACACAATAAGGGATACGGCTCCGCCGCGCATCGCGACGCCATCGCCGAATACGGTCCCAGCGATCTGCACCGCCTGTCCTGGCATCTGGTCTGAGCCTCCGTTTGCTTGCCGGATTCGCTGCCGGGCTTGCTGGCTTGCTATCGGGGCCTGCAAATGTGTCACAATTCCATTTTTCGGCCTTTTTTTGGAATCGTGACACAAAAAATCGTTTGAAATGCGATTCGGGGGTATGAAATGGTGCGAAAAGTGCCTGTTTTGCACCCCCTAAGTAAATTTCGTGTGTCACGATTCCAAAAAAGGCGCGTTTTTCGGAATCGTGACACATTTTCAATCGGCCGAATGACTGTTTCAATCGGCAGAAGGCATTTCCTCCTGACGAAATGCGTTTCCGATCGACGGAATGATGGGTTCGGGAAGAAAAAGAGTAGTCAGGCGCGGAATGGCTGCCAATCAGCCAAGCAGCACCGCGATGATCGCGATGAAGATCGGCGAGGACAGCGTGGAGAACAGGATGCCGTCGCGTGCGAACGACAGGCCCACGTTGTATCGGGCCGCGTAGTTGTACACGTTCTGCCCGGTCGGCAGGGCGGCGAGCACCACGCACGCGTACAGCGTCGCGCCGCGGAAGCCCATCACGAAGTAGCTCAGCAGGAACGCGATGATCGGCATCACGATGTTCTTCAGCGCGGCCACGGTGAACACCGCGGGAATGTTCGACTTGTCCTGCAGCGGCTTCGTGCCGTGCAGCGACATGCCGAACGCCATCAGGATCATCGGCACGGCGGAGTTGCCGATCATGTCGATCGGGTCGTAGATGAAGCTCGGCACGACGAAATGCCCGACCTTCGCGGAGATGGCGGAGACGGCGATGCCCAGCAGCGATCCGATGAGCAGCGGCTGGTGCAGCGGCTGCTTGAGGATTTCCTTGGCGGACACCTTGCCCTTGGTGGTCACGTCGAGCACGGTCAGGCCGATCGGCGTGAACACCGCCTGCTGCATGACCAGGATCGGCGCCACCAACGCGGGATTGCCCAAGATGTACGTGGCGATAGGCAGGCCGATGTTGTTGGAGTTCAAGTACAGCGAGTTCAGCGCGCCGATGGTGGCGTCGGCCGCCTTCAAGTGGAAGAACAGTTTGTTGAGGATCAGGAAGACCACGCCCACGAGCACCGCCGAGAAGAACGCGACGATGATGGAGGAGTGGAAGATTTCGAAGATCTTCTCTTTGGAGAGGATGGCGAACATCAGGCACGGGCTGGATATGAAGAAACTGAACCTGTTGAGCACCATCTGCGCGGTCGGTCCGCCGATGCGCATGCGCGCGGCCACATAACCCGTGGCGATGACGATGCCGATGACGCAGAAACCTTCCATCGCGCTTAACAGACCCGGCATTGCACTCTCCTTTTCATTACGGCCGTGCCTTCCGGCCGCTACCTAGTGTGGCACCATGCGTGCGGAAGCGGTGCGGTCCGTCTCAAAAGCACACCCGGTATGCAGCTGATGGCACGCCTTTGCCGGATAATGGACGGCATGAGCGAACTTACGATTGGATTTTCCGCTTCCGCCAGCAGGCAGGAGCAGTTGAACGAGCTGATGGACCAGATCATGGGCTCCTATTCCGTCAGCGACGACGAAGGCCCACTGACGGACGCCGTCGAGGCATTCCTGCGGAAGCAGCCGCATCTGACGGTGCGCAGGCACGGCGACACCCTGGTGGCGTCCACCGATTTCGGCCGCGCCCAGCGGGTGATCCTCGCCGGGCATCTCGACACGGTGCCGGTGATCGACAATTTCCCGCCGAAATGGCTGGAGCCCGGCGACCCGCTGATTCGCGAGGACGTGGCCGCCGGCCACGAGCACGAGCGTGTGATCTGGGGCCGCGGCGCCACCGACATGAAGGGCTCCGACGCGGTGATGCTGTACCTGGCGGCCACGTTGACCGACGCGAAGTACGACCTTACATACGTGTTCTACGACCACGAGGAGGTCGCCGCCGAGAAGAACGGTCTTCGCAAGGTGGTCGAGGCGCATCCTGATTGGATCACCGGCGATTTCGCGATCATCGGCGAGCCGACCGACTGCGGCATCGAGGGCGGCTGCAACGGCACGATGCGTTTCGACGTGATCACGCACGGCGTCGCCGCGCATTCGGCCCGCGCCTGGATGGGCAGCAACGCGATTCATGCCGCCGCCGAGATTCTGAACCGTCTGAACGTTCATGAGAACCGCGCCATCGAGGTGGACGGCCTCACCTATCAGGAGGGGCTGAACGCCACGATGATTTCGGGCGGCAAAGGCACCAATGTGATTCCCGACGAGTGCCGTGTGCATGTCAATTACCGCTTCGCGCCCGACAAATCGCTCGCTGAGGCGAAGGCGCTGATGATCGGCGCGAATGCGGGAGCGGAGCTCGGTAATGGTGAGCATCGTGCCACAGGCGGTGTGTTCGAAGGTTTCGGCATTGAGATGAAGGATGAGTCGCCGAGCGCGCGTCCGGGGCTCAATTCGCCGCTCGCCCAGTCGCTGGTGTCGCTGGTCAAGGAACGTACCGGCCGCGATCCACTCGCCAAGCTTGGTTGGACGGATGTGGCGCGTTTCGCCATATTGGGTATCCCCGCGGTGAACCTTGGCGCAGGAAGCCCATTACTGGCCCACAAGCATGACGAGCAGCTGCCGGAAGGCGACCTGCTGCTCATGGCCGATCTGCTGGAGGACTGGCTGCGCTGAATCGTATATTTTCGGCGTGTCAACGCGAATGACCGGAAAACGGAGCGTGCGGAAGGGGAAATTCCCCAACCTGTCACGCTCCGTTCGTTTTTGTGTCATACTTATAGACGGTGGTTCTGCAAGCCGCCGACGCATCCGATGGCGTTGATCCCCTCGCGTGAATGTTTCTTGAGTCGCGGGCGCAGGTGTCCGCCGTCGCATGATGAAGACTTTTGACGGAAGTTGCTTCCTACGGGCGCCATGACGCGCGGCCACGGTGAGAGCGTGGTGTGAGAACCGTTGGGGCTTGAGTGAAGGCGATGCGATTGCAGCGCGTTGCCGAGGAGCGTTGTGCCTACTACCAATGAGGGCCTCGATCAGGTCGAGGCTGCTGTGTCATCCGATAATTCCACCAATAATGCCGGTAATTCCGCCGGTTCCGTCTCGTCCGATCCGGCTCCGCGTCGCCGTCGTGGCGGTCGCCGCGTGGTACGTGGCGTGGGCGCGGCCGGCGCGTCCTTGGAGCTGAAAGTCGAGGAGCATGCCAAGGCGCCGTTGTTCGAGGAGCCGAAACTGGAGCCCGTCCGTCCGGATCGGCTCACTTCGGATGCCGATAGCGCCGATGACGACGAACCGTCGCGTCCGGTACGTCGCCGCCGTCGCGTGATGCAGGACGATGCCGATGACGAGAGACAGGACGATCGTCCCGTGCGTCGCCGTCGCCGTTCCTCCGCGGATGAGCAGGATACGGACGATCGTCCGGTGCGTCGTGGTCGTCGTCGTATCGGCGATACGACGCATGATGACCATGATGACCGTGACGTGCGTTCCGGCCGTGACGAGGAATCGACCGAGGATCGTGCGTTCGACGCCGTCAACGCGTTGCCGGAAGGCCATGAGACCCGCCATAACCCGCGTCCGATGACGTCGCTGTTGTTCCAGGAGCCGATTCTGCCGGCTGCTCCGTCCGCCCGCGATTCGTCCGATGATGACGATTCCGATGTCCGCTCCCGCGATATGGACGATGCCGATGAGACCCGCGACGGCAATCGTCCGTCGCGCCGTCGCCGTCGTCGCAACCGCGATGCGGATGAGACGGATCGTGAGGATTCTTTGCGTGACGATCGCAACGAGCGCAGCCGTCACGATGACGATGCCGACGGCGAAGAGGAAGGCTCCCGCCATTCGCGTCGTTCCCGCCGTCTGAACGCGCAGGAGCGTCGCGCCGCGGCCGAGGTGGAGCAGATCGAGGAGGACCTGGTCCTCGATGGCATCACATACGCGCCGATTGACGACGAATCCCGTAATGGCAACGATGACGATGATGACGCGCAGCCGACGCGCACCCGTCGCCGTCGTCGCGGACACGGCAATCGTGAGGAGACCGACGACCAGCAGAACACTGAACGCGAGTCCCGTCGCCGTCGTGAGGACGATGAGGAGGACGAAGGCACGGTGACCCGTCGCCGTCGTCGCCGCCGTGGGGGATCGAAGTCCGAGGAATCCGAGGAGACGCTGACCCGTCGTTCCCGCAAGCAGCAGTACATCGACGAAATCACCGACGTCGAAGGCTCCACCCGTCTGGAGGCCAAGAAGCAGCGCCGCCGCGACAACCGCCGTGAGCGCAGCCGCCAGAACCAGCTCATGGAGCAGGATTTTCTGGCTCGCCGCGAGCATGTCGAGCGTCTGATGGTGGTACGTGAGCGTGAGCGCCACACCCAGATCTCCGTGATCGAGGACAACATCCTCGTCGAGCATTACGTGTCCGACATCCAGGAGGTGGCCACCGTCGGCAACATCTACCTCGGCCGTGTGCAGAATGTGCTGCCGAGCATGGAGGCCGCGTTCGTGGACATCGGCCAGGCCCGCAACGGCGTGCTGTACGCCGGCGAAGTGAACTGGGATTCCGCGCGTCTGGAAGGTCAGCCCCGCCGTATCGAGCTCGCGTTCAAGTCGGGCGATCCGGTGCTGGTGCAGGTCACCAAGGATCCGATCGGGCACAAGGGCGCACGCCTGACCTCGCAGGTCACGTTGGCGGGTCGTTTCCTCGTGCTGGTGCCGTCCGGCGGCATGACGGGCGTGAGCCGCAAGCTGAGCGAGCGTGAGCGCAGCCGTCTGAAGGGCATCGTGTCGAAGATTGCGCCGAAGGACATGGGCGTGATCATCCGCACCGCCGCGGAAGGCGCTTCCGAGGAGGCCATCACCAAGGACCTCGAGAACCTGGTGCGTCAGTGGGAACGCATCATCGCCAAGCGCGACGAGTTCCTGCACGGCAAGCGTCCGAAGCTGCTGCAGGGCGAGCCGGATGTGGCCATCCGCGTGGTGCGCGACATCTTCAACGACGACTTCTCCAAGATGATCGTCGAAGGCGATCGCGTATACGAACGCATCGAGGAATACCTCGACACCATGGCCCCCGATCTCAAGGACAAGCTTGAGAAATGGGATCCGGCCGAGCATGACGGCAAGGACGTGTTCGACAAGTGGCAGATCGACTCCCAGCTCAGGAAGGGCATGGAACGTCAGGTCTACCTGCCGTCCGGTGGCTCCATCGTGATCGACCGTACCGAGGCCATGACCACCATCGACGTGAACACGGGCCGTTTCATCGGCCGCGGCAAGAGCCTTGAGGAGACGGTGACCCGTTGCAACCTCGAGGCGGCCGAGGAGATCGCGCGCCAGTTGAGGCTGCGCGACATCGGCGGCATGGTGATGATCGATTTCGTCGACATGGTCATGCCGGCCAACAGGGATTTGGTGCTCCGCCGTCTGGTGGAGTGCCTGGCGCGCGACCGCACCAAGCATCAGGTGGCCGAGGTCACCTCTCTGGGTCTGGTGCAGATGACGCGCAAGCGCATCGGCCAGGGTCTGGTGGAGGCGTTCTCCGAGGAGTGCCCGACCTGCAAGGGACGCGGCTTCATCCTCCATGACGAGCCGACGGTGTCCGCGGATTACGATGATCCGTACGCTCTGAAGGGCGGCGACCCGTTCGTCAAGACCAACAAGCATGGCCATGGCACGGACGTGCAGGTGCCGAAGGGTTCCTCGCCGGACGTGAAGGCCAAACTCGCACAGATCGCGGCGGCAGCCGTGGCCGCCAATAATGCGGACCTGGGCGGGGAGGAACAAGAACAATAAAGGAAAATCCCGGTATGTCAACCTGACACGCCGGGAACAGACTTGCGGTTGTACGCGGGTATGTGTAAATTAGATTGCTGGTGTCTGGCCGCGAGGCTCGAACGTGCCGGGCAGTAAGCTTTCCAAGTTAATAAAGGAACGGATATGTACGCTATTGTGAAGGCCGGCGGCCATCAGGAAAAGGTCGAGGTTGGTGACGTCATCCTCGTCAACCGTCTCGATGCCAAGAAGGGCGACACCGTGGAGTTCCCGGTCGCTCTCGTGGTGGATGGCTCCAAGGTCATCCTCGGTGCCAAGGATCTCGCCAAGCTCAGCGTCAAGGCTGAGGTTGTCAACGACGAGGCCAAGGGTCCGAAGATCAGCATCATGAAGTACAAGAACAAGACCGGCGTTGCTCGTCGCAAGGGCCATCGCCAGCAGCTGACCGCTGTCAAGATCACGGCTATCGCCTGATTCGCGCAGGGTTAGAGTCAAGGACCGAAAGGAACAGACATGGCACATAAGAAGGGCGCGTCCAGCTCGCGCAACGGTCGCGATTCAAACGCGCAATACCTCGGTGTGAAGAAGTTCGGCGGCGAAGCCGTCGTGGCCGGCAACATCATCGTCCGCCAGCGTGGCACCAAGTTCCACCCGGGCGAGAACGTCGGCATGGGCAAGGACCACACCCTGTTCGCCCTCAAGGACGGCAGTGTGAAGTTCGGTGTTCGTCGTGACCGCAAGGTCGTCGACGTGATTGCCGCCTGAGATACGCGCATTACACGCTTAGTGGAAGGCCGCGCCCGTATGGACGCGGCCTTCTTTCGTTATGTAAGGTATATACATGAGTGATTTTGTGGATCGCGTGACCGTCCATGTCAAGGGTGGCGACGGTGGCAATGGTTCCGCCGGTATCCGTAGGGAGAAGTACAAGCCGTTGGCCGGTCCGAACGGCGGTAACGGCGGCGACGGCGGTTCCGTGATCTTCATGGCCGATTCGAACGCCAACAGCCTGCTCGACTACCGTTTCATGCCCCACCGTGAGGCGGAAAGCGGCACCATGGGATTGGGAGACACAAAGGACGGCTCGAAGGGCGCCGACCTGATTCTTCCCGTCCCGGTGGGCACGGTGGTGTTCGAAGCCAAGGGCCAGCAGGGCAAGCCGAAGCATCCAGGCAAGCAGCTCGCCGATCTGCGCCATGCGGGGGACAGGTTCGTCGTGGCCGCGGGCGGCAACGGCGGCCTCGGCAACGCGGCACTGGCCAACCGTACCCGTCGTGCTCCGGGCTTCGCATTGCTTGGTGAGCCGGGCGAGGAACGCGACGTCATCCTCGAGCTCAAATCCATCGCCGATGTGGCGCTGGTGGGCTTCCCATCCGCGGGCAAGTCGTCGTTGATCGCGGCGATGAGCTCCGCCAAGCCGAAGATCGCCGACTATCCGTTCACCACGCTTGTGCCGAATCTCGGCGTCGTCGTGGCGGGCGATATGCGCTACACCATCGCCGATGTGCCGGGTCTGATTCCGGGCGCGTCCCAAGGCAAGGGACTTGGACTGGAATTCCTGCGCCACATCGAGCGTACGGAGATCATCGCCCACGTCATCGATTGCGCCACCCTCGAACCCGGCCGTGATCCGATGAGTGACTACCAGGCGCTCGAACACGAGCTCGCCGAATACGCCGACAAGCTGGAGCTGCCGCTCGGCGCGATTCCCATTCCGGAGCGTCCGCGCATCATCATCCTCAACAAGGTGGATGTGCCGGAAGCCAAGGAGCTCGCCGAATTCGTCAAGCCCGAATTCGAAAAGCTCGGCCTCAAGGTCTACATCATCTCCACCGCCTCCCATGAGGGCCTGAAGGAGCTCAACTGGGCACTGGCCGACCTTGTGACCAACATGCGCGCGGAAGTGGCCAAGCGTGAGCAGGCCGAGGAGGAGGCCCGCGTGGTCATCAAGCCGCTCGAGGAGCCGCGCAATCGTCGCCGTCGCAACGATGAGGGTGGCAACGCGCTCGATTTCACCGTGGAGCGCAAGGAGAACGGCAACGGCGAGATCTGGTACGAGGTGCTCGGCACCAAGCCGGAACGTTGGGTCATGCAGACCAACTTCGACAACGACGAGGCGGTCGGATATCTGGCCGACCGCCTGGCCAAGCTGGGCGTCGAGGACGAGCTGCGCAACAAGGGCGCCAAGCCGGGCGACGAAGTGCGCATCGGCCGTGGCGATCGCGCCGTGGAATTCGATTGGGATCCGACCATCGCGGCCGGCGCGGAGATGCTTGATGGCACCCAGCTGGGCGCACGCGGCGTCGACCTGCGACTGCAGGAGTCGGATGGCCGTGCGCAGCGCCGCACCAACACGGAACGCCGCCGCCAGTACCACGAGATGATGGACGCCCGCCAGGCCGTGCGCGAAGCCATGATGGCCGAACGCAAGGCCGGCCACTGGGCCGATCCGTCCGTGGACGACGACCGCCACGACGAGACCAGTCTTTTTGGACGTGGTGAGTCCGTTGACGACGAGGATGTGGAACAATAGGAGCATCCAACGAAGCCCGCCGATGTGCCGATGGCATGTCGGCGGGCTTTTCCAATGGCCGGTAACGGTACCGGGAGGAACTATGAACACGCCATCGCAAGCGCAGGTGCGCAGGGCCATAGCCGAAGCGCAGACCATCGTGGTGAAAGTGGGCTCCAGCTCGCTGACCGAACCGAGTGGACATCTGGATCCGGAGCGTCTGAACGCGCTCGTCGCGGCCATCGCCCGCGTGCGGTTGATGGGCGGACGCGTGGTGCTGGTCTCCTCCGGCGCGATCGCGGCCGGCTTCGGCACGCTCGGCTTCGACAGACGTCCGACCGACGTGGCCGACCAGCAGGCGTGCGCAGCCGTCGGCCAAGGACTGCTTATGGCCCAGTACGAGACGGCGTTCGCCCGTTACGGGCTGCGCGTCGGACAGATCCTCATCACCGTGTCCGACACCATCGCGCCGCAGCAGTACCGCAACGTGCGCCGCACGCTCGACCGTCTGCTCGACCTGGGCGCGGTGCCGATCATCAACGAGAACGACTCCCTGGCTTCCAACGAGATCCGCTTCGGCGACAACGACCGCCTGTCCGCGCTGATCGCCAACATCGTCGTCGCCGACGCGCTCGTGCTGCTCACCGACGTGGACGCGCTGTACACCGCGCCGCCGAGCGAGCCCGGGTCGAAACGTATCTCCTATGTGCCGAACGTCGAGGACGCGTTGGCCAAGGTGCAGGTCGGTGGCACCGGATCGAACGTCGGCACCGGTGGCATGGTCACCAAAATGGAGGCGGCGCGCGTCGCTGCGGTGTCCGGCATTCCGGCGGTTCTGACCTGCGCTTCGAACGCTGGCCCCGCGATGATGGGCGATCCGGTCGGCACGGCCTTCGCTCCGATCAACGACCGAGGTTCGTCACGGCGACTGTGGATAGGCTTCGCATCCCATCCGCAGGGCACGCTGGTGGCTGATTCCGGCGCTGCCAAGGCGGTGCGCGGGGGAGCGGCGAGCCTGCTCGCGGCCGGCGTTGTGGAAGTGAAGGGCGATTTCGCCGCTGGAGACGCGGTGTGGGTCGACGACGAGCAGGGCAACCATTTGGCAAAAGGGTTGGTCGGCTTCGATTCCGAGGAGATTCCGCAGATGCTCGGCCGCAATACCACGCAGCTCAAGCGTTTCCTCGGTGAGGAATACGCGCATCCGTTGGTGCACCGGGACAATCTCGTGCTGGTCTGAACGCGCCCGTCCGGCGGACACCGCACGTCCGGCGCGGGACCGCCATGCCCGCCGCCCGGCACGGAATGGACGTGTGTCGTGGGGCTGTCGTTTTTCGCGTGCCGGGTCTAGCATGGCAACCATGACTATGGCTGACTGGCAGACTCTATCCGACCGTATCAATCACGTGGCTCCGAGCGCCACCCTGGCGGTCGATTCCAAGGCGAAGGCGATGAAGGCCGCCGGAATCGACGTCATTGGGTTCGGCGCAGGCGAACCGAACTTCCCGACCCCGGCGCCGATCGTCGCGGCCGCCGCGGCCGCCGTGCAGGACCCCAAGAACTACCGTTACACGCCCACGGCCGGCCTGCCCGAACTGCGCAAAGCCATCGCCGACAAGACGCTGCGTGACTCCGGCTACGAAGTCGACCCGAGCCAGGTCATCGTGACCAACGGCGGCAAGCAGGCCGTGTACGAATCCTTCCAGATCCTGCTCAACGAGGGCGACGAGGTCATCATCCCCACCCCGTACTGGACCAGCTATCCGGAAGCCGTGAAGCTGGCCGGAGGCGTGCCCGTGACGGTGTTCGCCGGTTCCGACCGCAATTTCGAACCGAGCATCGAGGACATCGAGGCCGCCCGCACCGAGCGCACCAAAGCCATCATCGTGAACACGCCGAACAATCCGACCGGCGCCGTGTGGAAGCCGGAAACGGTCAAGGCCATCGCCGAATGGGCCATCGAACACCACGTGTGGGTCATCTCCGACGAGATCTACGAGCACCTCAACTACGACGGCGCCAAGACCACCTACATCGGCGCGGCCGTTCCCGAAGTGCGCGGCCAGCTGCTCGTGCTCAACGGCGTGGCCAAAACCTACGCCATGCCGGGCTGGCGCGTCGGCTGGATGATCGCCCCGGCGGACGTGGCCAAAGCCGCGTCCAAGCTGCAGGGCCACATGACCTCCAATGTGAACAACATCTCCCAGCGTGCCGCCATCGAGGCCGTGTCCGGATCCCTGGACGCCGTCTACGAGATGCGCGCCGCCTTCGACAAGCGCCGCCAGACGATCGTCGCCGCGCTGAACGACATCGAAGGCGTGAACTGCCCCACTCCGACCGGCGCGTTCTACGCGTTCGCCGACGTGACCGCGCTGCTGGGCAAGCCGCTCGGCGCCAACAAGACCACGTTTGCCAACACCTCCGAACTGGCTGCCGCGTTGCTGGACGAGGGTCACGTCGCCGCCGTTCCGGGCGAGGCGTTCGGCGCTCCCGGCTATCTGCGCTTCTCCTATGCGCTTGCCGATGACGATTTGGTCGAAGGCATGCGCCGCATGAAGAATTGGGTCGAAGGCTGATTCCATAGTCCGGGGTCTTTCCCCGATTGACGGATTTCGACGATTCGCACTTCGGTGACATGCCGGGGTGCGAATCTTTTTTTCGTTGGAAAATAGCGGTTTTTCGACAGATCTCGTGAAACCGGTTGGACGAAGTCGCGAAAACCCGCTATTATTTCGACTTGGCGGTTTTGCCGCTTGTCTCATGCGTGGTTGTGTGAATCCTCGCCACCAAGAGAAGGCTGCAGAGTTCACCTAGGGAAGTGGCGCAATTGGTAGCGCAACGGTCTCCAAAACCGTAGGTTGTGGGTTCGAGTCCCGCCTTCCCTGCCAAGCTTCTTACAACAAGCTCAGCGGAGGATCATCATGGCGAAGGCACAGAGCAGCGAAAAGGCCGTTAAGCCGAACATCTTCATGCGCATTGGCTTGTTCATCAAACAAATCATCGACGAACTCCGCAAGGTAGTGACCCCGACCAGCAAGGAACTGTTCTTCTGGGCCCTCGCCGTGTTCATCTTCGTGCTGCTGCTCATGGCACTGGTCACCGGCATGGACTTCGGTCTGGGCAAGTTGACCCTGTGGATCTTCGGCTGATAACCAACGTGAAGGTGAAAGTGCATGACTGACGAAGTGTTTTCCGACAACCTCGACGAGGCCTCCGAAGCCGAGCGTGAGGCTGCTGCAGTAGCGGCGCTCCCGGCGGAAGGCGAAGCCGAGCAGACCGCCGGCGGCGAAGCCGCCCAGTCCGAGCAGGACGCTCCGGCCGAGCAGAACACGGAAACCACTGAGGATGCCGAGGAGCCCGAGCAGGATGCCGGCGCCAAGGCCGTCGAGGAATTCTCCAAGAGCCTACGCGACCTCGAAGGCAAGTGGTACGTGCTGCACACCTATTCCGGCTATGAGAAGCGTGTGAAGACCAACGTCGAATCCCGTGTGGCCAGCTTTGGCATGGAAGACAAGATCTTCCAGGTCGAAGTGCCGATGGAGGAAGTCGAAAAGCACACCGAAAAGGGCAAGAAGGTCATCACCCGAGTGCGCGTGCCCGGCTACGTGCTGATCCGTATGATCCCGGATGAGAACGCCCGCCGCATCGTCCGCGAAACCGAAGGCGTCACCGGCTTCGTCGGCCCCACCAAGGATCCGGCACCGCTGTCCCGCAAGGAAGTCGTCTCCATGATGGCTCCGATGATCGCCTCCGAAGCGCTCAGGGCCGCCGGCGACAAGCCGGCCGCGGCCAAGAAGCGCACCCTCGAAGTCTCCTACGCACCCGGCGATCAGGTCACCGTCACCGACGGACCGTTCACCACCATGGCCGCCGTCGTCTCCGAAGTCGATCCGGCCACGCAGAAGCTCACCGTGCTCGTGTCCATTTTCGGACGCGACACGCCGGTGGAGCTGGGCTTCAACCAAGTCGAGAAACTAGCCTGAAATTCCATGATGGCGCGTTAGCTGCGTTGCTCCAAGCTCGACGTACCTTGGTACGCCTTCGCTTGGTGCGCCTTGCTACCGCGCGGCATCATGAAATTTCAGTTTGTTCGGTGGCGCGTTAGCTGCGTTGCTCTTCAGTCGTGGTACCTTTGTACCGCTTCCTTCGGTGCGCCTTGCTACCGCGCGGCATCATGAAATTTCAAAATTTCAGTTTTGGGCCCCGCTTCGGCGGGGTTTTTCTGTATCGATGTCGCTATGGGAGCGCATAATGGAAAAGTTGTGTCTGGAGGATTTCCGTGCCCGAATCGCATGAGGTCCGCTAGCACAGCACAGCAATATACGTTGCGGAAGGAACCGGACGCGGGAGACCTACTCCGGTGCCGCTAACCACCGCTTCACAGAAAGAAGAACCATACAATGGCTCCTAAGAAGAAAGTCTCGGCGCTTCTCAAGCTCCAGATTCAGGCCGGCAAGGCCAACCCGGCTCCGCCGCTGGGCCCGGCTCTGGGTTCCCATGGCGTGAACATCATGGACTTCTGCAAGCAGTACAACGCTGCCACGCAGGACAAGATGGGCCAGGTCATCCCTGTTGAGATCACCGTCTACGAAGATCGTTCCTTCACCTTCATCCTGAAGACCCCGCCGGCAGCAGCTCTGCTGAAGAAGGCCGCTGGCATCCAGAAGGGTACCGAGAACCCGCTGACCCACAAGGTCGGCTCCGTCACCAAGGCTCAGGTCCGTGAGATCGCTGAAATCAAGATGGCTGATCTGTCCGCACGCGACGTCGAAGCCGGCATGAAGATCATCGCGGGCACCGCCCGTTCGATGGGTATCACGGTTACCGACTGAGAGGAGAAGGACAAATGGTACAGCGTTCCAAGAAGTATCGCGAAGCGGCTGAGAAGGTCGATTTCAACAACCTTTACACCGCCAACGAAGCCATCGCTCTCCTCAAGAGCATGCCGGAGTACAAGTTCGATCAGACCGTTGAGGCCGTGCTGCGCCTGAACGTGGATCCGCGCAAGGCCGACCAGCTGGTCCGCGGTTCCGTGAACCTGCCGAACGGCACCGGTAAGACCGCCAAGGTCCTCGTCTTCGCCCGTGGCCCGAAGGCCACCGAAGCCCTCGAGGCCGGCGCCGACATCGTCGGTGACGACGACCTCGTGAAGAAGGTCGCCGACGGCTTCCTCGACTTCGATTCCGTCGTCGCCACCCCGGACATGATGGGCAAGGTCGGCCGCCTCGGCCGCGTGCTCGGTCCGCGTGGCCTCATGCCGAACCCGAAGACCGGCACCGTGACCATGGACGTCACCAAGGCCATCAAGGACATCAAGGGCGGCAAGGTTGACTTCCGTGTCGACAAGAACGGCAACCTGAGCTTCCTCATCGGCAAGATGTCCTTCACCGAGCAGGCTCTGGACGAGAACTTCAAGGCCGTCGCCAACGAAGTCAAGCGTCTGAAGCCGGCCACCGTGAAGGGCCGCTACGTCACCAAGGCGACCATCACCTCCACGATGAACCCGGGTGTCCCGGTCGATCCGTCGGTCATCGCCTGAGAACGACGTCATAACGCGAACTAACGCGTGACGCAAGCAAAGGACCCGCATCTGCCAACGCAGGTGCGGGTCCTTTCGTATTCGTCGCATTCTTCACATCCGTCGATCGGATGATCGGCATCCGCGCAATCGAAGCGGACGGTCATCGGATGGCCATCGGACGAATGTTCAAAGCAGTCACGTTCAAAACAATCAATGATCGCGCATACGGCCGATTGCCAGCGCGGTGGTCAGCACATACGCGTCGCGCGGATCGGTGGCATCCCAGCCGGTCGTCTCGGCTGCGCGCTTCAGACGGTACCGCACGGTGTTCGGATGCACGTTCAGCTCCTTCGCCGTATTCTCCAGCGAACTGCCGTACCGCAGGAACGTGGACACCGTCAGATAAGTGGGGTCATCGGGATTGTCGCCGCGCAGCACCTGGTACACGTTCCAATACAGCTCCTCGCGCGCGTAATCGTCGCCGAGCAGCGCGCGCTCCGGCAGCAGTTCGTCATCGCGCAACGGGCGTGAGGGCTCGGGCAGCGCGGGAGCTGCTTGCAGCGAGAACATCGTCTCGCGAAGCGCATGCGAGGCTCCGTCCACATCCGAACGGACGGGACTCAGATACAGCGGCTCGTCCTCGCTGAAGGCCGGCATGACCGAAGTGCAGGTCACCTCCGGTGTGACGGCGCTCATCTGGCGGATCAGCGCCAGCAGAAAATGCCCGTAGGTGCCGATGATCACTTGCTCGCCACCCAAGTCGCGAACCGCCTTGCGGATGTCAAGGGAGGCGGAGGCGAGACTGGCGGCCGGAACCCCTCCGATCGCGAAGCAATCGAAATCGCCCTGCCATCCGAGGACGTTCATCAGCGAGACCACGCGTTCGTCCGTCATATTCGTCAACAGGCATTCGAAGGCCAGCCGTTCGATGGTCGCATCATCGGTATGCCCTGACAAAAGGTCGAGAATATCTGCCTGCTCGGAAATCATAATCGACCATTCTAGCCGTCACGCCCCTTGAATCGCCGAACGTTTCCGTCGGCCGATCCGGCCGCATTCGGGCAGTGACGGTAATATGCCGCTTATGAGCGAAAAGAAGAAAGCCGGAAAGGTGGCGACGGTCCTCAGCTGGACGTTGGGCGTGCTGGCATGCCTGTGGGTCGCGTGGTGCTGCGCCATCGGCCCGCTGTACTGGTTCGGCACGGGATTGTCCGGTTTCGGGTGGATCAATGCGGCGTACATGGCGATCGCCTTCGTCATTGCGTTTGCGGTGCTGCGCGCGCTGGTCCGATACGGCCGCGGAGAACGCGTGCTGCCGAGATATTTCGCACGCCGTCACGAGAAGCTCCGCCACGAGATAGCGGGGACTCCCACGACGGTGCTGGGCATCATGCTGCGCCACCTGCACGATGCCGCGCACAGCCGTCCGGGACGCGCAGTCCACGCGGTGATCGTCTGGACCGGCCGCAAATTGACGAGCTGCACCGACTGTTGGTGGAAGCTCATGCTGGTGTTCGTGATCGGCTGGCTGTGGGTGCCGACCACGCTGCTCGCCGCGTTCGGCGCTGACATCCGCTCGCAGATCCGCGAATTCAGCTGGGCCCTGAACCAGTGGACGGGACTCAAACAGCCGTACATCGGATTCTTCTCGTTCGTGCCGATGGACATCTACCCGACCGCGCACTACATGTGGCCGGCCAACCCCACGTATCTGACCGACCAGCACAACGTCGTGCTGACCGTCGTCTACGGCGCCTTCGCTGCGGTCTCCCGCTATCTCACCGGCTCCAACGACGCCGGCATCGTCGTCCTGGCCGCGTTGCAGTGGCTGTTCGCCGCGTTCTGCTGCGCCGCCACCGCGAACCGCTTCTTCAACCTGCCATGGCGCCGACTGGGCGTAGGCACATTCGACTTCTCGCATCCGGAACGCCACGACTGCTGGAACATGCGCGATTTCGCCCATCCCGAGGCTGGCGTGGTGGCGCGTCCGTCCAGACTGCGCGCCGGAGCGAAGACGCGTTTCGTCATTCTGCTGTTCTTCATGGTGTGCCCGTTGTCAGTGTTCGCCACGATCTCGCTGACCAAATCGCCGTTGTTCGCCTTCGCGTTCGTCTGGTGGTTCGGCGTGTGGTACGAGCTGCACATGACGCACATCAAAGCGCTACCCACCATCAACGGCAAGCCCATGAAACTGCGCAAACGCTCGCTGTGCGCGCTGTTCGCATCGAGCTGCGTCATGCTGATCAGCGCGAAGTACGCGTGGTACATCATCCTGTTCGCGGCGGTGCTGGCGCTGATCAACGACCGCAAACGCTGGAAGACGTACGCGGTCGCGCTGCTGCTGCCGACCGTGCTCATCCACGGCGGCCTCGTGTATCTGGTGAACAGTGGAGCCATCATCGGCGGCGACCCGATCGAAAGCCGCGGCATCCAGCTGCAGCAGATCGCCCGCGTCGCGAAATACAATCCGCAGGGCATCCCCGAGGACGCCGCCAAAAAGCTCGCTCCGATCTTCAACCTCGACCAGATGGCGGAATCGTACTTCCAGCAGGACGCCGATCCGGTGAAATCGTCCGGCATCCAATCCAAGAAGGTGAGCTACAAGTGGCGCACCGTCACCAAAAAGGACATGGCGAACTTCAACGACGCATGGTGGCAGATCGTCAAGGCGAACCCGCAGATCGCGCTTGACGCCTTCTTCGCGGAATGCTTCGGATATTTCGACGTGGTCGACCTGCCGTACGTGTCCATGGACTATTACGTGAACAACGACTACGTGCAGTCCGACAACGAATGGATCCACCTGTACAACCACAAGTGGCGCGACCAGGTGGCCGGCTTCGCCAAGAAATGGGGAAACATCCCCGTGGTCGGATGGGTGACGCACGGCAACCTGTACGTCACGCTGACGCTGATCATCGGTGCCGCGGAAGTGGTGCTGCGCCGGTGGCGCTCGCTGTCGTGGCACCTGCCGTTGCTGCTGCTCATGGGCGTGATGATCACCGCGCCGGCCAACAATTTCGAACGGCACATGCTTCCGGTGGCGTTCGTGTTCGGCTTCCTGTGCCTGCAATTCTGGCGTGAATCGCGTGCCACGAGGCTCGCCGCGGCCAACGCACGACGGCTGGGCATGCGTGATGCGTGTTAAGGAGCGAGAATGATGATGAAGGATTCCGCATTGACCATGCCTCGTACCTGCGTGGCCGCCGATATGGTGGTGGCGCTCGATTCGGTCGATTCCACCAACACCTACGCTGCGGAGCAGTTGCGCGAGGGCCGCTTGTTCGGTTCCGGGAAATACAGCAGCGCCGATGGATTCGGCATGCGCGATTGGACGGGCCATGAGATCGTGGCGATATGCGCGGACGAGCAGACCGCGGGACGTGGCCGGCTTGACCATCGGTGGGTCAGCGTGAAGGGTGAATCGTTCATCGTCTCCTTGGTGACGAGCGTTCCCGCTTCGATCGTGCGGGACACGTCCGTCAACGGATGGTTGCAGATGATCGCGGGACTCGCCGTACGCGACGCCGTCGCCGGCGTGGTGGTCGACTTTGATGGCACACTCGACGGGAAGGTCGAATTGAAATGGCCGAACGACATCTT
>NZ_JBNMKH010000042.1:0-19591 GCF_050874245.1 Bifidobacterium sp. | reverse complement strand
CCTCCGTCGGATGCGGGGAAGCCCGCCCTACTGCGTCTGGGCACCATGAATGATGCCGACCATACGTGGGTCAATGGTGTGTTGGTCGGTGGGCGAAGCAATGTGTATGAGCCGCGGGACTATCCGGTCGCAGCCGGCGTGTTGCGCGCCGGCGCGAACGAAATCCGCATGCGTCTGGTCGTTGAACGGCCCGGCGGCCGTGTGACGCCCGGCAAACGGATGACACTGACCATCGGAGACGATATCTTCGACCTGTCCGGCATTTGGCAGTATGCCGTGACCGCCGAAGCTGACCGCGATTGCCCATTCGAGGATTTCGTCAGATGGAAGCCGACCGGCCTGTACAACGCCATGCTCGCCCCGTGTTTTCCATATGCGGTGCGGGCCGTGCTGTGGTATCAGGGCGAATCGAATACCGGCGACTACGCCATGCGTTATGGCGATGAGCTGAAAGCCATGATTAAATTGTGGCGTGGCAAGTGGCATCAGCCGGATATGCCGTTCCTGATCGTCCAGCTTCCGAAATTCGGCATCGACGCCATCGAGGATGGTGGTTGGCCGCTTATTCGAGAACAGGAATGGAGAGTGGCGGACGAACTTGAACACGTGGCTGCGGTGGTGACGCTTGATGCCGGTGAAAGCAATGATTTGCATCCTCATGATAAGAAAACCATCGCGGATCGTGCATTCAATGTCGCGATGGATTTTGTGTATGGCCAGCAGGCTCAGCCTCAGCCGGTTGTTGAAACCGCAGAGGCGGACGATGGATTGTTGAGGATGCACTGCGTGTGGCGGAATTCCATGGGCGAACAGATGCAATCGCAGAATCGCCATCTGATGACGTTGGATGGTGACGTTCCGCGAGAAATTGATTTCCTGTGGCACGACTGCGCCACTTCGGTGCGGGCTGAGGCATGGCTGGATGGTTGCGATATTGTGGCGCGCATACCGTCGCGCATGCCGGACGAGGTGCGGTATGCGTGGAGCAACAGCCCGGAATCCGGTCTCATCTGCGACGGGGACGGTGTTCTGCTTCCGCCGTTTCATCTGCCGTTGCCCATGGTTGATTAGGAGCAGTCATGCGCAGACAAGTCATGATTCGTCAAGGATGTGTCGACGGATTCTCCGATGCGGATCCTGTGATCACCGTGTTTCGGGGCATTCCATATGCCAAGCCGCCTGTTGATGAGTTACGCTGGCGTGAGCCACAACCTGCTGAAGCGTGGGATGGCGTGCTCGAAGCCGGTGATTTCGCGCCGATGCCGATGCAGCCGCTGCCCGGCTCGGATGAGTTCTACGGCAGGGAATGGCAGATTGACGCTGACACTCCGATGGCTGAGGATTGTCTGTATCTGAATATCTGGACGCCGGCCTTGCGTGGATGCGGCAGTGGTTCCGAGATTCGTACGGATTCCCGTTGCGATGGGCATGGGCTGCCTGTGATGGTATGGCTTTACGGTGGAGCGTTTCAGACTGGATCTACCTGTGAGAAGGAGTTCAATGGAGAGCAGCTGGCCCGTCAGGGCGTGGTGGTGGTCTCCATTGCTTATCGGTTGAATGTGTTTGGTTTTTCGCGCATGCCATGTTGGAAAAGGAAGCGGTTGATGGACGGCCTTGTGCGAATTTCGGATTTCTTGACCAGCGGATGGGCATTCAGTGGGTAAAGGACAATATTGCCTTGTTTGGTGGCGATCCTGCGAACATTACCGTGTTCGGCCAGTCCGCAGGGGCCGCAAGCGCGTTGGCGCAAAGTGTCTCGCCGATGAACGATGGTCTGTTCCAACGCGTCATCATGCAGTCTGGAGGTGGAACTGGTCTGTTCAATCGCCATCTGTGGTCTCTATGCTGTTCGGTGGATGCCACGATACGCCGGGTAACGTTTCATGCGTCATGGTCAAGTAAGTGAATATAGTATGGTGTGAGCGTTCACTATAGTGCGGTGGAATGTGATGAAGGAGACGGATATGACGCAGGAGACGGAAGCGCTGATCGCGTCCGACGAGGATCTGACCAAACTGTTCGCCGGCAAGCCGACGCAATATCGCAAATCGAAGTCGCTGCCGAAATTCACAGGCGAGGCCATGCGCGCCTGCGCGAAGATCAACCGCATCTTCTTCGATGATCCGGACGAGGCGTACCGTCTGTTCCATGAGCTTGTTCCGGACGCGGGGGAGGGCGTGCAGTTCACGCCGCCGTTCAATGTCGATTATGGCATCGGATTGACCATTGGCCGCGGCACGTTCCTCAACAAGGATTTCATGGTGTGCGGCGGCGGATATGTGACGCTCGGTGAGGATTGTCTGATCGGTCCGCGCTGCACCATCGCCACACCCAACCATGCCAAGGACGCTGCCACCCGCCTGGCGGGCTGGGAGCATGCCAGTGCCGTGACCATCGGTGATAACGTGTGGTTCGGCGCCAATGTGACGGTCACGCCGGGGGTGACCATCGGGTCGAATTCCATCATCGGCGCCGGGTCCGTGGTGACACGTGACATTCCGGAGAACGTCATAGCCGTGGGCAATCCAGCGCATGTGATTCGTGAGATTCCCGAACATGACCCTGCCTTCGCCGATGTGGAAGGTTTGCTGTAGTTTTGCAAACGTTTCATAGGGTGTGTTGACGGCAAATCGATTTCTCCAGCCATGCGATGCAGGTGAGCGCGTAAAGCCTTATACGGAAGCTGTCGTTCATATTGTCGTTTCTATGAGTATGGTTCATGAATCAGCATAGGGCCGGGAAGCCCCATTGTTGGGAAGCTTCCCGGCCCTATGCCTGAATTCCTGCGGTGATGGATCAGCCGCGGGCCTTGGCGTAGGCTTCGTATACGGCTTCGGTCGGTTCGCCGGTCTCCACGCCGTCGATGGTGAGTTGCCATGCCGGAGGCTCGGTTTCGCCGGACAGCACCCAGGCGGCCTGGCGGGCCGCGCCGATGGCCACGTATTCGTCGGTGGCGGGTCGGGTCACGTCCATGCCCAGAATGCTTGGTGCCAGCGTGCGGATAGCTTCGGACTTCGCGCCGCCGCCGATGAGCAGGATGCGCGTGATGCTTGCGCCCAGGGATCGGATGAGCTCCAGGCAGTCGCGCTGGGAGCACAGCAGTCCTTCGACGAAGGCGCGGGCCAGGTTCTCGCGTGTGGTGTTGGCCAGAGTCATGCCGGAGAAGGTGGCGGTGGCATTCGGGCGGTTCGGCGTGCGTTCGCCGTCGAAGTACGGCACCAGGGTGATGCCGTTGGCGCCGGGCTTGGAGGCGAAGGCCAGCTTGGCCAGTTCGTCGTAATCCACGCCGAGGGCGGCGCGGCCGGCGTCGAGGATGCGCGAACCGTTGATGGTGCAGGCCAGCGGCAGGTAGTGCCCGGTGCAGTCGGCGAAGCCGGATACGGCGCCGGTCAGGTCGTAGGTTGGGTTCTCGGAGATGGCTGCGGCCACGCCGGAGGTGCCCAGGGAAATGGACACGTCGCCGACGGCCATGCCCAGTCCCAGCGATGCCATGGCGTTGTCGCCGCCGCCGGGGGCGAGCAGGCAGCCGCCTTCGACGTTCTTGCCGGCGATGGCCGGATCGGCCTTGACGGGGGCGGCGTCGCGCGGCCCCAGCACGGTGGGCAGCACGATGGCCTCGGCGTGCGATTGCGCGGCTTCGGCGCCTTCCGCGGCCTCGAGCACCATGGCGATCAGGTCGCGGCGGTATTCGTTCGACGCGGCATCGTAGTAGATGGTGCCGGAGGCGTCGGAGCGGTCGGTGAACAGGGCTTCAAGATGGGCGTCCTCGCCTTCGGCGACCGGGCCGTAACCGGCGATGCGCCAGCTCAGCCAGTCGTGAGGTAGGCAGATGGCGGCGATTTTCTTGGCGTTTTCGGGCTCGTTCTCGGCCACCCATGCCACCTTGGTCAGCGTGTAGGAGGCGACGGGGGAGGAGCCCACGGCCTTGACCCAACGCTGCTTGCCTCGGGCGATTGGGTCTTCCGGCTCGCCGTCTTGTGCGGGCGCTGCGCCGAGCTTTTCGATCAGAGCCGCAGCCTGGGGCGCCGAACTGGTGTCGTTCCACAGCATCGCATCGCGGATCACATCGCCTTGGTTGTCGAGGATCACCATGCCGTGCTGCTGGCCGCCGACGGCCAGCGCGGATACGTCGTCCAGGCCGCCGGCCTGCTCGGCGGCCTCTTGGAATGCGCTCCACCAGTATGAGGGGTCGACGGATGTGCCGTTCGGGTGTTTGGCCTGCCCGAATCGTACAAGCTCGCCGGTTTCGGCGTCCGTCACGCGTACCTTGCAGGACTGCGTCGATGTGTCGACGCCTGCAACCAGAGTCCTTGCCATAGTTTGTGTTGCCTCCTTGCATGTGCCGTTCGCCGGTGGCGCACGGTTAATAGTTAGATGAATAAACTATACTATAGTAGTGTAGCATCAGGAAAGGCTCTGGAACATCGGTTCGGGGAATTCATGCTGATGCGGCAACACGGCAAACAGGGCAGGGACGGGAACGGCTATGGCATCTCTTCGCAGGATCAATCAGGACGATCTGCGCAATCACAATCTTTCGGTGGTGATCGACACGCTACTGCGTGCCTCCGGGCCGATGAGCCGAGCGGATCTTGCCAAGGAGACCGGGCTGACCAAGGCGACGATGTCGTTGCTGGTGTCGCTGCTGATCGATGCGGGCGTCGTCAAGGAGGGTGAGCCGCAGAACTCGGCCAGCTATGGGCGCCCGTCCACGCCGTTGATGCTGGGAGGCGGCAAGGTGTGCGGCGTCGGCATGCAGGTCAACACCGACGGCTATGGATGCATGGCTTTGGACATCAACCACGACATACTCAGGCACGAATGGGTGGATGCCGACATGAGCGGCGTCGAGCCGGACGTCGTATTCGGCAAGCTTGACGCCATGGCCAAGGCGATGGCTGAGGATCTGGAATCGAAACGATGCATCATCGCGGGCGTCTCGTGTGCGCTGCCGGGCTTGGTCACCTCCGACAAGAGGCTGCTCATGGCCCGCAATCTCGGTTGGGAGAATGTCGATCTGACCACGTTCGACGTTATGCGAGGGTATGACGTTACCCCGTGCAATGAGGCGAAGCTGGCCGCCATCGCGCAGATTCCGGGATATGCCTGTGCGCGTGCGGACGTGTTCGATGGCGTGGATTGCGCCGACTCTTTCCTGTATCTGTCGTGCGATATCGGCATCGGCGGCGCGATCGTCCGTGACGGTGAGATCGTGTCGGGAAGCCACGGTTTCGCCGGTGAGATCGGTCACGTGTCGGTGTCTTTGGACGGTCCGCTGTGCGGATGCGGACGACGCGGATGTTTGGAAACGTATGCTGGCCGTCGCGCGCTGGTCGAGGCTTCCGGAGTGGCCGAAAAGAATGCGGCTTCGAGCGGTGAGGCACTGGAGCGTCTGTTGGACGCATGGCATTCCCATGATGTGCGGACCGTGGAGGCCGTCGGACGGGCCATCGACGCGCTGGCCTCGGCCATCGGCTCCGCACTGAATCTGGCCGATGTCGATACCGTGCTGCTGGGCGGTTGGTGGACCGATTTCGGGCCGTTCTTCTACGAAACGCTCGAAAACCGTTTGGAATCGCAGGTCTTGGGGGCGTCGGACATGCAGGTGAGCGTGTCCATCCCGTTGGTGGCCGACCATCCGGCGTTGTACGGTGCCGCGGAAGTCGGCTTGCGCAAATTCATCGACAATCCGCTGACGTTCATCACCGACAAAGCATGATTCCTGAGCGCCGCCGCAACGTCACTCGTGCGCATTGACATATTGCGGATTCTCCACTTTGCCCGTTCCGCCATACCGTTTGAAGCCCCACAGCAGAATGAGGGATTTCGCATACGCCACCCAGGCGATGCCGAAGAGGATGGCGAGAACGCGTATGAGCGGTACGAAATATGACAGGCCGGCCGCGAGTACGTCGATGACGACGAGGACGAGCGAGCAGGGGAAGGCTCGCCAGGGGAACATCGCCGATAGCGAGAAGAGCCTGCCGGTGGTGTTGGCGAAGCGTGCCTGCAACGGTGCGGCGTATTCGGCGAACAGCGCCACGACCACGGCGGCGATGACCAGAAGGATCAGCGGTATGTAGGAGGCGTTGGTATCCCACGCCTTCCAGAACGACAGGCCGAAGAGGATGGCGGTGGCGAGGATGGCGACGAGCACCCAGGCCGCAAGTCCCTGTTTGAACTCGCGTTTGAAGCGGGTGAGATATTCCTTGACGAGGCGGATGTCGTCATGCTCGTCATAGGCGAACATTGTGGAATACAATGCCGCGCGTGCCGGGCCGATGGTGACGTTTGGGATCAGCGTGATGAGGTAGACCAGATTAAGCCCGACGAAACGCAGCAGGGTGTCCATGAAACGCCAGAAGGGCGCGTTGATGTTGAACCGCATGAATCCTCCTCGATGATGTGTTCGGCTATTGCCGATAGTACTGTGCCGTATTGTGCGACACGCCCTATTTATAAGATTATAAATAGCTCTCCAAGAGCACTTAGTTTGTTGGAATAACAATACTTTAGCGCCGATGCGGCAAGGGTTTTGCGGCCACTGCCGTCGCTGCAGGAAGCCGCTGAAATGGACGGCGCCGGCACGCTGACCGTGTTCACCCGCATCATCCTGCCGATGTGCACGCCGATTCTGGCGACCGTGGGCATCTTCTCGGCCGTGAACCAGTGGAACTCTTTCCAGGACACCCTGATCTACATGACCGATTCGAAGCTCTACTCGCTGCAGTACCTGCTGTACACCTACATCAACCAGGCGTCCGCACTGGCGAATGCGGCCAAGGCGAATTCGGCGAATGTCGCCGCTCTGGCAAGCGCCGCGACGCCGACCTCGATCCGTATGACGGTTTCCGTCATCGTGGTGCTGCCGATCATGTTCACCTACCCGTTCTTCCAGCGCTTCTTCGTCAAGGGCATGATGCTGGGCGCGGTTAAAGGCTGATTAACAACACAACGATTCTTTTCCCCATAACTGAATATCAGAAGAAGGAATACAAGGAGGTTTCCGCATAGAACTGAAGAAAATCACCACCCGCGCGATTGCGGCTGGCGTTGCGGCTGCTACGCTGCTGTCGCTCGCGGCCTGCGGCAGCGGCAGCAACAGTGCCGACACCAAGGACGACGGTTCCGAAATGACCGTCGAGGTATTCGACTCGCTGGCCAGCAGCCAGGGTCTGCAAAAGAGCGGCTGGTTCGCCAAGATCGTCAAAGACAAGTTCAACATCAAGCTGAACATCATCGCTCCGAACGTGTCCGGCGGCGATACCGTGTTCGATACTCGCTCCGCTTCCGGCAACCTTGGCGATCTGGTGATTGTCGGTACCGGCAACGGGCGTCTGAACAAGCTGGTCAAGGCCAAGCTCATCGAAGACATGACCCCGTACTACTCCAGCATGAAGAATGTCAAGAAGTACGATTCCGCGGTCAAGTCCATCGCCAAGCAGGCCGGCAAGGATGGCGTGTGGGGTGTTCCTCAGGGTGTCTCCTCCCAGTCTCCGACCGACCCGAGCGAAGGCAACGAGTCGGCTGCCGCACCGTACATCCGCTGGGATATCTACAAGGAGATCGGCTACCCGCAGATCAAGGATCTCGACGGTCTGCTCAATGTGCTTAAGCAGATGCAGGACAGGGCTCGCCAGGATACCGGCAAGGACGACATCTACGCCATGTCACTGTTCAAGGATCGGGACGGCGATGTGATGCAGAACGCCGCATCCATCTGCAGCTGGTTCGGCTACACCAACCAGGGTTCCGTGTTCATCTCCGCCGACGGTAAGGACGTGCAGCCCGCCACCAAGGAGGGCGGCATCTACCAGCAGGCCCTGGAGTTCCTGAACAAGGCCGAATCCATGGGGCTGGTCGATCCTGATTCCACCACCCAGGACTGGGATACCATGCGGACCAAGGTCACCAACGGCAAGACCATGCTGTCCATCTGGAGCTGGCTGGGCAAGCCGCGTATGAACTCCGACGAGAACAAGGCCAAAGGCGTCGGCTTCATGCTGGCTCCGCTTGAGAACATGAAGGTCTATTCCGACGGCTTCCAGCCTGACGGTGATGGCGCCACCATCGTGGCCATCGGCTCCAAGGCCAAGAACAAGGCCCGTCTGGCCAAGTTCATCGACTGGATGTATTCTCCGGAAGGCATCTACGCCTCTTCCTCCAACTCCGGTGGCGCCGCCTGCCCGAAGGATCTGGGCTGCTTCACCACCGACAAGGACGGCAAGAACCCGACCCTGACCAAGTTCGGCCAGCAGGCCATGACCGGCGACCACGCCAACCTGAAGGTCTCCGCCAAGCTTGGCGGCTCCAGCTACGATGACGGCTACTCTAAGCTGAACTTCAAGGCCGTGTCTCAGAACGACATCGACCCGAACACCGGCGAGGCCTACAACCCGCTGCTGTGGAAGTCCAACCAGGATGAGACCGAGCTGTTCAAGGATTGGTCCGCCCACATGGAGAACGCCACCAACGACATCGACTATCTGCAGAAGGCAGGCAAGCTCTCCATCGCAGCCGGTGCGTCCTACACCACTCCACAGGAGGATTCCACGGTTTCCGCCACCCGCAGCTCCGTCAAGTCCGAAACGGTGAACGCCTCCTGGCAGGCCATCACCGCTGCGGGCAAGTTCGAGAAGACCCTTGACGAAGCCCGCACCAAGATCGACAACCTCGGCTACAAGGAAGTCCTCAAGGTCGACCAGCAGAACGCCAAGGACCTGATCCAGGCCCGCAAGGACATCGTCAAGCAGGCCAAGTAATTCCTGGCGTTCCGGCTGGAGCGTTTTCGCTTCGGCCGGAACGCCTCGCCTAATCACATAACCAACAAGGGGCGTCGGACTCTTCGAACCGGGCCGACGCCCCGCAACTCTTCCGGTTCCGCATATTCCGACGGACGTCGTCGTCTCCTTCTTGCCTGTCGGAACTTTTCCGCTTTTTCCATGTCCACTTTCCTCCATGCTTTCGTGAGGAGCGCGTTCGATGATGAATCTCCACACCGTCGAATCGCAATGAAACGAAAGAAAAACGCATGACCGTAATTACTGAAGCCAACAAAACCAAAGCCAGGGAACTGACGGCGCAACTCACGCTGGACGAGAAAATCGCCATTGTGCACGCCGCAGGCCTGTTCCGCAACGGCAACGCCGAACGACTGGGCATTCCGCCGCTCAGGATGGATGATGGTCCGATGGGCGTGCGCGCCGAACTGCATAACGACAATTGGGCGCCGCTGTACAACACCCGTGACTATGTGACCTACCTGCCGTCCGGCTCGGCGGTCGCCTCCACATGGAACCCCGACCTGGCCCGCATGACCGGTGAAGTATTGGGGGAGGAAGCCCGAGGCCGAGGCAAGGACGTGATTCTCGGCCCTTCCATCAACATCAAACGCAGTCCGTTGTGCGGACGCAATTTCGAATACATGAGCGAGGATCCGGTCCTGACCGCCGCGCAAGGTGTGGCCTACATCCAAGGCGTGCAGGAATCCGACGTGGCCGCCTGCGCGAAACATTACGCGGTCAACAGCCAGGAAACCGACCGATTGGACGTTGACGAGACCGTAAGCGAGCGGGCATTACGCGAAATCTACCTGCCGGCCTTCGAAGCGGCGGTACAAGACGGCGGCGTGCTCTCCGTCATGGGCGCCTACAATCTCGTCAACGGCACCAAATGCTGCGAACACAAGCAGCTGCTCGACGACATCCTGCGCGACGAATACGGTTTCGACGGTTTCGTCGTTTCCGACTGGAGCGCGGTGCGCGACACCAAAGCCAGCGCCGAAGTCGGCATGGATATCGAACTGTCCGTCACGCCGAATTTCGACGATTACTACTTCGCCAACCCGCTGAAGAAAGCCGTGGAAGACGGCGACGTCAAGGAAAGCGACGTCGACGGGAAAGTCGAACGCGTGATCGCCGTCATGGACGCGTTGCACATGCTCGGCGACGCGCACGCAAGCCGCAAACCAGGCCGTTACGCGACGCTCGACCACGCGGCGAAGGCATTGGACATCGCCCGCGAATCCATCGTGCTGCTGAAAAACGACGCGCACCTGCTGCCGCTCGACGAACGCAACATGACCCGTCTGCTGGTCATCGGTGCCAACGCCGACCGCATCCACTCCAACGGCGGCGGCTCGGCCGTCATCAAAGCGCTGCACGAAGTATCCCCGCTGCTCGGCCTCAACGGCGAGCTCGGCGGCAACGTCGAAATCGAATACGCGCTCGGCTACGACGCCAAACAGATCAACCAGGACGAAAGCTGGCAGGAGGAAAGCCTTGAGAATTCCAAGGGTTCCGATGCCAAAGACGTGAATCGCGCGCGCGAACTGCGTGACGAGGCCGTGGCAAAAGCCCGCGCGTACGCGGCCGCCGGAGATCCGGTGGTCTTCATCGGCGGACTCGACCACGAACATGATCTGGAAGGCCGCGACCGCACCGACATGCGCCTGCCGTAGGGCCAGGACGAGCTCATCGAAGCGCTCAACAAGGCGTGGTGCGCCAATTTCTGGAGCCACACCATCTACGATTGGGGCGACGTGGTGCCCGCCGTCGGCTACGGCGACGGCATCAGCGACGCCAAATGCGTGGTGTCCGGGCTGCAGATGGACTATCGCCGCTTCCAAAGCCAGGCGCAGTTGGCCTGCTATACGAACGAGCGCGACGCGATCCGCGAATACGACGCGACCACGCCGATCACCACGAACCTCATGGGCACGTTCAAGGATCTCGACTACTTCGAGTGGGCCAAGGAGATGGACGTGGTCAGCTGGGACAACTATCCGGGCATGGACACCCCGCCGAGCTTCACCGCCATGTGCCACGACCTGATGCGCGGCATCGGCGGCAACAAGCCGTTCATGCTGATGGAGCAGACCCCGAACCAGCAGAACTGGTTCCCGTTCTGCAAGGTCAAGCAGCCGGGGGAAGTGCGTAAGCTCAGCTGGCAGGCCGTGGCCCATGGCGCCGACACCGTGCGGTTCTTCCAGATGAAGCAGTCCCTTGGCGGCTGCGAGCGATTCCATGGCGCGGTCATCGCGCATGACGGCACCGAGGAGTCCCGCGTGTTCAAGGAGACCGCGGCCTTGGGTGAGGAACTGGACCGCATCGGCAGGCGGATCATGGGCTCGCGCATCGAATCCCGTGTAGCCATCATGTTCGACTGGCAGAGCTACTGGTCGCTTGAAGGCTGTGTCGGCCCGACCACCGGCTTCAACTATCCCAATGAGGTTCATCGCTTCTACCGTGCGTTGTGGCGTCGCAATGTGCCGGTGGATATGATCGCCAGCACCACGCCTCTTGCGCGGCTCAGCCAGTATGATCTGGCCATCGCCCCGGCGCTGATCACCGTGTTGCCTGGTGTGGCTGAAACGTTGGAAGCCTATGTGGCGGATGGTGGCACCTTCATCACCGGCTATATGGCCGGCATCCATGATGAGCATGATCTGGTGGTGCCAGGCGGCTACCCGGGCAAGCTGCGCAGGCTTATGGGCGTATGGGTCGAAGAGATCGATGCGCTTGCGCCGGGCGAAACCATCGAAGTGCATGGCGGCACGGTTGATGCCAAGGGCGAGATCGTGGCGAGCATTATTCATCGCGAAGGTGCCGAGCGTCTTGCTACGTACGGCGGCGACGAATTCTATGCTGGGCATTCCGCGCTCACCGTCAATGCGTATGGCAAGGGCAAAGCCTATTTTGTGGGCACTCCGTTGGACGAGACCGGCATGAGCGCGTTCATGGCTCCGATCATCAAGGAGCTGGATCTGAAGTCGCTTGATACCCCGGAGGATGTCAGCCTGTCCGTGCGCTATGGCGATGGCGGCACCCGCTACGCGTTCCTCATCAACAACAGCGCCGCCGACAAGCGTCTGTGCCTCAGCGAATTCAACGGTGGCACGGAGCTGCTGACCGGCACCGTCATCAACGATCTGATCGAGCTTAAGCCGTATGGCGTGGATGTGATTGCGTTGCGGTGATCGCAATGCTGTAGACCACGTTAGACGGAGCGGAACGGCTCCACTCGACGAAGCCGAATATGAAGAAGGCCGATGCCCTTGATGGACATCGGCCTTCTTCGTCAGGAACCGGTGGTATGGCGCCGTTCCGCGTTCATCGGGTGGCTGCGATCACACCGCCGGTCATCATCACGCCTGCTTCTTCTTCAGCAGAATCGCGGCGCCTGCAATCAGTGCCACAGCCGCGGCGACCGCCATGCCGAGCACGGAGGAGCCGGTCGAAGGGGTGGACGTGACACCGGTCGGTGTTGTGGATGGCTTCGTGTCTGTGGCAGGCTTTGCCGGGGTCGTTGGCGTCGTCGGTTCAACAGCGTCCTTTTCGAACACAGCCTGGATGGAGACGCTGCCGTCAGGCATCTCGAAGGCGTTGTTCTCGATGGAGACGTTGCCCTTCAGCACGTTCCACTCTTTGAAGTGGTAGCCCTTGTTCGCGGTGGCCGTCAGCGTGACCTTGCTGCCCTTGGCCGCGCGCTCGACATCCGCGGAGGCGGAGCCGCCTTCGGTCGCGGAGACGTTCACGGCGTACTGCGTATTGCGCACGCGCCACAGCTGGGTACCGTAGAACGGGTTCGCGGTGCCGACCACCATGTAGTCGTCGGTGTCGCAGAAGATGCGCAGACCGTGGTTGAACGGGTCGCCGAAGCCGTTGTCGGTAACGGTGCCGACGGTCACGCCCTCATTCGCGGCGGAACGGTCGGTGATCTCGAACAGGTTGAAGCCGCGCTTGGACTTGGCCAGGTACGGCAGGGACTTGGCGTAGGCCTTGAGGTTGGCCTTGCTGGTCAGCTTGACCAGCATCTCGTACAGGCCCTTGAACTTGTCGGGAATGATGTCGGCGATGCTGAAGAACGCGTCCGTGACTTCGCCGTAGTTGTTGGCGAAATCGGCGGAGCCCTTGTCGGACAGCTGGGAGCCGAGGTTGTCCAGCTCGTTGTTGATGTCGAAGAGCTGCGAGGCCTCATCGGAGGAGCCGGAGGCTGCCAGGCTGCCCGGAACGATGCTGCCGTCCTTGATGCCGTCGACCAGTTCCTTGGTCTGGGCGGCGGTCAGGCTGATCGGCTTGGCGGACGAGACGGACTTGGCGTCGGCGGTCTGCGGCTGCGCGGCGGAGGCGTCCTTGCCGGCCTGGATGCGGGCCCAGTCGACCAGCGCCTCCGGATTGTCGGTGGACGGCATGGTCTGGGTGGTCACCTTGGCGTTCTGATCGTTGCTCTGCGTGGCGATGGCGGAAGCCGGGTCGGTCGGGCCCATGCCCCACAGCAGGCGCAGGAACACGCGCAGGTAGTGGACGGTGTTGTTCCAATCCTTCTCGTTCATGTTGAGAATGTCACCGTTGGTGAACTGTGCGATCGGTTCCAGCAAGGTGGTGGTGTTCATGGTGGACAGGTACATCTTGCCCTCGTGAACGGTGGTCTGCCAGGTGTATTGGTTCATGTGGTTGTCGTAGCCGCTGCCCAGACCGGTGGAACCGCCCTTCGGGAAGGTGTCGTTCTTGTCGCCCACGAGCATCTCGACGTTCTCGTTCTTGTCCATGCGGTATAGGTTGACGGACTGTTCGAGGTTGGTGGCTTGGGTTACGAAGTTGCTTTTGGTGACGAAGCCCTGCAGTGCGCTGGACACGTCGTTGTAGTCGCCGATGTACAAGTGGTCGCCGTAGACCTGCAGGGTGCAGGCGCCGGCGCTCACACGGCTTTTGTCAAGACCGTAGTAGTACTTGGCGCCCTTGGCGGTGTCGCCTACGAGCGGACGCCAGGTCCAATCGGCCTTGTTGGTGGAATCGCCCTTGTTCTCGCCCACGTAAATGGCGAAGGAGCGCATGGTTCCGGTCTCTTCGTTCAGGGTGCTGGTGTCGCCGGTGCAGACCACGACGTACAGCTTGCCGTTGAACTCCTGCACCTGATAGATACCGCCGCCGCCGTTGACATCCTGTCGGTGGATGGCGGGCAGGTTGTCGAAGCTCGCCATGTCGGCGATCACTTTGTAGGAGTTCGGATCGGACGGGGTCTTGGATGCCACAAGCAGCGCCTTGCCCTTGCCGTCCGCGGTCGGCTTGAGGTCGCCGGCGATCAGCGTATTGCCGAAGGAGCCGATGGCACGGGTGGAGGTGAACACGTTGCCCTTGACCAGGGAACGGAAGCCATCCACGTCGACGCTGTCATACACCTTGGTGAGCTTGTCGTTGTTGGCCGGGTCGACTTCGTAGATGCACGGGAATCCGTTTTGATAGGCCATGGCGGTCTGGATCTCCTGCTGGGTGAGATCCTTGTTGTTGGTGTCCATGACCATGCCCTCGAAGTACAGCTTGCCGTTCATCTTGAAGGCGCTGCGGAAGGTCGGGATCACGCCCTTGCCTCCGTCGATGCCGGTGCTCTTGGACATGAGGATCTTGGTCTTGCCGGTCTTCACATTGAACTTGAACAGCATGCCGCCGGCGCTCTTGCCGTCGGGTTCGCCAAGGTACATGTTGCCCGCGTACATGGTCTGGATGAGTGCGGTGGCCTGCTTGGAGGTCAGGCCGAGGCTTGTCATATCGCGGTTCAGAATGGCCTGCACGCCGAGGCCGCCGTACATGGTGCCGATGTAGACCCAGTCGCCGGAGGATGCTGCCGCATAGCTGTAGGACTGGCCGCGGTCGCCGTTGCCGGTGGTGCTCAGGCCGGCGGTATAGGGGGCGATGGTGCCGTCGCCGGTGTAATCGACCACGCCATCGGCCTGGCTCAGGCCCTGATCGGCGTGGCTGACCTTTTCGAAGGTCATGCCGTTATCGTTCTGGGAATTGTAGGTGTATTGGGGAGTCAGGCCGGCGGAGTCGTCCGCCATGGCGGTGGCCGGGATTCCGGCGAGAGCCGTTGCGCAAGCGACGATTGCGCCAAGGCATGCGATTGCCTTGTTTCTCATCTATTTCTCCTGTCTTCGCGCGACGTGGAAAACGTCATTGATGGGGGTATCTAGGGGGCTGCCCGCCGTAAGCGGCGGGAGTCATAAAAGCGTGTATTGCAAGAGCCTCCAATAGGCAACCGTATCGATAAATATTGACAAGTTGTTATGGCATATGTTGCACAATGGCAGACGAATATGCTATGACGCACTTCGATTCCGCCATTGCATTGGTGGTACGCAAAGGGGTGTTGGCTGAGCGTATCGGGGGATTGGGCGGAAGCGCTTAAGTATGGGCGGGAACGCTATACTGTACCAAGGCAGGATTTTATTAAAGATGGGTTAGATAACGATATGACTGCAAAGAAGCGCATCCTTGCGTTCGAAATCGGAACGTTCTTCACCCGATACGTGGTGTTCGAGGACGGGCGCATGGGCATTCCGGGTACTATCGCGACTCCGGTCGACGGCGAGGAGCCCTTCTACCAGGCGCTCGCGCATATTGTTTCCAAGCAGCGTGCCCCTCTTGACGGCATCGCCATAAGCGTGCCCGGCTTCATCGACACGGAGAAGCAGGTCGCCGTTACCGCCGGCGCGCTAAGCATACTGTACGGCCATGAAATCGGCAGAAAACTGCAGGGCTATCTTGACGACCCGATCCCCACATGGATGGAGAACGACGCCAACTGCGCGGCAATGGCGGAGAAGCTGAGCGGCAACGCCGTCAAACTCGACGATTTTGCGCTGATCACCATCGACAGCGGTGTGGGCGGTGCGTTGTTCCTGGACGGCAGGATCCGCCGAGGCAAGGATTGGCGTGCAGGCGAGCTGGGCATGATGATCCCGAACTATGAGACCGGTGGATTCCACACCATGCAGGATTACCTGTCGACCATCGTGCTGGCGGAGGAGTACGCCAAGGAATTCGACGTGCCGACAGGCTCCATCGTGCCGGCCACCCTGTTCCATCGTCTCGATGAGCCGCGTGTGCGCAAGATCGTGGACCGGTGGATCGACTATCTTGCCATCGGCATTTTCAACATCGTCGCCGTGGCCGACCCCGAATGCGTGCTGCTGGGCGGTGGCATCTGCCGTGAACAGCAATTGCTGCCGCTGGTCAATGCGGCGCTCGACAAGATCCCGCAGTGGAGCGATTTCCACACGGTTGTCAAGCGCTGCCGGCACACCAACAACGCCGGTCTGATCGGAGCCTACTACGCCTTCGAAACCGAGGTCGAAGGCATGGAGAAGGTGCCGATCCGCTAGTCGCGGATGCTTCCGATACGAAAATCGGCGGGTCCGCTTCCCGTGAACGGCCCCGCCGATGGCGAATATGCACAAGAGCGGTGGGCGGTCGATATCGATCTTCCGCTGTAATGCTCTGCTGATCTTCGGGGTCAGAGCTACTGCCGTGCCGACAAGGTAAGCGGCAGCAGGCAGGATTCGTTCTTCGGGTCGTGCTCCGAGGGGTCGCGGAAGCCCTGCCATTCGCTATCGGGGAAGATGATGTCGGAGATGCTCATCCATTGCTCCAGCAGATTCATCGAATTGTCACCCAGCCAACGGTACTGCAGACCGTCCATGGCGCTCATCGCCAGGGTGTACAGGTCGTAGAACCGTTCCTCGTCCACGTCCGGCGGCAGCAGCCAGTTCATCGAGCAAATCATCTCCCATTGGCGCAAATGGCGGCCGATGAAGAAATCGTGGGCCGGGTGCGAGGGGTTCAGCGCCTCGCCGTTCAGCACCGAATACAGCTGCACGAGCTCGGGGCGCTGCAGATTGTACAGCACGATGTTCAGGCAATAGCGCGGGTAGTAGTAGACGCGGTGCCCGTCGGCGTCGACGATGGCGGCCGTCACCGCGTTGTATTCGTCGGCATCGATGGTGTCGTAGCATTCCGACAGCACCATGTTGAGCAGATCGTCCTTCGAGGAGATGTAATGGTACAACGCCGCCTCGGTGATGCCCAGCTCGTCGGAGATGTTCTGCAACGACATGCCCCAGAACCCCTTGGTGGCGATGATTTTGACGGCGGCCTGCAGGATTTGCAGGTGGCGTTCCTCCTGACTCATACGCTTGCGTTTGACGAAGGTCTTGTCGCCCAGCGTGTCCCTGGCGGTAGTGGCCCCCGTAGCGTTGCCGATGCGTGAGGCGGCCGGCCAGTTGCTCTGGTCATTCAGGAATCCATCCCATGCCGCGACGCTCATAGCCAGCTCCTTACACCCCTGCTCATCGTGTCCCTCATAAAACCATCCAATACTATTACGCCCTCTGGCCTCTAGGCGAAGAGTCGCCGTAGCCACGCGTTGGCCAACACCGGCCATTGCTGGACGCATGGCTCGATGCCATTAACCCCCTGCCACGCCGTTTCCGCAGTGCCAAGCGCCAGACCATGCCCGCCTTGGGGGAACAGATGCGCCTCGACCGGCACGCCGGCCTTCTTGCAGGCATCGACCAACATCAGCGTGTTCTCGACCGGTACGCAATCGTCGGTGATGGTATGCCATACGAATACGGGCGGCGTCTTCGCGTCGATATGCCGTTCGATGGACACCGCGTCCAACGCCACCTGATTATCGCTGTTGTCGCCAAGCAGACAGTCGAAGCTGCCACGATGCGCGAGCGGGCCTGAAGTGATCACCGGGTAGCCGAGCATCAATGCGTTCGGGCGCACCGCGTCAGGGTCATAGCCATGTGCCCGCATGGTGTCGTCACCCGCCGTGGTCGCAAGATTGGCCGCAAGATGACCGCCTGCGGAAAATCCGATTACCGCGATCTTACTGGGGTCGCAATGCCAGTCGTCCGCATGCGCGCGTATGCGCTGCACTGCTTCCGCGGCTTCCAGCAAAGCCGTGGGGAAGACGGATGGCGCGACGGAATAGCGCAGCACAAACGCGTTGCATCCGGCCGCGAGGAACTGCATGGCGATCGGTTCGGCCTCGCGGTCGGAGGTCATGGCATAGCCGCCGCCCGGAATCACCAGAACGCTGGGGCGTTGACGTTTGGGATCGATCTCCTCGCTGTTGTCGAGAACGTACCGGACGAACGTGGCCTCACTGCCATCGATGCCGGTGATGATGTCTTCACAATACTGCATATCGCTACCTTAGACGGATTGTGTGTGCGAATCCATGCGGCCTTCTATGCGGCACACGGATTCGCACTGTTCTGATCGGTTCCTGCCTTCCACAAGGTTGCAGGAAACCGATGGAGGATCGCCGGAACAACCTATATGCAAGATGCTCCGGCAATCCATGTTCATGTTGAGGAGAGTGTAGGCCCGCCCCGTTTGTGAGCACGTTCTGATGCTCACATCAGAACGTGACCTCGACATCGACGGATTTGGCATCGCTCAAAGCGGGAACCACATTACCGCCAATCTTCGCTCCGTCGACGCTCACCGTGCGCTCGCCGGTGCGCTTCATGGCGATGCGGTAGGTCACGCCGCGGAACACGCGCGTCACGGTCAGCTGGTCGAACCGTTCCGGCAGATGCGGTTCGATGGCCAGGCCGTCGAGCGTCGGTCGCACGCCCAGCAGATACTGCGACACGTCCACGAACGTCCACGCGGCGGTGCCGGTCAGCCAGGAGTTCTTGCCCTCGCCCGGGGTCGCTGCCTCGGGACCGGCCACCATCTGGCAGTAGACGTACGGTTCCACCTTGCGCACGTCGGACTTGTCCTCGACATACGCCGGGCAGTTGCGCTGGTAGACGGCGAATGCCTCGTCGTCATTGCCGGCGATGGCGTTGGCGATGGAGATCCACGGGTTGTTGTGGCAGAAGATGCCGCCGTTTTCCTTGTATCCGCGCGGATAGGAGGAGATTTCGCCCAATTCGATGCGGTAGGTGGAGTAGGCGGGTGCGAGGATGGCGGTGCCCCAATCGCAGGTCAGGCGTTCCTTGACGGACTTCAGCGCCTGCTGCGCCTTGCCGTCATCGAGGCCGATGCCGGCCATCACGCACATGCCCTGCGGTTCGATGTAGATCTGGCCTTCGGTGTCCTCATGCGTGCCGACCTTGCGCGAGTAGGCGTCGTAGGCGCGCACGAACCATTCGCCGTCCCAGCCGGCGGTTTTGACGGCCTTGGAAACCTGGCCGATTTCGGCGCGCACGCTGGCCGCCTCGGACGCGATTTCGGCGTCGGACATGCCGGCCAGACGTCCATAATGCTCGAGGATGTCGGCATATTGGCTGCCGTACAGCACGAACATGCCGCCGATGAACACGGATTCGGCGACGCCGGTGTCGTTGTTCTCCACGGTCTGGAAGCTTTCGCCCGGAGTATCGGAGAAACAGTTGAGGTTCAGACAATCATTCCAGTCGGCGCGGCCGATGAGCGGAATGCCATGGGGGCCCTTATGCGTAATGGTGAAGTTCACTGAACGGCGCAAGTGCTCAAGTAGCGGCTGTTCGGAGCCCTCGACGTTGTTGAACGGCACCGGTTCGGTCAGAATGCTCACGTCGCCGGTTTCGGCGAGATACGCGTACACGCCGGCCACGAGCCACAGCGGATCATCATTGAAGCCGCCACCGATGTCCGCATTGCCCTTCTTGGTGAGCGGCTGGTACTGGTGCCATGCGGAGCCGTCCTCCATCTGGGTGGAGGCGATGTCGATGATGCGCTGGCGCGCGCGGCCCGGAATCAGGTGCACGAAACCGAGCAGATCCTGGTTGGAATCGCGGAAGCCCATGCCGCGT
>NZ_JBNMKH010000041.1:0-21136 GCF_050874245.1 Bifidobacterium sp. | reverse complement strand
GTGTTTCGCGGCGATGGAGGACACGTTGACGATGCGGCCGTAGTGCTGCGTCCTCATGCGTCTGACGGCCTGTTTGATGGTCAGGAAGTCGGCGGTCAGGTTGACCGCGAGGATCCGGTTCCAGCGTTCTAGATCCGTGTTGTCGAGCGTGTCCTTGATGATGATGCCCGCGTTGTTGACGAGGATGTCGATGCCGCCGTAATGTTCGTCAAGCTGCTGGAAGACGCGTTCGACGGTGCTCGGGTTGGAGATGTCCCCGGGCGCTGCGAAGGCCTCACCGCCCGCCTGGGTGATGAGGCCGACCGTGGCTTCCGCGCGTTCCGGCACGATGTCGTTGACCGCGACCCTCACGCCTTTGCTTGCGAGCAGTTGGGCGGCGGCCTGGCCGATGCCCTGTCCGGATCCTGTCACCAAGGCACGCTGGCCCTCCCAACGCTGATCGTGACGCTCCTCATCGAGTCCTGTGATATGCATGGTTTCCCTTCCCCGCGATTCTCCGGCGCCCATCCGTCGGTTCATCATGCAAGTGTAGGTGCGGACAAGGGGATACGCACGCCATCGGCCTCCTTCTGGAATGCAGGATCGGTTTCAGCAAGCCGGCCATAGGGCTATAGGCTTGGCGGAATGAATGGCTTTGGATAGGCCGGACATCGACGCAGTATTCGAGTGCACACGGAAACGGATTCGAACGAATCTCGCGACACTTCAACATAAATCCGCTTCTTCGCTGTGGTGATAACATGACGACATTGTTTTCAAGAGAGAAGACGAGGGCGTCAAATTGCACGACGTAGAAAAGAGACAATCCGATGAGTGACGCGTTGCTAGTCATCGACATGCAGGAAGCGTACGTAGGGGAGCACCGCTTCCCATACCTCAAATACAGTATGCCCGATCTGCTCACTACGGTAAATGGCGTCATTGACGCTTACGCAGACGAGAAGCGGCTGATTGTATACATAAGAAACGTGATGGAACGCAGCCTCCTCAGCCGTCTGTCACCGTTCAAAGTGTATGAGGACACTCTGGAGTCAAAGCTGGTTGAAGGACTGCACGTGGCATCGAATCACGTGTTCGTGAAACATGCGGGAGACGCGTTCTCCAATCCTCAATTGCATGCTTTCCTGAAGGAAAACAACGTGGATTCGGTCAAAATCGTGGGCGTGGATGGAGGCGGCTGCGTGGCATTGACCGCGCTGGGCGCAATAGAACACGGCTACCATGTGGTAGTCGACGAGCCGGCCATTGGCACGACATTTGAACGCAGCAAAAGGAAGCACTTCAGGAAACTGAAGGAGCTGGGCGCCGAATTCGTCTGATGGCCAACCCCTGCCTGCCGCGATTGCCATATCCGTTTGATTTGCACGGAATATGACCACACCATCAGATTTCCATTAAACGGGTCAAGATGTCAGACGGTTTTACGTCGCGAACCGCGCAGCTCCGGAAGCAACACGATGAACAACACGATGGCGAGTATGGCGGTGAGCAGATCCGCCACCGCCTGCGCCGCGATGACGCCATGGTATCCGGCGATACGGGATCCCGCATACAGTGTGATGGCAAGCATCACTCCCTGCCGGCTGATGGACAGGGCCAGCGCGCCCCACGCCTTGCCTGCGGATTGGAAAGTGCACGTGGTAACGAGGACGATTGCGACGCACACGGTGCTCAGAAGCTGCACACGCAGCATGCCGGTGCCGAGGTCGATGATGCGCTGGTCGTCGCTGAAGAAGCCCATGAGCTGTCGCGCGGAGGCCACAAGTACCACGGTCATGCCGATGGCGAGCAGGCAGAGGAAACCGTAAGCGAATCTGAGCAGTGCTTTCAGACGTGGCATGTTGCCAGAACCGTAGTTGTATCCGATAAGAGGCTGACCGCCGAAAGCGAAGGCCACAAGAATCAACACGGCGATCATAACGATTTTCAGACCGATGCCCATGGCCGCGACCGCGTCATTGCCGTATGGCAAGAGGAACAGGTTGATCATGACGATGCCAAGGCTCTGCATGAGATTGGTGACGGATGCGGGTATGCCGATGGCGAAAATGCCCGAGACCTCGTGACGGGTGATGGCGATTCCTCGGTCGCGCAGCATGAGCCGTGGATTGATGGAGAGGTTCTCGCTGCGCGCGACGAGGAACCAGATATAGTAGGCATCCGTACAGATGTTCGCTATGACGGTTGCGCCCGCGGATCCAGCGGCTCCCCATCCGAGCACATGGATGAACAATGGGTTGAGACAGATGTTGATGAGGGTTCCGGCGACCGAGCCGATGGCCGATGGGGTGGCATGCCCCTCCGCTCGCAACAGATTGGTCGGAGTCATGGACACGATGATGAACGGCGAACCGATGATGATGAGCGTGTAGAACTGGGACGCATACTGCCATGCGTCACCGTCCGCGCCGAGCATGGAGAGGATAGGGCTTCGGAACGCGAGACCGAGAACGACGACAAGCAGACCTGTGAGGACTGCTCCCCAGAAGCAGAATACGCTCAGTCGCTTGCCGTCATCGTAGCGTCCCTGTCCGTAGAGACGTGAGATCACGGAGCTTCCGCCGAGTCCGAAGATATCGCCGAGCGCAATCATGACCGTGAATACGGGGGTCGCTATCGCAACGCCCGCCACCATGTCGGTATTGCCGGTATGCGCGATGAAATAGGTGTCCACCGTGTTGTATACGAGGGTGACCATCATGCTGAGCACGACGGGAATGGCAAGGGTCATGTATGCGCGCGGTATCGGCGCCTTCTCAAAGAGTTCGTTATCCATAGCAGTCGCTAAGACTACAATGCCGAACCGGACATTCCCAAAGGCGCCGTACGGTGTCTACATCCATACGCATATACGTGTGTTGTTGCACGCTGGTAGCCGAATTGTCCACGACCGGGACTGTCAGCCAACTCGCTACGCGGCGATGTTCGATTTCTATCGAAGCGAGATTTCATCGATGCGGCGGAGCTCCTCCTCGCTGAACGAAGTGTTCCTGAGCGCTCCAATATTGTCGAGCAGCTGCTGCGGGCGCGACGCACCGACCAACACCGATGCGACCATGCCATCATGCAGCAGCCAGGCCAAAATACACATCCGATTGCAGCGTTGCAACACGTCGCAATACAATGGTCGCGTCATGATGCGTCCATGTGATGGCAGGAGGAACGTCGATGCATGTGGAGCATGGATTCGGTCCGGTTTGGGACGCCGAATCGCGAGTATTGGTATTGGGCTCCATGCCGAGTCCGAAATCTCGTGAGATGCATTTCTATTATGGGCATCCGCGTAACCGTTTCTGGCCTGTCATGGCGGCTGTGTTCCATGATGACAGCTGTCTGTGCGAAGGCATGGATCCTGTTCGGACGGTGTACGCGCGCAGGGATTTCGCATTGCGTCACCATATGGCGCTGTGGGATGTGATTGCATCCTGCGATATCGAAGGCGCAAGCGATGCGAGCATCCGCAATGCCGTTCCCAACGATTTCTCAGGGATGCTTCGTCAATCGAGCATCTCCCATATATTCACCACGGGCGCGAAGGCATCGCAGCTGTATCGGAGGCTTTGCGTTCCGCTTCTACGTTCGTATGGATTGGATGACATTCCAATGACACGATTGCCATCCACCAGTCCCGCAAACGCCGGAATCAGCCTGCCGCGGCTTATCGACGCTTACGCTTGCGTCGGACGCGCCGTTTCGTAGGTGCCGCAAGGTCTTCCGACGTCTTCGGTATTGTCCGAGCCCTCTTTATACAATCTCGGTTGCGTTGAAATCCGAGGCGTCCTCCACGAATCCGTTCGGAATGGACGTTTCCTGCGAAACCAACAAGACGGAAGGCGAAAGATGGCATTGAGCGCCGCAATCATCCTTGCCGCGGGTGAAGGAACCCGCATGCGTTCCAACAAACCGAAGGTGCTGCACACCTTGGCGGGCAAGACGTTCCTGAATCGAGTGATGGACTCCGTTTCCGCGCTTGATCCGGATACGCTTGCCGTCGTGGTGCATTACCAGGCGGAACGCGTCGCCGAAGCGGCGCGCTCCTACAATGAGCGTGTCACCATCGTCAATCAGGATGACATCCCCGGCACCGGACGCGCGGTGCAATGCGCGATGGCGCAGCTGACGCAACAGGGCGATCTGGACGGTGCCGTGCTGATCGCGGCATCCGACATGCCGTTGCTCGACACTGGCACGCTCGATCAGCTGCTTGCTTTCCATGAGCAGAGCGGCAACGGCGCGACCGTGCTGACCACCATTCTCGATGATCCGACCGGATATGGCCGTATCATCCGCGACAGCGACGGCAACGTGCTTCGCATCGTGGAGCAGAAGGACGCCAACAGCAGCGAGCTGGCTGTGCATGAGGTGAACACCTCCGTGTACGTGTTCGATGCGAAACTGCTTGCGGAAGCCATCTCCAATCTCAAATCCGACAATGCGCAGGGAGAGTTCTATCTGACCGACGCGCTCGAAGCGGCCAAGGCCAAGGGCGCGGTCGGCGCGTTCGCGGCGCCAGATCCGTTGAGCGTGGAAGGCGTTAACGACCGCGTGCAGCTCGCCGCTCTCGCCAAGGCCCACAACAAGCGCGTCTGCGAGCATTGGATGCGCGAGGGCGTCACCATCCTCGACCCGGATACCACGTGGATTGAGGACGATGTCGAGATCGCGCGTGACGCGGTCATCCTGCCGGGTTGCTTCCTGGAAGGCCATACCGTGATTGGCGAGGCGGCGGAAATCGGCCCGTACACCACGCTGATCGGAGCCACCATCGATGCCGAGGCGCATGTGGAGCGTTCCCGCGTACAAGAGACGCATATCGGCCGCGCGGCGAACATCGGCCCGTGGACGTACCTGCGTCCCGGCAACGAGCTTGGCGAGGGAACCAAGGCCGGCGCGTTCGTGGAAATGAAGAAGGCGCATATCGGCAACGGCACCAAGGTGCCACATCTGAGCTATGTCGGCGACGCCGACCTGGGCGAGCACACCAACATCGGCGGTGGTACCATCACCGCCAACTATGATGGCGTGCATAAGCACCACACCACCATCGGATCGAACGTGCACGTCGGTGCGGGCAACCTGTTCGTCGCCCCCGTCAAGGTCGGCGACGGTGTCACCACTGGAGCCGGTTCCGTGGTCCGCCATGACGTTCCGGCCGATTCCATGGTTTATTCCGAAAACACTCAACACGTAGTAGAGGGCTGGAAGCCCGAATGGGAGCGCTGAACATGCCTGCATTGCAAGTTTCCATCGACGCCGTCCGTATAGCAGCCGCGGCAGCTGACCGCATGAAGGCCACTGACATTGTGGCATTCGACGTCACCGAACCATTGGCCATCACCGACGCGATGCTCATCGCCACCGCTTCGAACGAGCGTCAGGTGCTTGCCGTCGCCGAGGAGATTGAGAAGGATTTGTATCTCAAGGCCGGCAAGCGTCAACCGCGGTCGCGCGAAGGGCTGACCGAAGGTCAGTGGGTACTGCTTGACTATGGTGACTTCGTCATCCACGTCATGCATCAGGAGTCCCGCGACTACTACCGTCTCGAACGTCTGTGGAAGGATTGCCCAAGCATCGACCTGCAGCTTGAGCATGCCGAAACGACCCAGGACCAGATGGATTTCGAGGATTCGGAGCAGAACGAGGAAGCCTGACGACGGTTTTCACACGGACGTGTCTTCCCTATGAACGGAGAGGGCACGTCCGTTTCGTTCCATACGACAGGGTGGATGAATAGAGCAACAGAAACTTGGACGACACAGGGGAGAGGCATGCCTAGAAACGTCGAGTTCGAGCACGACGACGCCATGACGCCGCACGTGCATTCCATCACGTTGGTACGTCATGGACGCACCTCGTACAACGAACAGCACCGATTGCAGGGGCAAATCGACATTCCGCTCGACGAAGTGGGCCTGTGGCAGGTAAGGCAGACCGCGGCCGCGCTACGTGAGCTCTATGTGGAGCGTCATCCCGAAGTGCCACACCAGCTGGTCGTCTGCTCGGACCTCAAGCGCGCTGCCGCCACCGCACATGCGTTCGCCGATCCGCTCGGCCTTGACGTTCATCCAGACATCCGTGTGAGGGAACGCAGCTTCGGCGAATGGGAAGGCATCTCCGTCGAGGAGCTTGCCGAGCGTTTCCCGGAGGACTATCTGTCATGGGCCCAGTTCCGAGGAGGCGAGCTCAAATATGGTGCCGAACCGAAACAGGAGGTCGGCAGACGTGGTGTCGAGGCGCTGAATGATTGGGCCTCGAAAGCCGGCGGAGACACCGATCTGTACGTGTTCTCACATGGCGCATGGATCTCACAGACGCTGCAGACCCTGCTGGGCTTGAATCAGATACATGGCGATTTCGCGGACATTCTTTCGATGCGGAACGCGCATTGGGTGCGGTTGGTGCCTCTGGAGCTTCAGGGCACATTGCGTTGGCGGCTGGCGGAATACAATCATGGTCCTGCGATTGCCTATACCAGCCAATGGGAGCATCCGCGGCTATAAGCCTGATCAGACGCCTCGATGCAGCCGGAGAGAGCGGTGGGTGCCATCCCTGATTTTTCCAAGCTTTTCACAGAATCGCAGGTTTTTCCAAAGCGCAATCGGCTACCGTCTTGGATTGTGAGGAATTTTTTCAAGGGAATATCATTCTCGTCGATTTTCGCGGGCGCTCTCGCCGCGGTGACGTCATTCCTGCTTTCCGCGAAAATTGGTATCGCGGGATCGGTGATTGGTGTCGCGGCCGGCTCCATCGTGTCCGCTGTGGCGACGCAGGTGTATAAGAACGTGCTCAAGGCTTCGGGGGAGAAGCTGCAAAGCGCCGTGCCGTTCGTGGGCGGCGACAAGAGCGATACGGAAGATGCAAAGGACAAGGATGGGAAAGAAGACGACGCCACCACGGTGATCGCGCCCGCCGTGTCCGAAGGCGACAAGACCACCACAATGCCCGCTACCGACGCGGACCAGACGCAAACGCTGTCCGCAGGTGACGATGATGCGACCAGGACGATGTCTGCGGCATCCGGCCGAGTCATCTCCTCCGCGCAGGCCGACGGCCGTGAAACGCACCTGCTTCCGAAAGATGCCGCCAGTGGACATTCCGATGGACAGATTCAGCATGCCGGTCGCCGGGCCGCGTTCAACGCCTGGCTGCATGGCAAGTACGCCCCAATCGTCATCGCCATCATAAGCGCCTTGATTGGTGTGGCCGTGAGCGCAGGACTGATTCTGGCGTTCACCGGCGGACATGGAACCGACACCGTGGTTCGCGACGTGGTCAACAACAGCAAGCAGACGCCGTCAGACGACAATGACGACGATTCCACCTACGGTACCGGCGATGGCGCACAGGATGGCATGCAGGGCCAGCCCGACACGACCGACACCGACGAAGACACGCCCCAAACCCCCACCAAGAACAGCGGGAAGGACACCAGTAAGAAGACGGACTCCTCGACTGGCGGCACCAGCTCGTCCACCACCGATTCCGGTTCGTCCACCAAATCCGACACAAGCAATTCGACCAAGACGGACACGTCCACGGATTCCAACCAGTCGTCAGACGGGTCGACCTCATCCACCGATTCCGGACAGGGTACCGGCTCGTCGAGCAGCTCGAACAGCTCGACGGACACGAGCCAGAACCAGTCGCCGACCGGTTCCCAAACCTCCAACAGCACGTCGTCCGATACATCCGGTAGTGGAACCGGCTCCACGAACTAGCAGCGCATGGCATGTCCAAAGCGGCCATCCCATGCGACACGCCGAGGATTGCATGATTCTGCTCTGTGTTGTATCTTAATCAAGGTTTGCAGAGCAGACACGGGGCTATGGCGCAGCTGGTAGCGCATCTCCATGGCATGGAGAGGGTCAGGGGTTCGAATCCCCTTAGCTCCACACGTAAAGGCTTCCGATGATTCGGGAGCCTTTTTTCATACTCTAATCCGAGATTGACGGCAGTCATCCGTTGCTGGCGGATCTTGCTTCGCCGTTATCTTCAGCAACCCGCCATGACACGCCACCCCCATTGTGGACGATTGTGGATAAGAGTCATTCATCCACTTATCCACAAATCCGTCAGAACCGGTGGCGGATTATGCTGATTCCTGCCATGCTGTCTCTACGGACGATTGAAGGCGATCGTCCCGAAGCAAAGCGACGGAAGGAACATGAATATGACATCCCCATTCTCAATCAGCCGTCAAACGATGCTGTCGGCAATTCTGTCCACGCTACTGGCATGCATCCTGGCCGCGACATGCGCGATGATTCTGACGGGCGGAGAGATGCTAGCCGTAGTCGTCACCACCGCTGTCGCATTGCTTGCCGGAGGAATCCTGCTGCTGCGCATGTGCCAAGCATCCGATTGTTAAAAGCCGGCAAAAAGCCACATGGTACAAGGCAAAAACCGGTGGCCGGTAAAACATGTGGATACAATGAAAGCCATGATTGACGAAGTACTCTTCCTGCGCCATGGACGCACCGCTTACAATCTTGCCAGACGTCTGCAGGGACAGATCGACATCCCTCTCGACATCGTCGGCCGATGGCAGGCGGACCAAAGCGCATACGAACTCGCCAAAACCTATTATTGGGCGAAAGTCGCGCATCTCGCCGAACATAATGAACAACTCACACAGCCTTCCTACGAGGGCGCGCATCTCGCCAGTCTCGACGAGATCAACAATGCGCCCGCCGCTGGCCGCCGTATGATCGTCGTCTCCTCGGATCTGTTTCGCGCGAGGCAGACCGCGCACGCCTTCGCCGACCTCATGGGACTCGACGTGGAATCCGATCCTCGTCTGCGGGAACGTAGCTTCGGCGAATGGGAGGGCATGACACGCGAGGAAATCTGCGAACGTTACGCCGACGACTACCGTTCCTGGCGGGCTCATACCGGTGGCGAAATCAAGCATGGCGTGGAAAGCCGCGTCCACACCGGACATCGTGGCGCCGAAGCCGTACAGGATATCGTCGCCACGCATGATGACGATGCGCATCCGACCACGCTGCTGCTCGTCGGCCATGGATCATGGATTGTCGCCACCGTGGCGGTTCTGCTCGATATGGATCCGGACGATCTCAACAATGTCGGTGCCATGCGCAATGCCTTCTGGACACGCATGACCCCACACTCCGATCCCGTCGATCCGACGCGCCGCACTTGGAAACTAGAGGAATTCAACCAAGGTCCGGCCATCGCGGCAACGGCGGACTGGGAGAACGGGCCGGAGTCGTTGCGCGCGCCCGGCATGCAGTCATGGAAACCGATCGTCCAATAAACGGTGCCGGTATTCGCCCCAAACCGGGTCACAAGGTGAACGCTTGATGAAATCATCGCCGTTCGAGCGGTGAATTCTCGCGGTGGGACTATCCTTGATAAGGTTGTTTGCCCGACTGTGCGGAGCGCCGCCGGCATCCGGGCTCCGTACAGCGATAGAACGTTGGAAAGCGCGAAAGGCGGGTGAGAGACATGTTGAGAATGTTCAGAACGATTAACGGCCAGGTGGAGCGGATCCAAAAACCCGAGAACGGCTCCTGGCTGTGCCTTTCGGAACCCACTGACGTGGAACTTGCCAACGTATCCATGGAGACCGGCATCGATCTGGCCGATCTGCGTGCCCCGCTGGATGACGAGGAACGTTCGCGCGTCGACGTTGAAGACGATTACACGATGATCATCGTGGATATTCCAACGGTGGAGGAGCGGGGAGGTCGCGACTGGTATGAGACCATCCCGTTGTCGATTATCATCACTCAATCGGCCATCATCACCGTTTGCATGCAGGACACTCCCGTGTTGCATCCGTTCATGGAGGGCACTATCCGCGGCTTCAACACGTATATGAAGACACGGTTCATCCTGCAGATTCTGTACCGCAACGCCACCATGTACCTGCGCTACCTGCGCATCATCGACCGGGAAAGCGACAAGCTCGAACTCAAGCTGCGTCACTCCATGCAGAACCGCGAAATCCTCATGCTGCTGGAGCTGAGCAAGACATTGGTCTACTTCACCACATCGCTCAAATCGAACGAAATCGTCATGGAGAAATTGACCACGCTGCCGCGACTCAAGCAGTATCCGGAGGACGAGGACCTGCTCGATGACGTCATCACCGAAAACAAGCAGGCCATCGAGATGGCCAACATCTACAGCGGCGTTCTCGCCAACATGACCGACGCGTTCGCGTCGATCGTGTCAAACAATCTGAACAACGTGATGCGTATCTTCACCATCATCTCCATCACACTGTCCATTCCGACCCTGATCTTCTCGATGTACGGCATGAACTTCCAGCATGGTATGCTTGGCATGCCGTTGACGGACAAGCCTTGGGGCTTCGCGGTCGTCATCGGCGTCTCCGTGGTCATCTCCGCGATCGTCACCTGGTTCCTCACCCGTTCCCGCATGTTCAAGTGATGCGTATGGGTGGAAGGATTCGTCGTGTGGCCGCAGCGGCAGGCGCGGTGTTGATGGCAATCGGCATGGGAGGCTGCGGCACGTCGGTTTCCGTAGTGACCGAAGGCGCGGCACAGGGACCGACGATCGCAATCGGTGTCGCGGCAGACCAGCCGGGGCTTGGCTGGCTGCATGGAGGCGAATATTCCGGTTTCGACATCGACGTCGCCAAATATGTGGCGAAGACCTTGGGATACGCGGAAAAGCAAATCGTGTTCAGGCAGGTGACGCCGGACACAAGGGCCTCGTCACTCACCGATGGCACCGTCGATATAATCGCGGATTCCTTCTCCGTCGATGACGCCCACGATGGCGAGGCCGATGTCGCAGGTCCGTATCTGACCGTGCATGAGGCTTTGCTGGTACGCTCTGATGATTCGTCCTCAATCAAAGAGACTGACGACCTGTCCGGGAAAACAGTGTGCGCGGTTACCGGCAGCGTGGCCGCGCACGATATCTACGACCGCGCTAAGAATGCGATTGTACGGGAACGTGACACGTATCCACAGTGCGTGACGGCGTTGATGATCGGCGAGGCCGACGCGATCGCAACGGACGACGCGATCGCAACCGGTCTGGCGGCCAACAATACGGGCGACCATCTAAGAATCATCAATGTCCCCGCCGTCGAATGGTCCTACGGCATCGCGGTCAAATCGGGACAAAGCGAACTGGTGGGGCAAATCGACGCCGCGTTGCGAACCATGGTGAAAGACGGCTCATGGCAACGAGCCGTCGATGATATGAACGGGACGATCGGGTACGTTCCCGACGCGAAGACGAATCCTCCGACGGCATCGGCCAAGGACTCCTCCTCCGATTCATCCATGCCATCGGAAAAATAACGGGACCACACGTGCCTGAATAGTGGTTGATTCCTTGCGGAGTGTCCAGTTGCGCGGCTAATTTCATGCATTATGAGTGACACCGAGAAAAGCGCGCAGGCGCAGTCGAACGAATCCGCCGAACCGTCGTTCCGCTACAATGCGAAGCTGGCGCAGGGCATTGAAGAGAAATGGCAGAAGATCTGGGACGATGAGGGCACCTTCTGGGCCGCCAACGTCAGCGGCGATCTGAAGGACGGCAAGGGCCGCAATGCCGAAGGCCGCCCGTCCTACTTCGCAATGGACATGTTCCCGTACCCGTCCGGCAAGGGTCTGCACGTCGGCCATCCGCTGGGCTACCTGGCCACCGACGTGGTCAGCCGCTACCATCGTATGAAGGGCGAGAACGTGCTGCACGCCATGGGCTATGATGCGTTCGGCCTGCCGGCCGAGCAGTACGCCGTCCAGACCGGCCAGCATCCGCGCATCACCACCGAGCAGAACATCGCCAACATGCGCCGCCAGCTGCACCGCATGGGCTTAAGCTTCGACAACCGTCGTTCCTTCGCCACCATCGATCCCGGTTACGTTCGTTGGACCCAGTGGATCTTCTCCCGCATTTACGACGCGTGGTATGACGAGGACGCTACGAATCCTTCCGGTTCCAAAGGCTGCGCCCGACCGATCAGCACGCTGATCGAGCAGTTCGAATCCGGTGAACGCGCCATCCCGGGCTTCGAGGGCAAGGCATGGTCCGATCTGACCGAAGCTGAACAGGCCGACGTGCTCAACGACTTCCGTCTCGCCTACATCTCCAAATCGCCAGTCAACTGGTGCCCAGGTCTGGGCACTGTGCTCGCCAACGAGGAGGTCACCGCCGAAGGCAAGTCCGAGCGTGGCAACTTCCCGGTGTTCCAGCGCGAGCTGCGTCAATGGTCCATGCGCATCACTGCGTACGGCCACCGTCTGATCGAGGATCTCGATACCATCGACTGGCCCGAGAAGGTCAAGCTCATGCAACGCAACTGGATTGGCGAGTCCCATGGCGCTTCCGTGCATTTCGAGGTCGAAACCCCGGATGGTGTCAAGGACATGGAGATTTACACCACCCGTCCCGACACGCTGTTCGGCACCACGTTTGCCGTCGTGTCTCCCGAGCATCATCTGCTCGAGCATGTGCCTGCAGCGTGGCCTGCAGATACTCCCGAGGATTGGAAGGGCGGCTATGACACTCCGGTCGAGGCCGTGAAGGCCTACCGTCTGGCCGCCGAAGCCAAGACGGCCAAGGACCGCGTGGACGAGGCGGGGGAGAAAACCGGTCTGTTCACCGGCCTGTACGCCATCAATCCGATCACCGGAGCCAAACTGCCGCTGTTCACCGCGGACTACGTGCTTATGGATTATGGCACCGGCGCCATCATGGCCGTGCCGGGCGGAGACCAGCGCGATTACGACTTCGCCGTCAAATTCGGTCTGCCGGTCATCTACACCGTCAAGCCGCTGCCGGAATACGGTGACGACCTCGCCAACTACGAAGGCAAGGCGCCGTTCGTCTCCCATGACGGCATCGTCATCAATTCCTCCATCGACGCCACCAAGGCCAAGGGCGACGCCCTGAGTCTCGATGGGCTACGCGTGGACGAGGCCATCGACAAGGTCAACGCATGGCTTGAATCCGCCGGCGTCGGCAAGGGCACCGTCAGTTACCGTCTGCGCGATTGGTTGTTCAGCCGCCAGCGTTACTGGGGCGAGCCGTTCCCGATTGTTTACGGCGAAGATGGAACCCCGCACCTGCTGCCCGACGACCAGCTGCCGATCAATCTGCCCGACGTTCCTGACTACAGCCCGAAGACGTTCGATCCGGACGACGCCGAATCCAACCCGGAGGCGCCGCTGAGCCGCAACGAGGATTGGGTCAAGGTGGAGCTCGATTTGGGCGATGGCAAGAAGACCTACTACCGCGATACCAACACCATGCCGAACTGGGCCGGCTCCTGCTGGTACTACATGCGTTACCTCGACCCGACCGACACCAAGCACATGGTGGAGAAGGACGAGTTCGACTACTGGATGGGGCCGAACCACAACAAGACCGCCGGCAAGTCGGGTGGCGTGGACCTGTACATCGGTGGCGTCGAGCATGCGGTGCTGCACCTGCTGTACTCCCGTTTCTGGCACAAGGTGCTGTTCGACCTCGGTTATGTCGATTCCATGGAGCCCTTCCACAAGCTGTTCAACCAGGGCATGATCCAGGCGTACGCCTACACCGACGACCGTGGCCAGTACGTGCCTGCCGCCGAAGTGGTGGAAGGCCCAGCCGACGCCAACGGCGAGCCGACGTTCACCTGGAACGGACAGCACGCCAACCGCGAGTTCGGCAAGATGGGCAAGAGCCTGAAGAATATCATCACGCCGGACGACATGTACGAGAACTACGGCGCCGATACCTTCCGTCTCTATGAGATGGGTATGGGCCCGCTGGCCGAATCCCGTCCGTGGAACACCCGCAACGTGATTGGCTCCATGCGATTCCTGCAGCGCTTGTGGCGTAACGTCATCGACGAGACCACCGGTGAAGTACGCGTCACCGACGACGAGCTCGACACGAAGACGCTGAAACTGCTCAACAACACGATCGCCGACGTGACCGTGGAGATGGAGGCCATGCGTCCGAACACTGCCATCGCCAAACTCATCGTGCTCAACAACCATCTGACCGGCCTCAAGAGCGTTCCACGCGCCGCGGTCGAACCGTTGATCCTGATGCTTTCCCCGATCGCCCCGCACATCTGCGAGGAGCTGTGGAGCAAGCTTGGACATACCGAATCCCTGGCGCACGCAGATTGGCCGAAGGCCGATGAGCGCTATGTCGGTCAGGATTCCGTCACCGCGGTCGTTCAGATCAAGGGCAAGGTCCGCGCCAAGCTCGAGGTCTCCCCGGACATCGATCCGAAGGAATTGGAAAAGATGGCGCTTGAAGCCGTGGCCGACCGCCTGGGCGGCAAGGAGCCGCGCAAGGTCATCGTGAAGGCTCCGAAGATCGTCTCCATCGTCCCGGCGGAGTGACGTTCTGCCCGTCGAACACCTCTTTAGAGAGATGTGAGGTCTTCCATCACCCGGCGACACGCCGGGCTTGTGGATAACCCACGTTCTCCGACCACAGGGGCCGTTCCGACTGGACAATGTGCCCGTACATCCTCCAACTTGGATGCATGGGCACATTTGTTTCTCGTTCCAAGCGCTCCATCCAAGCCTCCCGCACGGCGGGAGGCGATACGGACGTGCCGCTCGCAGCGATACGGCTACGCGGACTCAGCCTGTCTGGAAACGCAGGTCGGCGTGACGACTCTGCCAGTCCGCCGCCAGCGGAGAAGCCGGACGAATCGTCCGGCTTTATGGAGCATGCCGCTTCCAAGCGGACGGCACATGGCGAGAAGCCGACATTGGAAGTGCTTGCCGGAGTCAGGCCGACGGATGGTGCGGATGACATGGAACGGCCGAAACGGGACAGGCCGCGATTGGCATTCCGGCCGTTCCACGCGCTTGTCGCCATCCTCGCACTGTCATGCGCTTTGTGCGCGAGTCTGACCATGCTGGTGCAGCAGGCGACGCATTATGGTGCGATGCAACGGAACCAGGCCATGCAATCGCAGGAACAATCAAAACAACGGCAATCGCAGCAGGCTGGGCAGGAGTCCCCCCAACAGGCCCCGCAGCAAACTCAGCCCACGCAGGAACCACAAGAGGCGCCAGCCGAGCCGTCGCAACCTCAATCGAACCAGATTGACATCAACACAGCCGGTCTAGACGAACTGCAGACGCTCAAAGGCATTGGACCGGTCACCGCACAACGCATCCTCGACCATCGGACGCGAATCGGCCGATTCGATAGCGTCGACCAGTTGTTGGAGGTCAAGGGCATCGGCGCGAAGACCTTGGAGAAGTTTCGTGACCAAGTGTGCGTGCGATGAGCGACGGCGACTATCTGGGCAGGGAGTGTGGAAGCCGTGACTGGCGTCTGCTTCCGGCCGCGTTATGCGGTTGGGCGGCGAGTCTTGCCGCCCACGCTGGCTTCGGCTATTGCATGAATCATGACGGCATATTGGGATTGCTTCCGATTGTCGTCATTGGAATGGTGCCGGCCGTTGCCGTATCGGGGCTGGCGTTTCTACGACTATCAGAGCCTCTCCGACGTTGGTTGTCCGTCTGGCATGCGAGCGTCACGATGTGCGCGGTCGCGGCGATCGCATGCGCGTCCTGTGCCTTGGCATACGATCTGCTGCAATGGCGTGACCCCGCTTCCAAAGCGGCAGCTGAAGGAGAAGTCAGTGCCATCACAGTCATACGCGCCACTTCGCCGGCCGTCAGCTCCGATCGGCGTTCGAACGATTGTCGTCTCGACGCGCGCGCCATGTCTATCACCATCGACGGCATCCAACAGAATAGTTCGGCGCGCATACGCGTGTATGCAGACCATCCCGAATGTGGAAAACTCAGGCAAGGCGGCACGTACAAAGTTTCGGGCGCCATTTCCGAGGCGGAATACGGCGCCATGCCGTTGTGGCTGACCGACGCCATGCTGGTTGGACGAATCAGACCACCAAGCATACCGATGCGCATCATCGATACAATGCAGCAGGCGTTCCTCACGCAGACGACACAGCTATCCGACCAGGGGAAGGTGCTGGTCCCGGGACTGACCTTGGGTATCCTTGGTCAAGATTATGTTCCGGCCGAAGGAACCGACGTTGGCATTGACTCCACATACGCAGCACAGATCGAGGATGCGTTCCGTCGATCGGGAATCGTGCATCTCATGGCGGTCAGCGGTGGCCATCTGGCCGTGGTTGCCGCATTGGTCCGCGGCATCTGCTCGTTTTTCCTTGCTCCACGCCGGGTTTCCGCGCTGCTGGTAGCCTCCTCATACGTCATGCTGTCGGCGTGCGTGTTCCCGTCGGATTCGGTGTCCCGGGCGCTGATGATGGGTCTGTCCGGAGCGGCATGCCTGTTTCTGGGCAGACGAGGGCAGGCGATGGCGTCATTAAGCTGGACCACATTGGTCATGCTGATGGCATGCCCGCAGATGTCGCAAAGCTTCGGATTCGCTCTGTCCTGCGCCGCGGTGCTCGGCATCGTGCTGTTCGCCGAAACGCTCAACGCATGGATGATGCCGGTCATGCCACGGTTCATCGCCGAAGCCATGTCCATGACCATTTCGGCGCAAGTGTTCACCCTGCCGATCCAAGTGCTCATCGAACCGGAACTGCCGATATTCTCCGTACCGGCCAATCTGATGGTGGCCCCATTCGTGGGATTTTCCACGCTGGCCGGCCTGGCGAGCCTGACGATCTCATGGCTCATTCCTTGGATGGGCCTGCAACTGGCCCGCGTAGCGTCTTGGGGCACTTTGGTCATGGAGATGACCGCGCTCCATTTGGGAACTGGAGAACAGGCGACGGTCCCTTGGGCCGGAGGAATCAAAGGAGCGGCACTCATCTGCGTTGTAGAGGCCATATGCGTCCTGACAGCCGTCATCGCGCGTCGAGTCCTCGCCGCAATGATCATCCAGGAACCCGATTTGCCTGGGAAACGCCTCATCGTCAATCCTGTGGAACGGCTGCGCATGTGGATGGAACGTACTCGGAAGGCATTGCGCGAACTGCAATGGGAGGAATAGGCCATGCCGGTTTTGTCCACCGATACAGCGAGATTGAATGGTATGCCGAAACCATCCGCAGCCACCACGCCCTTCCACCTCGTGTACGGAGGCGACTCGTACCTGAACGACCAGACGGTGCGCGACCTCAAACACGAGGCGCAACGCCGGTATCCCGACGCGGAAACCATCGAACTCGACGCGGCAAACGCCGACCATTACGCCTTCGACGAAGCGGTAAGCCCATCATTGCTTGCGGATCGCGCCATCGTCATCGTCACCAACCTGCAGAACGCGGACGAAAAACTGGGCGACGCCATGGTCTCTTACTGCAGACAGGCGTGCAAGGAGCCGGCGGACGCGTGCATCGTCATCTGCCAGCATGAGGGCGGTGTGAAGGGCAAACGTCTGGTGGAGCAGCTCACCAAGGCCGGAGCGTACAAGGACGCTGTCGCCGACCTGAAGAAGCCCGAGGCCAAACTCAACTTCGTCATGCAATGCTTCGAACGGCGCAAACGCCGCGTCGACCCCATGGCGGCGCAACAGCTGGTGGCGGTGCTTGGAGACAGAACCGGCGAACTCGCAGCCATGGTTGACCAACTCTGCTTCGACTTCGACGACAATCCCATGACCGTCGACCGAGTCAATCAATACCTCACCTCCAATCCCCAAGTCGACGGATTCCGCGTCGCGGACCTCGCATTGGCGGGACGTACCGCCGACGCCATCATCGCCATGCGCTCATCCGTCGAACAAGGCACCGCGCCGATCGCGCTCATCGGAGCGCTCGCCATGAAGCTACGCACGATGGCAAAGGCCTCGGCCGTACGCGCCGGCACCATTTCCACAGCCGAGGCGAAAACGAATCCCTGGGTGCTGAAAAACGCCACGCGTCAGCTTTCCGGATGGACGTCAAGCGGCATGAGCGCCTGCATCCAAACACTCGCCTGGGCCGATGAACAATGCAAAACGAATGGCTCGGATCCGGTCTATGCTTTGGAACGGTCCATCGAACTGATCAGCCGCAAAGGACGTGCCATATGAGCAACACCATCACCATCACAGCCGCGACCGGCGAGGATATGAGGGGGCTGGGGAGGCGCGTCGCCAGACTCACGCATGGCGGAGACGTGCTGCTGCTGTCTGGCCCGCTCGGAGCGGGAAAGACCACATTCGCACAGGGTTTCGGTGCGGGACTCGGCATTGGCGAGCCCATCGTCTCGCCGACCTTCACCATTGCACGTGAACTTGAGGGACGGTTCTCGGACGGTGCGCCAGCCCATCTGGTGCACGTCGACGCCTACCGGCTTGGAGGCAACGCCTACGCGCCCGGTCAGGATGCGGTCGGACGCCTGTTGGACGAGTTGGAGTCGCTGGGTCTGGATGAGGAATTGGAGGATCCCGGCGAGAACACCGTCATTCTGATGGAATGGGGTGAGCAGATGGTGGCCGCCCTGGCTCCGGAACGTCTTGAAATCCATATCGAAAGGCCGTTGGATACGCCTGCCACGGATACGGATGGCGAACTGACCAGCGCGGGCGCACGCACGGTGACGCTGGTGCCGGTGGGAGTCTCTTGGAATTCATTCGATTTCGCCGCGGGCACACGCTGACAAGGTCACATGCCACCGGCATGCGCTACGGGCGGATTCCAACGCCGGTTGTACAGTAGTGGCAGTTTGGCACAAGGAGTTTTAAACATATGCAGACACTGGTGATTGACACCTCGTACGGTTCGACCGTCGGCGTGGTCGGGCACGAGTCGATTGTCGAAACGGATTCGCGCACCCACGTCGAAAAACTGCAGGTGAACATTGCGAAAGCCGTCGAACAGGCTGGACTGGAGGCGTCGGATATCACCCGCATCGTCGTCGGCATCGGCCCGGCGCCGTTCACCGGCCTCAGGGCCGGAATCGTCGCAGCCAAGGCGTTGGCATTCGCCACCGGAGCACAGTTGGTCGGCCAGGACGTGCTTTCGCCGCAGATTCTTGCGCATCCAAATCCAGAGGACGGTCGCCACCATCTGACGCTCGCCGTGAACGACGCGCGCCGCAGACAGCTGTATTTCGCACTGTATGACGTGGAAAACGACATGAACGCTCCGGATGCGCTCATCGACATGGACATCGACTATCCGGATTCCATCGCCGCGCGTGTCAACGACGCCTTGGCGAAGCTTCCCGAAACGGGCAAGCCGTATGCAATCGACGTCGTCGGCCATGGCGCGGTCAAATACGCGAGTTCCTGGGAAACGATTGACGCACTTGGCGAGGTGGACGATCATGCGCTGCTCGATGAGGGTGCGGATGGACTGTCCCGTTTTGCCGCTTTCGCGACTAGAGAACAGGCGCTGTCCAAGCCGACGCCCGTCGAGCCGTTGTATCTGCGTCGTCCCGACGTGTCCGTGCCGAATCCTCTCAAGCATGTGCTCAACCATGCCGGTGCCGAACGGACGGAATGACGGCCCGCATATGATTGTCAATCAATCGCAGATTCCCGAAGAGGCCGCCATTACGCAGATCGCAGCTTTGGAAGCCGATCTGTTCGGGCGCGGCGCGTGGAGCGAGGAATCCGTTCGACAGGAATTCCATGCCCCTGCGCGTGTGTATCTGATGGATGTCGAAGATGGCGGCGGCGTGGATTCGGAGAATCCCGTCATTCGCGGATACGCCGGATACTGGTATGACGGGGACGATGCCGAAATCATGACGATTGGCGTCGGCAGGCCGTTCCAACGACGGGGGATAGCGGCATCACTGCTCGAATCGCTCATCGATTCGGCCCGTAGGCAGGGCGCCAGACGCATGCTGTTGGAAGTGCGCGTCGACAACACGCCCGCACTGGCGCTGTACGAACGATTCGGTTTCACCCGAATGGGATTGCGCAAGCGCTATTATCAACCCGAGGGAATCGACGCATACACCATGAGCCTTGACTTGGAGCCGCGTATCGTCGGCTTCAGCGCGGCTCGGCATTCGGAGACGGATGCGGCAACGGAACACACTTCAGAAGAACATATGACGGAGCAGCAATGAGCGAACCAATCGTACTCGGCATCGAATCAACCTGCGACGAGACGGCGGCGGCCATAGTAAGGGGACGCACCCTGATATCCAACGTAGTCGCGTCCTCCATGGACGAACACGCGCGTTACGGAGGCGTGATCCCGGAGATCGCTTCCCGCGCGCACGCCGAAGCCTTTGTTCCATGCGTGTCCAAGGCGCTTGCCGACGCCGACATGACATTGTCCGATGTCGACGCAATCGCGGTGTCGGCCGGCCCCGGACTCGCCGGATGTCTCGCCGTTGGAGTGTCCGGCGCCAAATCGCTGGCTTGGGCCGCGAACAAGCCGATCTACGGCATCAACCATGTGATAGGGCATATCGCAGTGACGCAACTGCAATTTGGCCCATTCCCCAAAGACACACTCGCTTTGATCGTGTCCGGGGGACACACTTCGCTGCTGCACGTCGAGGATGTGGCGCGACATATCGACGTGGTGGGCACCACGCTTGACGATGCGGCTGGCGAATGCTTCGACAAGGTCGCGCGGCTGCTTGGATTCCCGTATCCGGGCGGTCCGCACATCGACCGTCATGCGCAGTTAGGCGATCCGCACGCCATCAAGGTCCCGCAGGGACTCACACAGGGCAAGGCCGGCCAGCAGCATCCCTACGATTTCAGTTTTTCCGGCGTGAAAACAGCCGTTGCGCGATGGATCGAGCAGCAGCAGACCGAAGGCAACGAGATTCCGGTTGATGACGTATGCGCCTCTTTGGCCGATTCCGTTGCGACTGTGCTCGCCAAAAAGGCGATGCGAGGATGCGAGCAATACGACTCGAAAACCCTGATCGTCGGCGGAGGATTCTCCGCGAACTCGCAGCTGCGCGCCAAACTACTGGAATTCGGAGCAGCGCATAACGTCGAAGTGCGCATCCCGCAGATCAAACTGTGCACCGACAACGGCGCGATGGTCGCTATGCTGGGCGTGAATCTGGTCGAGGCGGGTGTCAGACCTTCCAACCCCAATTTCGCTATCGATTCGGCTATGCCGCTGACGAAGATCTGCATGTGACGTTTCGCCGCTGCGTACAGACAAGACACGCGGGGATTTGCGTTTTGTCGTTTTTCGCATATTATTTTTGTCTTGTGCACGGCGTGCATGAAACATTCCTGCGTAGCTCAGTTGGCAGAGCAT
>NZ_JBNMKH010000040.1:0-21198 GCF_050874245.1 Bifidobacterium sp. | reverse complement strand
TCCGACATGGGACGAATCCAGAAGCTGCCGGTATCGACCATCGACCAGCGGCCAAAAGAAGCATCCCCACACGAACCGGAACGCACCGCATCAATGAAATCATCGAAACGCGGAAACACCAGGGGAGCAGTGGAGACTATCGACATTCTCACTCACCCCTCTTCTTGGAATCGAACCAGTCGCACAGATCACCCGCGCGGAACCAGGCGCAACCGTGCCGACGCCAATCACCATGCAGCATCGCCGCCACATCAGGACGCGTGAACAACTCGGCGCGATCAATCCACCATTTCATCTCAAGCAGCGACCCCGCCGTAACCCGGGCGTCATCGCCATAGCACACGCGCACCTCACGCAGGGCGCGCAACGTATCTACCTGGAACATTCTAAACCTCACTCATATACGAAATATCGATGGAATATATACGGCGTATATACGCTAATGTTGTCGCAAATCACCCCCGTTCTTTTTCTTCGGGGGTGTATCGCCGCAGTCGCTGCGGTCGAAGACCTTGAAGGGCACCCGATGCCATTCGAGGAAATCCATGAGAACAGGCAGATTGCCGTGCGTGGCGTCCATGAGCGCGAACATGAGCGGCATCAGCCATTCACGGCGCTGGACATGAGCACCATAATCGAAGATTGTCAAGCGGTATGCGTCACCGTTGGCGAAATCCTGGGCTGCGAGTTCCTCGTCGGTCAACTCCTGGCCGAGTCCGGCCATGTCGCGCAATCCACGCGACCAGATCAGCGCGCGGCAGCCTTTTGTGGCCTTGTAGTACTCCTTAGCGAGGGCACGCACCTCATCGTACGTATACCCCTCTTTGACGAGCTCAGGCGAAAACGCCGATAATGTACGTTATGTCAGAAAGGAGAAATCGACAAACCCTCTTCCTCTCTTCTTTCCATATGTCATGCTTGCGAAAGGTGTGAATCGGTATCTAGCGTGTCGATCTTCGACGGTCTTATTCTCCCGTCGCCTGATTGAGTTTGCGCTCCATTTCCCCATGCATTCCGTTACGTGCCTGCAGATACATGAATACCAGTTCGGCTGCGATCAACATAATCATCAACACTGCCGACAGCCAGCCGACATGCTCATAGAAACGCCGGAATCTACCGGAGAAACCGGTTTTGAACATCTCATATATCGGGTATGGCAACGCGCCGAAAATCAATGATGTGAAATGCAATGCGACGATCGACCAACGTACCGGATATACATTGCGATGCTCTTTTGAGAAAAGCTTTCCTCGAATCGCAGTAATCGAACATATGTTCACTGCGATGACGGCAGCTATTATCCACAGCAATGCCGGCAGAATATCAAGCATGTGCCGCTCCCCCTGCATGTTATCCAAACATTTCCGGATAACATCGTATCAAGCGCATGTGATTCGTTGACGGCAAGCGACCGCCAACGTACATGTAATTCATGTCAGAAATGAGAATCGCCCGTGCTCCAACTCTTGCCGAGGACACGGGCGATTATAAAACGAATGGCATACCCCCATCACGGTTTGACGGGCATATGCATGACTTCATCAGGCGATGATGGCCTTATTGGTGAAATAGACGAGCCGGAACTTGCCCAGAATAATCTCATCGCCATTCTTCAGCTCCTGGCTGTTCACGCGCTGCCGGTTCACATAGGTGCCGTTCAGGCTACCCGCGTCGATGACGGAATAGTTGCCGTTGACACGGCGGAAAACAGCATGCGTGCGGGAGACGGTGGAATCGTCCAGCAGGATGTCGGAACTTGGATCACGACCCACGGTAATCTCGTCTTCATCGAGGAGATAACGCGAACCGGACACCGCTCCCCTCGTGGAGATGAGCAGGGCCGTGCCATCGTCAAGACGCATGATGGTGTCAAGATCCTCTTTGGTTAGAGGACGGTCTCCGGTGGAGGTAACCGGTACAGTGATTGCAGGAAGACCGATGATGGTCGTTTCGCCTGCGCTTGGAATCGGATCAGTCATAGTCGCCATTCTACTCTTTGCCTTTGCAAATGGCCGGTATTGAGACCGGCATGGTCACGAATCATACACGGTGAGCGGTATGTGCCGTCACTTCTTGTCGATGAAGGATACGAAATCGTCTTTCGGCAGCATGTCGTCATAGCTGCGCCATCGTCGTTCGAGCTCATGGTTCGCCTCGTCATGCTGCTTCTGCCCCAGTTTGGCATACGCCCGCAGTTCGTTGGGACCCATGTCCTTGACTGGTTGGTTCAGATTCAATGCTTCCTCGTTCACGTTACGCCATTGTAGCCCACTTGGAGGGCGATATAAAAGGAAATCGCCCGAAACGTCGAATCTGGGAACGTTCCGGGCGATTGCCAAGGAGGAATCTGTTGAAAACCTCTATGATTCAGCGACGCGTCTCGATGATTTCCTGCAGGGCGTCATTGACTGAAGCGGATCCGGCGACCGAAGAGAGAGCGCTGATGCCGCTCATTTCGAAGCCACGGACGATTGCGGAGAAGAGCTTGTTCTTATTCATGGAATTTCCTTTTCTTACTGATATGCTGTGGCGTGCCTTGCGCCTTATCTGCTTTCTGTTTGCGACACCCATTTTATAAATGCATTTAGTAAAAGTCGTGTTCCGCTTATCTGTTTCTTTGCATTTTTATCGGGTTTTCTTGTATTGCGATTGCCAAAACATAGGGATCATAGTCAAAAAAAACTTTTGAGGACATCATTGCGGACGACGCTATTATGCAAAAAAGAACATCAGATAAACAAAAACCCGGCAGAACCGGGACACATAACTGTGGGTGATATAGGAATCGAACCTATGACCCCTTCCGTGTGAAGGAAGTGCGCTAGCCGCTGCGCCAATCACCCAGTATTGATTTATATGGAGCATTGCTCCAGTGGGCGATACAAGATTCGAACTTGTGACCCCTTCCGTGTCAGGGAAGTGCGCTACCTCTGCGCCAACCGCCCGGGTTGTCATATCATGTGGAACCGAAATCCCGCATGAAGAGAGGTGGGTACGAGAGTCGAACTCGTCTATACGGCTTTGCAGGCCGCTGCCTAACCGCTTGGCTAACCCACCATGAAGGTCGATAATCAATCGGAACCTAGAGCGGACAACGGGACTCGGACCCGCGGTCTCAACCTTGGCAAGGTTGCGCTTTACCAACTAAGCTATGTCCGCATGTCTTAGGCTTTTCACTGCCTGAGCACGAGTATTTACTATAACCGTATCTACGTATTTTGCAAGTCAGCGTGTCGCGCTTTTCATAATGGCATTCACCAATGGCTGAAGCATGTGGTACGCCACCCGTTTCCGGTATACATTGAAGACATGTGTGAGGAGAATGCAACGCCGAGGACCCTGCTGGTCGCCGCGTTCGAAGGGTGGAACGATGCAAGCCAGGCGGCAACGAACGTCATCCGACATCTGGTGTCGCGGTATGAATCGCAGGAAGTGCGTCACATAGACAACGAAGGCTTCTACGACTATCAGGTGGCACGTCCCATGATCTGCTCCGTGCAGGGCCGCAAACGTATCATCTGGCCTAAGACCACGTTCTATGACATCGCGGTCTCCCCCGTGCTGCATCTGCTTGTCCAAATCGCACCGGAACCCAATTACCGTTGGAAGGAATACTGCACGCAGACGCTGAACATCGCCAAGGATTATGACATCAGCGGTGTCATCACGCTTGGAGCCATGTTCGACGAATGCCCTCATACAAGGCCGTTGCCGCTGGACATCTCCAAAAGCGGTTGCGAATGTGAATCCGACAGGGAATACAACGGTCCGGTCGGCATTCCCAACATTCTCGATGCCTTTGCCGCCGAAGCCGGTTTCCCCACGACATCCATGTGGGTGTCCGTGCCGCACTACTGCGCCAATGCCGAATGTATGCAAGGCACACTGGAACTTCTGCGCGCCCTGTCCCTGACAATCGGTTGCCCTCTTGCCGAAGGCGATTTGATTAGGAAAGCCGCGCAATGGCGTGCGCAGGCTGACGAGCTGGTAAAGAGCGCGCATACCGGCGACTATCTCGCACACTTGGAGCGTGATTACGATTTAGACGCGCGGGCGAAGCGAATCGCCTCGAATGGCATGCCAGCATGCGAGGAACTGATTCGTGAGGCGGAATCCTTTCTACGCGATGGCGTCTGACCTGACTACGAATTTATCCGAATACAAAAAATCCCGGTCGTCATCATACGGCCGGGATTTTTTCAGATAAGGCGGCTGTCGAACCTACGTCACGCTGCTGCGGTGGCCTCCATTGGAGACAGCACGCCGCAGATCAGCAACAGTGCTACAACAATGGCCAACGCGATGCGATAAATGGCGAACGCCTTATAGGAGAACGTGGACACGAACTTCAGGAAGCCGATAATCACCACATAACCGACCACGAACGCCACGATGGTCGCCGCGATGGTGGCTCCCCAACCAGGGAACATACCTGCATCGCCGGCTGCCACATCCTTGACGGCGGAGATGGCTTCAAGAATACCTGCGCCAAACACGGCAGGAATGGCCATCAGGAAGCTTACACGCACCGCGGCCTCACGGGTATAGCCCATTGCGCGGCCGAAGGTGATGGTGCCACCGGAACGGGAAACGCCAGGAATCAACGCCAGCATCTGGCCGATGCCGAAGATCAGCGCATCCTTCCAGGTCATCTCCTCCATGGTCTTGATCTGCTTGGCCCGAGCATCGACCACCCACAGTAGAATACCGAAGATAATCAACACGGTGACGGTGATCCACAGATTGCGCAATGTGCTTTCGATGGCATCCTTGAACAGCAGGCCTGCAATCAGAATCGGCAGCGTGCCGATGATGATGAACCAACCCATCTGCGTATCACGGTTATGAGCGCCCATACGGCTTTTGAAGTCCTTGCCTTCCTTGCCGAACAGGGAGCCGAACCATGCGCCGAGAATACGGATGATATCATGGCGGAAGTACAGGATCACGGCAAGCTCAGTGCCGATTTGGATGATGGCGGTGAATGCGGCGCCCGGATCGGAACCCAACATCAAATCGCCGATGATGCGGATATGCGCGCTGGAGGACACCGGCAGGTATTCAGTCAGCGCCTGGACCAGGCCAAGGAAAATCGCTTGGAAGAAATTCATGAACCCTCTTTTTAATCGTAGGAAATAGGTTTCGTCTGTTTTCCGTGACCAAGAGTAGCGAGTGGGGTCTAGTTTTTGAAAGCGTCCGGCCTGGTTGTCCCAAACCATACACACAATGGAGCCAGATTCGTTGTTTCCCGGTATGGAAGGAAGTCTCGTCATCATGGGCAAATACCGTAAAAGCAGGGCGTTCAGCCCGAAAGGGTTCTTCGAATGCGAAGGCCGTGGTCTTCAATGGCTTGGTGCGGCGCATCCCCAAGGTGGTCCGCGCGTGGTTGACGTGTACGACTGGGGTAATGACTATCTCGACATTGAACGCGTCAACGCCTGCGGACCGACCATTCAGTCCGCCCGTGATTTCGGTGCGGCTCTTGCCCGCATGCATGATGCCGGCGCCGACCATTTCGGATCCGCTCCGGACGGGTATGAAGGCACCTGCTATTTCGGTCCGTTGCAGGATCCGGTGCCGATGGATACCGGCGATTGGGACGATGTCGCCACCTATTTGGCCGACGGCAGGCTCCGTCCGATGGTTCGCCTGGGCATAAAACGTCGAGAGCTGACCGATTACGATATGGAGCTGACGGAAGCTGTCATCGATGCGTTGCCTGACATCCTCGGCAAAGCGGCCAATGACAAGCCGGCACGAGTGCATGGTGATCTTTGGAGCGGCAATGTCATGTGGACCGCGGATTCCGGCAATGTTGAAGCTGTCCTTATCGATCCGGCCGCGCACGGTGGACACCGTGAGGAGGATCTTGCCATGCTCGACCTGTTCGGCATGTCGTATCTGACGGACATTCTCGAAGGCTATCAATCCGTGCATCCGCTCAAGGCTGGATGGCGGGATCGCATCACGTTGTGGCAGCTCTACCCCATTGCCGGTCATTGCGTGTTCTTTGGCGGCGGTTATGTGAGCCAGTACCGTGCCATGTGCAGGTCGCTGCTCAAATAGCAGGTGAGATTCACCTCGCAACTATGGGAAAGCCGGTGTTCCAAGGCAAATCTCCTTGGAGCACCGGCTTTCATCTCACCATGGCGGTGTCATAACTGATGCGATTAGCGCAACGCATCTTTCAGCTTAGAGAAGAATCCTTTCTTTGTTCCAGAGGCCGGACGGGAATTCACGGACACATGCTGTGCGTCCGCATCGTGCAATTCGCCGAATCGCTTGATCAGGTCGCGTTCGTCATCCGACAACTTTTTCGGAATCTCCACCATGATATGTGCCACCAAGTCGCCACGCTCGTTCTTATCATCAAGATGGGTGACACCAAGGTCCTTTAATGTCACAGTATCGTCTGGTTGGCTGCCTGCGGGTACATCCAGTGTCTGCTTTCCATCGAAGGTATCGATTTCGATTTCATGCCCCAGAACGGCCCAGCTCATAGGTATTCTGATCCAGCAATGCAGGTCGTCGCCATCGCGGGTAAACGTGTCATCCGGTTTGATGCGGATGTCGACGTACAAATCGCCCGCTACTCCGCCGTTTTCGCCGACTTCACCCTGATTGGCGAGACGCAGTCTGGTGTTGTTGGCCACGCCCGCCGGCACGGCCACGCCGACATTGCGGGTGACGCGGATGCGACCATGGCCCATGCAGGATGGGCAGGGCTTCTCGATGATGGTCCCGTGCCCTTCGCACCGTTCGCAAGGCGCGGTGGTCATCATCTGACCAAGCATGGTGCGTACCACGCGCTGCGCATACCCCTGTCCGTGGCAGTCGGGACATTGGGTCGGCTGGGTGCCTTTCTGGCATCCGGTGCCGGCACAATCCTGACATAATCCAAAAGTGTTGATCTTGACGTGCGTCGTGTCTCCGAACACGGCGGTTTTCAGGTCGATGGTGGCTGTGGCCAGTGCGTCGCGTCCCTGTTGTGTGCGCGGAGTCGGGCCACCGCCTGCGGCGCCGCCAAACGCGCCGCCGGTGAACATGTTGAAGATATCCCCCATATCGGCGAATCCACCGTTGAACCCACCGCCAGCGGCACTGGCGTTCGGGTCATTCGGATCGATGCCCGCGTCGAACATCTGGCGCTTCTTGGGGTCGGACAGCACTTCGTATGCGTTGTTGACTTCCTTAAATTTGTCTTCGAATTCCGGACCGGCGATATCGGGGTGGTATTTGCGGCTCATCTTTCGATATGCCTTTTTGATTTCGTCCTCGCTTGCGGAGCGGTCGACGCCCAGCACTTCGTAATAGTCCGTCACGATTGTTCTTTCTCCCTGTTGGTTCTGCGTGTCATTGTGCCATAAGGCGGGGTCAGTCGGCCGATTGGCCTTCGTCGTGCGCAAGGAAGTCCGTCAGATATCTGGCGACCGCGCGCACGGCGGCCATGGTGGCCGCATAATCCATATGCGTCGGACCGATTGACCCGACGAATGCGACCGGCTCCCCTGCTGGTGGCGTGTCCTTGTCCGAATCCTGATCGGTTCCGCTCCCGGATGATTGCCCGGATACGTTCGATCCGCTCCCCGCGTCATCGGTGTTCGACGCGGATGTATGACCATAGCCGCTGGTCACCACGGAGGCGTGCAATAGACCAGGGGTATGCGTTTCGGAGCCGATTGCCACTCCGACCCCGTCGGATTGGGTGGTCTCGCTCAGGGAGCTCATGAGCTTCATAAGCACGACCTGCTCCTCCAGCGCGTCGAACAGCGGCGCTAGATCGGCCACGGTGCGTTGATGAGCGAGCCGTGAAGTGCCGGCCATATACAGCTCTCCGGCCCTCTCGTCATCGGCCATGCCATCGAAAGCCCGCGCGAGAGCTTCCACAAGCGCGTTGATCGGATGGTACTCCTTGCGCGTTCCCATTTGTCGCGCGTAATCGGCGGTACGTGTCAAAGAAGCGCCTGCGCATTGATTGTTGATTTCGTTGGTCAGATGCGTGAGGGTCGCGGAATCTGGTAATTCCGCGACGTTGAGGATATGCTGCGCGACACGGCCGGTGTCGGTAATCACCACGGCAAGCAACGTATTGATGGATACGGGTACGATTTCGATGTGTCGCAATGTCGATTTCGACAGCGAAGGGGCGGCTACGACGGCGACCTGGCCTGTGATCTGCGCCAGCAGTCGGGCAGCCCTCTGCAATGTGTCCTGCAGATTGACGGATCCCGACAGGAAACTGTTGATGCCGCGACGCTGTGCTTCAGACAGCGGAACGACGGTCGCCAATCGATCGACGAAATAACGATAGCCTTTTTCGGTCGGAATTCTGCCGGCGGATGTGTGGGGTTGGATGAGGTACCCCTCGTCCTCCAATGCCGCCATGTCATTGCGTATGGTGGCGGAGCTGACGCCGAGATCATGGTCCCGGGTCAATGTGGTGGATCCCACCGGCTCCTGGGATCGTATGTAGTCCTCCACCACGGCACGCAGCACCAGCATGCGTCTTGACTGTGTCATGCGCACCTCCTTATATACAGGCATTCGAAACATCCGTCGGCACATTCTTTCTCTTATGTGGCTTTTGGACGTGCTGGAAACGACGAATATTTCTTCTACTGTAGTAGTAGCACTCCGGGCGCCCGAGTGCTAATTGGTTCGTTTCTGGCATAACGAAGAAGCAAGGCAATACACTCACTTTGTGAGGCTGTGCCGGCTCGCCCGCATTCATGTCTGGAGACGTATGAAATCTCATTTCCGGCCAATATTGATACGGGGTTGGAACGCATACGCATCAGAGGAGGGATGTCATGAAAAAGGCAATATGATGCAGGACGCCATCCGCCGGTAGTGGGCGGAATCTTTCCAGCCGGGGGGAAGAGCCACAGACGAATCGTTTTTGACTCGGTAAACCTCCAATCGTGGAGAATATCATCCATGCCGACTGCAGGAAACCCGCGGTGGGTCACGGCCATAGATTACTTCTTCCACGAGATAGATATTGAAATCGAGATCAGGTGGAACATGAACTGGGCTTTCAAGGAAAGTTCGAGACACGGCCACTGCTCGAAAATCACCCCAATCGCTTGGCCAGAGAACTATGAATGAGCCCTTATCCATGTTGCCGTTAAAACTGTTTTATTCCGTTTCTATCCATTTCTCTGAGATATTTGACCGGCCATGGAAGGACGCTCGGCAAATAAGTGCTTCTCACCCAATCCACATTGCACATGTCGATGATTTGGTCGTCGAAGTTTTCGCCCTCGACCTGGATTATTCTGCGGATTGGAACCATTCTGGGCATTCTTTTGTTCAGATTGGTGTTCTGGTATCCGACTGAATATAGGGTTGTTCCATCATCGTCTTCGCCGATGTTTATTCCGAGAAGACTCGGGTAGTTCTTCCCCGCGAATTCCTTGCTTCTTGGATGGGCGGTTTTTTCGGATCGTGGACGTCCTGCCTCGCTTCGAATCGTGTCGATTTCCTTTATCAGCCTGTTTAGATTCGTGGGCATCGCATGCATGCTGGTTCTTGTGATGGCGGCCACGTTTCCATCAGGATTCCGTACCACGCATTCGACTCTCTTTCGGGTTCTGGCCCCATACATTTCACCGGCGGAATCGACGGCCTCCCGCGTCTCTATCATGAAATCTCCCATTTCGAATGAGGGCTGGGAGGGTTGGCTGGTGTCCTTGTGGAATTCGAATCTGCCGTTGAGTCCGATTTTCAGATATAGGTACGGTTCAGGTTCGTCTATTCCTTTTGTTTCCTGACTCTCGTCGGTCTTGCATGGGACGGCGAAGCAGTATCCGCGCACACTGGAATCATCGGTGGTTCCCGTCACTACTTCTTGTTTGATTCTCAGCTCATTGAGGGCCGATGCCACGAGGGCTTTCCTCATGGAATCGCTTTTCCGAGCTTTTGCCCTGTTCCACATTTCGACGCTGATGCATTGGGTGGGGATGCTTCTGTCAAGCATCTGATACGGGTCTTCAACCGTATTCGTGTCCTGATCACGGTTCGCGTACCGGTAATAATCCGCTTCATGAAGAATCATGATTCTCCCCTGCCGACTGCCGTTGGTCTCCACGCCCGCGTCGTGCAAGGCTTGCCGGACCTCATCGACCGCCTGCCCGCAATCTTCCAGACCGTCCACCGTTATCTTCCCGTTCGCCTTGCGGAGGCTTTTGCCTATGACGTTGATCGGGATGGAATCTTTTTGCGGCACGCCAAGCCATTCGAGCCGTGCGAATTTCCCGTAGCAGAGATCGAATAGTCGTAGTATGTCCCGCAAGGCCATGAGTTTCCCTTCCTTGGTTTCTCGGGCATCGAAGGCGAGGGCGTCCACCATGTTGCGTTTACGGTTTCCCTTCCGTACTCTGAGCAGGTATGAGTTATCGTGGTTGACGCGTTTGTCCTTTTGATGCGCCCATATGATCTTCCCCTCGTGCAGCATGAAACGAGGATAGGTCTCCTTTGGCTTGCTCTTGCTGAAATCGCGGTCCCTCAGATAGGAAACTTGGGTGAACGTCTTCACATCCGCGTTCCAGACAAGGGCGTCACCTTCACGTGTGATGGAATGCTCCAATGTGACGACGGCATTGCTTTTATCCTTGATCTCGACGATCTGCCGTAACGCGCCATCCAGATTGAAATGGGTCCATTCATCGCATTCCGTCTCGTCCGAACGGTCGGCGAGACAGGAGAACAGCATCCGCAGGGCATCGCACTCGTCCAGGTCGCTCCATCCGACCCGCCGGATGGTCGTATTCTCAGGCTCCTGCAGGTTTTCCTCTTTTGCGCGTCCATGTTCGGTCGCGACGTATGCGGCACGGTAGCCGCGAATCATTCCTCTGATACATGCCTTTCCGCGGAAGACCTCGAACATTTCCTCGCAGGACACGTATCTTTTCCTTGGATCGGCTGTCCTCTTCCTGCACAGCTCCCATAGGTCGTATTTCTTGTCGGCTTCGGTTCCATTCAGATGGAGACGCACCTTGGATGTGTTGATGATGTTCCTCTGTTCCAATTCAATGCTCCTAGTCCAGATTGTCGATTGCATCGCACAATATTCTGATGTTCCGTTCGTGCAGGTGTCCGTCCGGCTGGATCAGACCGGGTATGGTCAGTATCCGCGAATCGTAGAGATGCGGCTCGCCTCGTCCTGTGAACAGGCTGTTGACGATGACCGCAAGGACGGTCGGTTTCACTTTGTCGACTATGGCGAGTTTTTCCGTTATCCATTCGATGTAGTCATCCGCCTGACGGCCGGTCTTGTCGTAGCCGGACCAGTGTTTGAAGTCGAACATCACTCCGGAGTTCCGGCCGGAGGTGGGAGGAAGATAGGCGTCGAATTTTTCGAAGGCTTCCGGACAATCATCCAGAGTGTCGAGTTTTCCATAGAGTTTTTCGACGATGGCAGTGCCGGCCGCTTCTCCGAGGGCTCCTTTGTAGATGTTGTTGTACGCGGACGGGACCATCCAGAACTCGTTGTTCTCGTTCCAATGTTTGGCGTATCCATGACGGTCGAAATATTCCGAGACCGTCGGATTGAGCATGAGGGTCGGCAGTTTGGAGTTTGCCTCGGAGATCATCGACTGTATCTTCCTGTCGCGGTTCTCCGCCCGTATGGGGTCCGGGAACGGTTTGAATGACACTTCGGTCGCCTTCCGGTAGTCCTCCGCCTTGCCTGTGCGGTAGTAGATGGTCTGTGTGCCGGAGGGCACTGGCGCGTACATTCCCATGGAGAGATTCAGCATTCCAAGACCGAACAGTTTCTGACGGCTGATTGTCGGATCCCGCATCGCTTGTTCCCGCATCTCCCTCCAATTGCTTATGACGGCGTCGTCGTTCCATCCGGAGGTTGAAGCAATCTTCTGAAGGTAGGCTCCTACATTGCTGGACCGAACCGCGATCTTCCGCGCCATCCTCTTGTCCATCGTGGTTGACGGCTCCGGTGCATCCCAATGCATGGTGTTGAAGATTTCCTGGGCCTCATAGGTGAGCGGAGTGTCATCGAAAGCTGACGCGTCGGCGGTCTTGACCATTTCCGGGTCAAGGACGATGGTGATGTTCCGTCTTCTCCATGCCGACCGGGTGGTTCGGCCGATTGCCTGATAGACGATTCTGGACGTCCACGCCATGGAGCTGGGTAGTCTGTTGTATGCGAAGAAATTCGTGTTTTCCATCTCATCGCCGTCCGGATTGCTCCGCGCGTATGCCGGATCGACGAGCAGGTTCATGCAGTAGAAGTATTCGCCGCGTGAGATTTCGCCTCTTTCCATCAGCTCGCGCACCTCGACGATGGATTTGAGCTGCTGTTCCGTATCGGCGCACACCGAATCGTTTATGGTCAGGATGTGAGTGGGCTTTTCCAGATAGGTGAAATCGATGTCCCTGTGATTCTCGTCACCTCCGGATATGTGGGCATACTCGTCCATATGGCCGTTATGTGGCAGCAGGATGTCCTTGCCTTGTCCGGCGGTCTGATAGGCCGTGATGATGAACACTGGCTTCCGGGCGGAGTCCTTCTGCACCTGCGGAAAAACGTCGTTCCACGAGCCGGCTCTCAGACTTCGCGCGCATTTCCAATAGTCCCTGTCTTCCGGCTTGAGCTCCTTGGCGAGTCTTTCCATCAGGGATATGGTCGCTTCGATCTCAACGCGGTTGAGGGACGCGACGAACATCAATCCGGCGCTGCCATCCGATTTGAGGAAGGTCTTGAAGGCGTCGAGACGGTTCCGTATACGGACTTTCCTGTACACGCCGTTGGTGTCTTCTTTGAGTCTCCTATCCCAGCTGCAGGCCGCGAGGATGTTCTCCGTCTTGCTGAATATGCTGCCCCAAAACACGTCCGGTTCCATCGTCATCGCAGTGGCCATGTCGATGCCGGGAATCTTGGACACGTTGATCCGGTACTGTTTCCTCAACAGGTCGTTCGCCTCATCGGCGGTCCTCATGATGCTGGAATGCTCGGACTCGTCTTCGTCCATGAAACCCCTTCCGAGCCGGGCTCGTATGTATCCCTTCTTGTCGACGGGGAAATTCTTCACCGAATCGACGCCCGCGGTGGCGGACACCAGTATGACGTTGGTTCTTTCGGCGCAACGGCATAGTATGTCCGCCGGCGTCTCCTTCAATTCCGACAGTCTGACTTCCACATAGGAATCGTGTGACGCGTGCTGCAGCACCCTGGCCAGAGACACGCCGCACGAATAAACACTCATATCTCCCATCCTGTAGCCGTATTTTCTAACCGAATTGCCGTTCGCGTACCCGTTCTTTCTGGCTGTGGATGCCATTTGACGAATCGTCTTATATTCCCCGATATGGAGGTCGTTGAGGGTCGTTTCGACGGCGGAGACGCTATCCACGAGCCTTTCACCTGACGTGCTCCCCATGCCGTCGGTCTCTCCCGCAGAACTATTCGTCAATGAGTTTTTGCCGTTCTCATAGGCTTTCGCCGCATAGCCGAGGAAGGCGCCCAGCCGGTGGAGGACGACTTGGCATTCACGAATGATGCGGTCGAGCCGGACGCCTTCCTCTTTCTCGTTCTGCTTCGGTTCGGGAATCTTGAGGACGTTCTGCCCGTACTTTTCATCGTAAACGACATAGGCTTTTCTTCCGCATAGATTGACCGATTCGAATGTGAACATGAATCCTTTGCCCAGACGCGTCCCGCTGTCTTCGTCCATGACGAGGTTGCAGCCAAGATGGTATTTTTCATAGACGTCCCGGATTTGGCCCATGATCTCGTCCAGGTTTCTGGAGACGCTCTGCCATCCGTTTCCGTATTCGGCGAAGCGCAGGAATCTTGGTGAGAACCATTCCTCCGCGGTCTTAGCGCCGCCCATCAGCTCGTGTATGACATGCAGCAGAACCAGCGGATCATAGTCCTGATCCGCCGCGGCCTTACACAGACTGTCCAGCATCACGTCGTTCACGTAATCCGATTCGTCTATGACGATTCCACTCACGTTCTCAAGAAATGAGTCGCCTGTAAGATCCAAGACTCCGTCGAAGATGGTATCCACAGGAGAGAGGAATTTCTGCGGAGTCATGATGAGCACATCGTAATCCGAACGGGAACGACTCATGGGCCAGAACTTCTCGATCCACCCCCATTCCTCCTGTCCTTTTCCTTTCACATATTGGCGGGCGTCGATTCGTCCGGATTCCTTGTTTCCTTCGTTTAGTTCCCACGCCTCATTCTTGATGCTTTTCTTGACCCATTGGCGGAATTCCTTTTCGTACTTCTGACCCGTCTGCTCATCGGCCGCTTTGTCATCGCTTTTCTGCCAGTTCAACAGAAATCTTCTGAGCCTTCTGTACAACACGTCGTTTTTGATGGAGGGCGGAATTTCCAGCTTGCCCTGATCTACTAGGGAGATGGCGTTTGAGACCGCGTCAAGCGTGCCCTCAACAGAAATGACCCTACGTCTGATTTCCTCATAATCCGGCAGATGGCAAGTGATTTTCTCGAAGAACTCATCTCTGTTCACTTTCGATGGCGTCAGATAGATGAAGATGTGGCGTTCTTTCCCATGATTGAGCTTCATCTGTTCGGCTATGGTTTCCGCAGTCGTATAGGTCTTGCCGCTACCGGTCGGCGCCTCGATGACCGTCAGCCCTTTCTCTCGTCCGAACGCCTTTGAAAACCTGCTCTTGATTATGGGATAAAGCGGACTTGACATTTGCATGCCCTTTCATGATTCCACGTATGACGGGTTAATCTCATTGTCCTCCCTGAATCAAACATGAGTGTGACGGTCCTGACGCACTTACCTCCGGTCTAGACCAGAACATGCTTTATATATTGAGAGCGCCATGTCTGTGACCAGAAGGTAGCAAGTGTGCTTTTGACGGTCACGGGCATGGGCGTCAGTCTTGAACGTGTCTGTTCTGTTCCATGGAGCGTTTTATCGAACCTGGCCGCAGAGATCTTACGGAGTGCTAATCGGTTCGCTTTCGGAGTAGCGTTTCCTTGCGAAGACATGCCTTGCGGCGATTGGCGTCGGGTAGTGCGCACCAGTCGAACATCCCCTGTGAATTCGAATGTTAATTGTGAGCGTTAACAGAACACAAACTACCAAAACACGCCAAAATTCCACCGCAACGTCACCTCACGTCGCTACTATGGGAATCGCAATGTGAGGGCGTCATGCGCTCGGCACAAGCCGGATACGCGGCCCGACCAATTGGAAGGAAAGTAATCCATGACCGAATTCAAGGAGACCGAGCTGGACGAACGCGCCATCAAGATGGCCAAGGTCCTGTCGGCCGACGCGGTTGAGCGTGCGGGACACGGCCACCCGGGTTCCCCCGTCTCCCTGGCGCCTATCGCCTATACCCTGTATCAGCATTTCATCAAGCACGATCCGAATGATCCCAACTGGGAAGGCCGCGATCGCTTCATCCTTTCTGGCGGTCACGCCTCCCTCACCCAGTACGTCCAGCTGTACTTCTCCGGCTACGGCCTGACCCTGGACGATCTGAAGAACTTCCGTGGCGGCGCTGACACCCGTACGCCGGGCCATCCGGAATACGGCCTGACTCCGGGCATCGAAATGACCACCGGTCCGCTGGGCCAGGGCTTTGCCTCCGCCATCGGCTTCGCGTACGGCCAGCGCTTCCAGCGTGGCCTGCTTGATCCGGAGGCTCCGGCAGGCGAGTCCCCGTTCGACCACAAGATCTGGGTCATCTGCGGTGAAGGCGATATCGAGGAAGGTATCTCCGGTGAGGCTGCTTCCCTCGCCGCCAACCAGGAGCTCGGCAACCTGACCGTGATCTTCGATGCCAACCGCATCCAGATCGAAGGCGACACCAACCTGGTGCTGGCCGAGGACGTGCTCAAGCGTTTCCAGGCCTATGGCTGGTACACCGACGAGTTCAGCTTCATCCAGCCCGACGGCTCCTACAAGGAGGACGTCGAGGGCCTGGCTGACACTATCGCCAAGGCTCAGAAGGCCGCCCCGAACCAGCCGAAGCTGATCAAGGTCGACACCCTGATCGCTTGGCCGACCCCGGGCAAGACCAACGATCCGTCCGCTCACGGCTCCAAGCTGGGCGCCGAGGCCGTCGCAGGCCTCAAGAAGCTCCTCGGCTACGATCCGGAAGAGACCTTCCATGTGGACGAAGAGGCTCTGGCCCACGCCCGCAAGGTCGCCGAGCGCGGTCTGGAAGCCCACAAGGAATGGGACGAGAAGTACAACGCATGGCGCAAGGCCAACCCGGACAAGGCCGCCCTGTACGACCGCATCAAGGCCGGCGAGCTGCCGGAAGGCTTCGACAAGGCCATCGATGACCTTGAGGCCACCTTCGAAGTCGGCAAGAATGTCGCCACCCGTGGCGCCTCCGGCTCCACCCTGAACGCCATCGCCGCTGTCATGCCGGAACTCTGGGGCGGCTCCGCCGACCTCGGTGGTTCCAACAAGACCGACCTCAAGGGTGCCGCTACCTTCGCTCCGGCGAAGTGCGCCACCAAGCAGTGGCCGGTCTGCAGCCCGTACGGCCGTCAGCTGCACTTCGGCGTGCGCGAGTTCACCATGGGCACCATCACCAACGGTATCCTGCTGGGCTCCCACACCCGTCCGTACGGCGGCACCTTCTTCATGTTCTCCGACTACGAGCGTTCCGCCGTGCGTCTGGCCGCCCTCATGCAGATCCCGAACCTGTATGTGTGGTCCCACGACTCCGTCGCCGTCGGCGAGGATGGCCCGACCCACCAGCCGGTTGAGCATCTGGCTTCCTTCCGCGCCATCCCGCAGCTTGAGGTCGCTCGTCCGGCCGATGCCTACGAGACCGCTGAGGCCTATCGCTACTTCTTCGAGAAGAAGAACACCCTGCCGACCGCTATGGTCCTGACCCGTCAGGGCGTCCCGGTGCTCGCCGAGACCGCCGAGAAGGCCAAGGACGGCGTGCGCAAGGGCGCCTATGTGCTCGTCGACACCGAGGGCACTCCGGATGTCATCATCATGGCTACCGGTTCCGAAGTCCAGTGGGCCGTGGCCGCGGCCAAGACCTTGGCTGGCGAAGGTGTCAAGGCCCGCGTCGTGTCCGCACCGTGCCTCGAATGGTTCGAGGAGCAGGACGCGGAGTACAAGGAGGCTGTGCTTCCGGCCGCCGTCAAGGCCCGCGTCTCCGTCGAGGCTGGCGTTGCCATGCCGTGGTACAAGTACCTCGGCTCCTACGGCAAGCCCGTGTCCATCGAGCAGTTCGGCCTGCAGGGTGATGGCGCTCAGAACATGATTGATCTGGGCATCACCGCCGAGCACGTCGTGGAAGCTGCCAAGGCCTCCATCGCCGAAGCCGAAGCCGCTAAGTGATGTCACGGGGAGAGGCGCGGACATGTACGCCTCTCCCCTTTCACTGATAAACAAAGATTTGATCCAAAAAGGTATCAAGGAGAAAAATAATGACTGAAGCAACTCAGCGCACCTCTGATTCCGGTGTCTCGATTTGGCTGGACGATCTGTCCCGCTCCCGTATCGAGTCCGGCTCTCTGCAGGATCTCATCGCCAACAAGAACGTTGTCGGCGTGACCACCAACCCGTCCATCTTCCAGAAGGCTCTGCACGAGGTCGGCCCGTACGATCCGCAGCTGAAGGAACTGGGCAAGGTCGATGTCGAGACCGCAGTGCGCGAGCTCACCACCACTGATGTCCGCAACGCCACTGACATCTTCCGCGAGGTCGCTGAGAAGTCCGACTTCGTTGACGGCCGCGTCTCCATCGAGGTGGATCCGCGTCTGGCTCACGAGACCGAGGCCACTGAGAAGCAGGCTGAGGAACTCTGGGCAAAGGTGAACCGTCCGAACGCCATGATCAAGATTCCGGCAACCCTCGAAGGCCTGCCGGCGATCACCGCCACCCTGGCCAAGGGCATCTCCGTGAACGTCACCCTGATCTTCTCCCTGGAACGCTACGAGCAGGTCATCGACGCTTACATCGAGGGCATCGCCCAGGCTGCCGCCAACGGCCACGACCTGAAGCACATCGGCTCTGTCGCTTCCTTCTTCGTCTCCCGCGTGGACACCGCCGTGGACAAGCTGCTGGAAGCCAACGGCTCCGATGAGGCCAAGGCCCTCGAAGGCAAGGCCGCCGTCGCCAACGCTCGCCTCGCTTACGAACTGTTCGAGAACAAGTTCGCCAACGATCCGCGCTGGGCCGAGCTCGAGGCCAAGGGCGCCAAGAAGCAGCGTCCGCTGTGGGCCTCCACTGGCACCAAGAACGCCGCTTACTCCGACTGCAAGTACGTCGACGAGCTGGTTGCTCCGTTCGTTGTCAACACCATGCCGGAGAAGACCCTGAACGCTCTCGCCGATCACGGCAACGGCGCTCCGTCCATCAAGGGCACCTACGAAGAGTCCCACGCCATCATGAACAAGCTGGCCGAGCTGGGCATCAACATCAAGGATGTCACCGACAAGCTGGAAGCTGACGGCGTTGCCGCCTTCATCAAGTCCTGGGATACCGTCCTTGCCGACGTCCAGGCTGGCATCGACCGCGTCAACGGCTGAATCATTCGCTGATACAGCTCCGTTAAACGGATAGATCAAAGGGTTCCCATTCCTATCGAATGGGAACCCTTTTTGTATCTATGGAAATTCCATAGGGGAAAGAAAAAGGCCGCGATATTACGATCGCGGCCTTCAGCAGGGAATCGAAGCAATCCGAAAATCACGCCTGCCAGTATGTGCTGAAAAAGTCGCCGATTTCGCCGATCGTTTCCTTCAGCATGCTGATGCGAGGCAGATACACCACGCGGAAATGATCGGGTTCGTGCCAGTTGAACGCACCGCCATGGCTGATGAGAATATGCTTGTCATGTAGCAGATCCAACGCGAACTGCTCGTCAGAATGGATATTGAACTTTTTCACATCGATCTTCGGGAAGATGTAGAACGCGGCCTTCGGCTTGACTGCGGTGATTCCCGGGATGTCGTTGAGCATGTTGTACACCAGTTCGCGCTGATCGTAGATGCGTCCGCCGGGAACCAGATAATCCTTGACGCTTTGATGTCCACCCAATGCGGTCTGCACGACTGATTGCGCGGGCACATTCGAGCACATGCGCATGTTGGCCAGCATGTTCAGACCCTCGATGTAATCTTTGGCGAGCCGCTTGTTGCCACTCAGCACCATCCAGCCGACACGCCAACCCGCGATCATGTGGGATTTAGACAATCCGGAGAACGTCACACAGAACAGGTCGGGAGCAAGGGACGAGATGGATACGTGCTCCAAACCATCCATGACCAAGCGATCGTAGATCTCATCGGAGAAAATCATGAGCTGATGTTCGCGTGCGAGGTCGACGATTTGCTGAAGCACTTCTTTCGGATACAGGGCTCCGGTCGGATTGTTCGGATTGATGATGACAATCGCCTTGGTCTTGTTGGTGATCTTGGAACGCATGTCGTCAATGTCCGGATACCATTCGGAGTCCTCGTCACAGATGTAATGTACGGCGGTGCCGCCAGCCAGGTTCACACATGCGGTCCACAGTGGATAGTCCGGAGAAGGGACAAGCACCTCGTCGCCATTGTCCAGCAATGCGGACAAGGACAGATTGATGAGTTCGCTGACACCGTTGCCGGTGTAGATGTCATCGATGGACACGTTGGGGATGTTCTTCAGCTGCGCATACTGCATGATGGCCTTGCGTGCGGAAAACAGACCTTTCGACGGCGAGTAGCCTTCGGTGTCGGGCAACTGCTGCGACATGTCGTAGACAACCTCGTCTGGCGTGCGGAATCCGAACGGCGCCGGATTGCCGATATTGAGCTTCAGGATATGGGTTCCGGCAGCCTCCATGCGCGCGGCTTCGTCGGCGACCGGTCCACGAACATCATAGAGAACATTGTCAAGCTTGTGGGATTTGGTAAAGGTGCGCATGGTCTTTTTTCCTTCTGTCGATTGCTCGGTCGTTGCATCATCACTTTGGAAGTCCACGTCGGAAGGCTCTGGCAGATTGGCGATGTGTTCCTCCATGGGAACGTCCGCGCCCATCAGCCAATCCTCATTGACATGCAGATATGCGGCAAGGAAATGCGCGATATCCGCACGGGGAACGGTCTTTCCACTGACGTACTGGCTCATATGGCTTTTGCCGAGCTTGATATTGAACTTTTCTGCGGCGCGTACAAAATCAATCTGCTTGAGTTCGCGCAATGCCATGGCATTGTTCAATCTGATTGAGAATGATTCCGTCATGCCTATCCTTTCGGTTCAATTTCGTCAAACACCAGTTCAAAGAATAGCATGATGCGCCACCATAAAACGCGGGAAGTTCAATTCATGGTCGAATATAAATCACATCGCCAAGCAGGAAGTTCAATTGCGTAATATGCATCAAAGAAGATTGTGCTCAATCCATTGAGCCACACCGTCATCGTTGTTCGTGGGACATATGTCGTCGGCTATTTTCAGCACATCGGGATTGGCGTTGGCCACAGCCACTCCCCTGCCGGATTCACGCAACATGGCGATATCCACCAAATCGTCACCGAACGAAACGGTCTTCTCTAATGAAGTGGACATATGGTCGGCGAAAATACCCAGAGCCCGTTCCTTATTGGCCTGAGGATTCATCAGCATCCATAATGAACCCTCGGAGATGTGCACGTCGAAATCGTCGGGAATGATTTTGCCTACTTGATTCCATTGTTCCTTGTTCGGGAACAGGATCAGCTTGTCGGCGGTACCTTCCGGCACATCGTTGAAATCGGTATAGCGCCAAGTCTGTGTCTTCCAATATTTCGTGACATCGAAATTCGTGTACCTGACATCATCCATGACGATGCCCACCTCCATGCCGGGCAACTCGTCCAGTAGATACTTGCAGACTTCGCAGGCACGTTTTGAGGAGAAGCCGATTTTTTGCAGGTGCCCATCATCCGGAAGTCTCGGTGATGTGAGCATATCGTAATCGGAGGCTGACGGATCGAAATCAAGCAGGGCCCCGTTGAGATAGGCCACGGCATCGACGGGGAGCTTCTGGATGAATGAATAGCCGGTACTGACCGGTCGGGCCGTCTCCACCACGAATTTGATACCTGCGTCATGCATGCGGTTGATGCTGTCGATGGAACGTTGCGTCAGGAAACGGTCTTCGAAGGTCTTTCCGTCATGCAGCAACGTGCCGTCCAAGTCGGCGACGACCATGGTCACGTCATGTCTGTTGTTTGTCGAGTTC
>NZ_JBNMKH010000039.1:0-21461 GCF_050874245.1 Bifidobacterium sp. | reverse complement strand
TACAACCATCCGAGCGTGCTGATCTGGTCGCTCGGCAACGAATCGAGCGCGGGCGAGGTGTTCCGCGCAATGTACCGCCACGCGCACGCGATCGACCCGAATCGTCCGGTGCATTACGAGGGGTCCGTGCACATGCGCGAATTCGAGGACGTGACGGACATCGAAAGCCGCATGTACGCGCATGCCGACGAAATCGAACGCTACCTGCAGGACGGCAGCCCGGCGCATACGGACGGCCCGAAGAAGCCGTACATCTCCTGCGAATACATGCATGCGATGGGCAATTCGTGCGGCAACATGGACGAATACACGGCGCTGGAACGCTATCCGATGTACCAGGGCGGCTTCATTTGGGATTTCATCGACCAAGCGATCGAGGCCAAGCTGCCCGACGGCACGACGCGCATGTGCTACGGCGGCGATTTCGGCGACCGTCCAAGCGACTACGAATTCTCCGGCGACGGACTGCTGTTCGCCGACCGCACTCCTTCGCCGAAGGCACAGGACGTCAAGCAGCTGTATGCGAACGTGAAGCTCGCGGTTTCGGCGGACGGGGTGCGCGTCACGAACGACAACCTGTTCGTGTCGACGGGCGCGTACGTGTTCGTTCTGCGCGTGCTGGCCGATGGCAAGCCGGTGTGGTCTTCCGAACGGCATTTCGACGTGCCCGCCGGTGAAAGCACCGTCTTTGACATCGATTGGCCGATCGACGATTACGCAGGCAATGCCGAGGAGCTGGTTTTGGAGGTCTCGCAGCAGTTGGGCGAGGCGTGCGATTGGGCCCCGGCAGGCTATGAGCTGACGTTCGGCCAGTACGTAGTGGCGGGCGCGAAGGGTGTCGGCACGGCCGGTACTGCCGATGAATCGGCCGGCACGGCTTCGTCCGACGGCGCCATCACCTTCGGACGCTGGAACGTGGGCGTGCGAGGACAAGGCCGAGAAGCGCTCCTCTCCCGCGCGCAGGGAGGCATGGTCTCGTACACGCTCGGCGACCGCGAATTCGTGCTGCGTCGACCTTCGATCACCACGTTCCGCCCGTTGACGGACAACGACCGCGGCGCCGGGCACGCCTTCGAACGCGCCGCCTGGGCGGTCGCGGGCAAGTACGCCCGTTGCGTCGGCTGCGAGATCGCACCCCATGGAGAAAACGCCGCGGAAGCCACGTACACATATGAATTGGCGATTCCGCAACGCACGAAGGTGACGGTACGCTACATCGCCGATACGGACGGCAGCGTCTCACTGGATGTGGAGTATCCGGGCGAGAAGAACGGCGATTTGCCTACGATTCCGGCGTTCGGCATCGAATGGGCCCTGCCCGTGGAATATTCGAATCTGCGATTCTACGGCGTCGGCCCGGAGGAGACGTACGCCGACCGCAAGCACGCGAAGCTGGGCGTGTGGAGCACGGATGCGTACCGCGACCGCGCGCCGTATCTGCTGCCGCAGGAAACCGGCAATCATGAGGACGTGCGTTGGGCGGAGATCACGGACGATTCGGGCCATGGCCTGCGCGTGGAACATACCGTGAAACCATTCGCGATGAGCCTGCTGCCTTATTCGAGCGCGATGCTGGAGGAGGCGCTGCACCAGGACGAGCTGCCGAAGCCCCGGCACATGTTCCTGCGCCTGTTGGCCGCGCAGATGGGCGTCGGCGGCGACGATTCGTGGATGTCGCCGGTGCACGCGCAGTACCAGCTGCCCGCCGACCAGCCGCTCAGCCTCAACGTCCGGCTCAAGCTGTTCTGATTCGCGGGCTATATACCCCATACGTGCCTCGGATGTGTCACGATTCGATTTTTTGAACCAAATTTCGAATCGTGACACATCCATCACGTTTCCAATACCCCCGAACTGCCTATTTTCTGCTTCCGCACACTGAAATTGGCAGTTCGGGGGTATTTCTTTCAGTGCCAATGTGTCACGATTTGAAAAAACGGACGAAAATCGAAATCGTGACACATATTTCGGCTACCGATGCCGGCACAATCAGTCGGAGCAACCGTCCACGACCATTCCCATAGCCATCGCGCCCATTGCAACAGTAACAATCGCGACCAACCGGCCGCCACGTCAGCTACGACAACCTCAATTCCCGATGGACAAGCGGGGCGATTCTGTCGATGGCTAAAAACAGACAGCATGCCTAAAATAAGGGAACGGCTTCGAAGCGAACAAGGCTTTGAGGCGCTTTCGAGGAGGAGGCCATCATGAGCTATCCAAATATGAACCCCGGCGATCCCGGACAGAGGCCGAACCAGCCGGAATACGGAGCCTATGCGCCGAACCAGCAATCACAGCAAAATCCGCAGAACAACGGAGCGGATGACGCGCAGACTCCCCGCTACTTCGACAATCCTTACGGCAACCCCTATGGCTATCCGTACGGCAACCCCTACGGATACGGGCCAAATCCGGCCGACGCGAACGGCAACGGCGAATGGAAGCCGATAAGCCCCTTCAAACTGGTGGAATCGTGGCTGCCGCAGCGCGCGAAGAACGCCATTCGCGGCGTGTACGGCGTGCTCGGCATCGTGGCGATCGTCCTTGGTCTGGCGCTGCTCATCTGGCCGGGAGCGACGCTCAAGATCGCCGCGATTGCACTCGGCGCATATTTCGTCGTTTCCGGCGTGATCCGCATCGTCACCGCGATTGTGGAGCTTGGTCTGCCAGGCGGCTGGCGCGTGCTTGACATTCTGGTCGGACTGTTGCTGACGGTCGGCGGCGTGGTCATGCTGAAGAATTCGACCTTGTCCGGCGCCATGCTGGCTGTGCTCATCACCATGGTGGTGGGTCTTGGCTGGATGATGGAAGGCGTGATGGCGCTCGTCGAATCGTGGCGCATGCCGAGTTCCGCGTGGGCCGTGATATACGCGCTGATTTCGATTGTGGCCGGCTTCGTGATGCTGTTCAGCCCGTTGGCCTCCACCGGTTGGCTGATTCTGTTCGGCGGGTGCGCTCTGGTGGTGCTCGGCATCGTGGCGATTGTCCGCGCATTCACGTTCGGCAGGGTCGGCAAGTCGAAGCGCGGATAATATCCTTTACCTTTAATCAGCATTAAGACAAACGGTCGCACGACATGATTTCCGCATGTTTTGCGACCGTTTCCTGTTTTATGCGCAAAATCATCACATTCGTGGGATAATGAAGAACATGGTATCCACAATCACGGCACGCGAACTACGAAACGTCCGGCTTACCACGACGTACCTCTCCGAGGGATACAACATCGTCGAGGTGAACGAGTTCTTCGGACGCTGCGCGGACGCGCTTGACGGCAAAGCCGAAATGCCCCCCGAAGAAGTCGAACGGCAGATGTTCACGACCGTCCGGTTCACCGACGGATACGACATCGGCCAAATCGACGACCTGCTTGATCGCATCGCGGAGACCCTGCGCCATCCTCCCGTGGAAGAACCTGCGCAACCGACCCAGTCGGAACGGCCGACCGCCCAGCCCATCCAGGCTGCGCAACAGCCCATTTTCGCCGCGCAGCAACCGGCACAGCAGCCGATTCCGACTGCGCAACAGCCGGCACAACGAAACCAATCCGCACAGCCATTCCAACAGCCCATACCGCAGCAGCCGGCACAGCAGACCCAGCCGCAAAACCAGGCAGCGCAACAATCAACGCAATCCCCTTCCGCCGCAACGGGCAAGGGCGCGATCGGCGCGGTGTTGCACGAAGGCAATCTGTTCTACGGGAAATTCCAATGGAACGGCCATCAGCACGTGCTGATCACCACCAAAGGGGAAGTGCTCGAAATCGGTCCAACCGATATAGCCGGTTTCATTCTGCAGTAGGCTGCAGGCAATCCACGTCGTCCCCGTCGAGTCACTCCCCGTCGCACCGCATCCGCCGTTTTCCGGCGAATCACGCCTATACGCTTCATGAAGGCGCGCTTCATGAAGGCGAAGCATGCCGTCGCACATTTGCATTTTCTTCAAGATGACCAGATGATTTTACAATAAAAAAGACGATTGCGGCATGACGGCCCCATGCCAGCCTGCCTATAGTGAAGGCACAACCGAAGAACAACAGAAAAGCAAAACAAGAAAAACCATAAAAGCGACGCGCCGCACGATGTGGAGAAGACAGAGAAACAAAGAGACAAGCGGCCGTCCGAAAGGAACCATCATGAAGAACAACACTTTCGATCAGATCATCAATTCCAACCTCGCTTCCGTCGACCCGGGCTTCGGCCAGTTCGCGTTCGCCAAAGTCTCCGCCGACCTTTTCAAGAAGGTCCTCAACAAATAAGGCCTTTCAGTCGAAAGGCGGTGTGGGTCAGGCCGCGTAAGGCAGCCTTTTCAAGGCAGGCCGCGTAAGGCAGGACCGGCCGCCGTGGACATCGCGGCGTGCACGCCCCCACTTTCCTTCCTTTCGATTACTGAAATCACAAAGCGGGAGGATGCAATTCCCAATCGAATCGCATCCTCCCGCTTTTTCTATTCCTCTTATGCCGTCGACTGCCGTCGACGCGGCTTCACGGCTTCACACACGGCCGCCGTCAGCGTCCGCGTCATCCGTCATCAGTGGGCCGCGTCGTATTCCGTCTTCCAATTGTCGACGAAGGCCTTCTTGACGGCGTTCCAATCGCCAGTGCCCTGCGCGTATTCCAACATGGCGGAACCAAGCTGGTTCTTCCACTCCTCGGACGGAATCATGGCGGTCGGACGGGTGGAGACGGCCTCCTTGCCGGAATCCTGGTAGGCGATTTCGGCCTGGACCAGAGGATTGTCGGACTTGACCTTCTCGAAGGACTTGAACGGCGTGGTCAATCCCATGTCCTTGGAAATCGCATCGATGCCGGCCTGGTCGGTGACGACCCACTTCAGGAAGTCCTTAGTGGCCTTCTTGTCGGCGTCGGAGGACTTGTCGTTGATGCTCCAGTACGCGTCGGAATTCACATCAAGACCCTGGTTCTCCTCGCCCTTGACACCCATGTAGATCGGCATCATGCCAACGGAATCAGCCTTGACGCCGGCCTTCTGCAGATCCGGCCACGCCCAGGTGCCGTTCTGATAGAACACGGCCTGGCCGAGCGCGAATTCCGAATTGGCGTCATCGCCGGTCTTGGAGCTGACCTGGGTCTTCGGGCAAGTGGAGTCCTTCAGATACAGGTCGAAGATCTGCTTGAACTGCGGCAGATAAGTGCCCTTGATGCTGGCCGGCTGCTCGGTGATGTTGTTGTCGCGGAATTCGAAGTACAGCGGATTGTTGGCCAGGTGACCCTTGAAGCGCCAGTCGGAGCTGGAATCGAAACCAGTGGAGGTGAACGCGCCCTTGACGCCAAGCTGGTCTTTCTTGGCCTGGATGTCGTCCGCGACGGCCTTCAGGGTGTCGAAATTGTCAATGTCATCGACGCTTTTGATCTTGGCTCCGTCGGTAGCGATGTACTTGGCCAGCAGATCCTTGTTGTAGATCAGGCCGTAGCTTTCCACCACATACGGGACGCCGGCCACCTTGTCGCCATCCTTCAGCGCCATGGACTGATCCTTGAGCTGCTTGTACGGTTCGGTGTCGGACATATCCGTGGTGTAGGCCTTCCATGTCTGATAGTCGACCACGCCGTTGATCTGGAACAGGGTCGGCGCATTGGACTTGGCCAGCTCGGATTTCAGCGTCTGCGGATACGTTTCCGACGCGGCGGTCTGCACTTTGACCTCGACGCCGGTCTGCTTCGTGTACTTCTTGGCCAGCGCCTGCCATGCGTCGTTGGTCTCCGGCTTGTAGTTCAGGTAGTAGACCTTGCCTTTGCCGTTGTCGGATCCCGAATCGGAACCGCCGCACGCCGCCAGAGTGCCGATGGACATCGCCGCGATGGCCACCATACCGATTGCCGCTTTTACTGTGCGCTTCATGACCGCACCTTTCTCTCCTTGATTATTACCCTGTCGGCATGCGCAAGCTCCTCCATTGAGCCACGTCCTTGCAATTGCCGACTTCAAATATTGTGCGCTCAGAAACAAATTTTTGCAAACGCTTACATTTTTCTCACCCCCGAAGAAAAAACGACTTCCAAATAAAACGGGTTAATATTGTTGATTTATTGCGATTTTGCGATTTCAAATGCATTGAAATCGTTTTCGACACACCATTCCCCCGACGCACAACGAACCCGTTCGACGTACCGAATCGCCATCGTTGCGCCTTTTCTTGAACCGGTTCTTTTGCAATCGTTTGCATATTATTGTGCACATTCGTTTCGATACGTTGCGACCGCACGACGAACGGCACGGAACACGATTGCACCGACCGGCTTCGCGCGAACTTAACGAACTTGCCAGCAACTTAACAGCGAACTTAACAGCTGCGAAGTTGCTGTTAAGTTATGTTAAGCTTGCTGGCAAGTAGTTGGATTCATATCAGGAAGCGACCATGAACGCAAACGAGCTTGAGCATCTCATCCTGCAGATGCGCCAAATCGGGAACGATACGCAGGCATGCGAAGTCAAGGAATCGCGCAACAAAATCTCCGAAAGCATTCCCGACACGCTTTCCGCCTTCTCCAACGGCGACGGCGGCATCATCATCCTCGGCGTATCCGAAAAGGAAGGATTCACGCCGGTGAAATCCTTCAACGCACGAGCCATGCAGGAGGCCTTCAACGCGAAATGCGAGCAGATGACTCCCCGGGTGCGGCCGTTTCTGGAAATAATCCCCTTTGAGGGAACCAATGTCCTCGTGGCGCACGTGCCCGCGATGCCGCTCAAGGACAAACCGTGCTTCATCACATCCAAAGGACGATACCAAGGCTCATACATCCGCACCGGCGATGGTGATCGCAAACTCACCCAATACGAGATCGACCGTCTTATGGAAGAACACGGTCAGCCCACATTCGACGACGAAATCGTTCCGCAGGCCACCTTGGATGACTTGGATCCCAATCTGCTTTCCCAATTCATCGCACGCCAACGGGAGCTGCATCCACGCATTTTCGGCACGCGCGACGATGAGAACATCGCCATCAGCATGCACGTCGCGAAAAAGGACGACGCGGAAACCATCCGACCAACGCTCGGAGGTTTGCTGGCTCTCGGCTCGTTCCCCCAACAGTTCTTTCCGAGGCTCAATATCACCTTCACCGCTTTTCCAGGCGTCACCAAAGCCGAAACGGTGGACGAGGACCGCAGATTCCTCGACGCGCAGACCATCATCGGTCCGATTCCTTTCATGATCGAGGATGCCCTGAACGCCGTCACCAAGAACATGCGTACCGGAGCCGTGATCGAAGGCGCATTCCGACAGGACGTGCCCGACTATCCACGCAAAGCGGTCCGCGAGGCGATCGCCAACGCGCTCATGCATCGCGACTATTCACCGGACGCCCGCGGCTCGCAGGTGCAGGTGAACCTGTATGCCGACCGTTTGGAAATCCTCAACCCAGGAGGACTTTTCGGCAATGTGACGGTCGACACGTTGGGCACCGTGGGCATCTCCTCTTCGAGGAATCAGTTCCTATCCAACATTCTGGAAACCACACCATACCCCGATGGCGGATATGTGGTGGAGAACCGGGGAACGGGCTACCAGGTCATCGAAGAGCAGCTGCAGGCCGCGCTTATGAATCCGCCGAAGCCGCTCAATACCTTGACGTTCTTCTCCCTGACCTTCGATAAGCGAAGAATGACGAAAAGCGAGAAGACGGACACCAATCCGTTATCCGTGGAGGAGGCGATCACCGAATTGCTGGGCAGGCGAAGCTCCGCGACTTCGAAGGAACTGTCCGAACTGTCCGGGCTGTCCCGCTCGACCATCACCAGTCATCTGCGAACTATGATCGCCAACGATGTCGTGGAGCCGACGGAGCCGGCACGCAGCCCGAAGCAACGGTATCGTCTGGTCAGAAAATAGCCCGTTTTCGGAGATCTCGCCAGCTTCGCACGAACTTAACGAACTTGCCAGCAACTTAACAGCGAACTTAACAGATAACTTAACCGCTGCGAAGTTGCTGTTAAGTTATGTTAAGCTTGCTGGCGCGTGCTTGACATTCTGGTCGGTCTGTTGTTGACGATCGGCGGCGTGGTCATGCTGAAGAATTCGACCCTGTCCGGCGCCATGCTGGCAGTGCTCGTCACCATGGTGGTGGGCCTCGGTTGGATGATGGAAGGCGTGATGGCGCTTGTCGAATCGTGGCGCATGCCGAGTTCCGCATGGGCTGTGATATACGCGCTGATTTCGATTGTGGCCGGCTGCGTGATGCTGTTCAGCCCGCTGGCCTCCACCGGCTGGCTGATTCTGTTTGGCGGATGCGCGTTGGTTGCACTTGGCATTGTGGCGATCGTCCGCGCGTTCACGTTTGGCAAGGTCGGCAAGTCCGGCAAGAAGCGCTAACTACGCGTAGTTCTCCCGTATAGGCGATAAACCCATACGGGAGAACGCGACGTGCCGTACGATTGACATGATTTTATAGTTGCGCTATGCTAAGTGAAACGTTTCGACGAAACGATTCGATAGATAGCGGATAGAACGGCACAAAAGGGAGGCGAGACGCATGGCAGGCATCAAAGACGTGGCCCGCGAAGCGGGAGTTTCCGCCAGCACCGTCTCCTATGTACTATCCGGCAAGCGTTCAATCTCTGCGAAAACCACCGACAAAGTCATGGCCGCCGTAGAGAAGCTCGGTTACACTCCGGACGCCAGCGCCCGTAAGATGCGCGGCATGCGCAACCAGATCATCGCGTTGAGCGCCCCGATTCGAGGCGACATCAACCAGGCCAGGTACAACGCCTACTTCCTGCGCACCGCATGGGCCGCAAGGAATGCAGGGTATGACGTGATGTTGCTGACCGGTCCGGATGCAGTGAAGGATATCCGCCGCGTGACGCAAAGCAATCTTGCGGATGGCATCGTGCTGCTCGACGTGGAGCAGGATGACGAGCGCGCCGCTCAATCCGGCACTTTTTCCAAGCCGTGCGTGGCTATCGGCTATCCGTCGTCGCACGCCGGCTGCGCCTGCGTGGACATCGATTTCGCGCTGATGGGCCGCAAGGCCGTCGACTTCCTGTACGAGAAGGGACACCGCACCGTCGTGTTCCTGCGCAACAACGAATCCGACTACAACCGCCATTCCGGTTACGTCGTCATCTTCCGCGAAAGCCTGCTGGCGCACGCGAAGGAGCTCGGCATGACGGTCATCGAATCCGAGCATTACGAAGCGGACAGCTTCGACGCGCAGCACTTCGTCAGCACCGTCTTCGCGCACCCCGACCGCCCGACCGCCATCATCAACCAGGCGAACGCAAGCGTCCTCAGCCAGGTGCTGATGGCGTTGCACGACGCGGGCATGTCGATTCCGCAGGACGTTTCGGTCCTGTCGTGCGGCACGTATTTCGAAGGCGAGCCGACGCGCTTCCCCATCACCGAAATGCCGGTCATGCCGGAGGAGCTGTGCGCCGAAGCCATGAACCTGTTGGTCTCCGCCATCGAGGAGCACACCGACATCAAAGGTTCCGTGGAACTCATCGAACCCGCGATGAAGCGCCGCGGATCCGTTGCGGAAGCGGGGTCCGGCGGAACAATATAGATTTTCCTGCGATTACCGGAAGGCAGAGCGGCCGGACGGAATCACAAGGCAACATAATTTCATACGGATAATCGAAACGTTTCAATGACGATATAACGGTCTCCGAAGAAACCGAACAAACGAACAAGCCGGGCGAAATCCGGCGAATCCAAACGGACCGCGGAATCGCACGCACGTCATCGAAACGTTTCAATACAACCAGATGTGAGCCGTGCCGCAGGGCGCGCCTCAAGAAGGAAACAAGGAGAATAGCAATGAACATCAAACGAGGACTGGCCACGCTGGCCATCGCAGCACTGTCGCTGACCTCCCTCGCCGCATGTGGTAGCGATACCGCACAGGACGAGGAAAAGCCGGACAGCCTGTCGTTCTGGTATTACGAAGAGGACGACGCAGGCCAGACTCAGGCTTGGCGTCGCGCGGCCAAGGCCTTCGAAAAAGAGACCGGCGTCAAGATCAACTTCGAGCGCAAGTCCTTCACCCAGATCGCGCAGAACGGCAGCCAATTCCTGAACTCCGACGAAGCCCCGGACCTCATGGAATCCAACCGCGGCAACGGCTCCGCCGGCGTGCTCTCCACCATGGGCCTGCTCACCGACCTCGGCGACTATGTCAAGCAGTACGGCTGGGACAAGAAGGTGACCGGCGCAAACGCAGCAGTCGCCAAGTACGACGAGAACGGCATCATGGACGGCGATACCTGGTACGGTATGACCAGCTACGCTGAATTCCAGCGCGTCTACTACAACAAGGACCTGTTCGCCAAGTACAACATCAAGATTCCGACCACCTACGACGAGTTCGTGGACGCCTGCCAGAAGTTCGTGGACGCCGGCGTGACCCCGATTGCAGCCGACGCGCAGGAATACGGCGTGATGTGGCTGTGGTGGCAGCTCGTTTCCAAGAATGCCGACTCCAAGTTCATCGACAACTGGCAGCTGTACAGGGGTGACGTCGACTGGAATTCCAAAGTGCTGACCAACTCCGTCAAGACCATCAACGAGTGGCTTGACAAGGGCTTCATCTCCCGCAACGCCACTGGCATGAAGGCCGAGGACACCACGCAGGCCTTCATCAAGGGCGAATATCCGATCTACCAGACTGGTACTTGGAACCAGGGCCGTTTCGTCAAGCAGATCAAGTCGTTCGATTGGGACGCGGCCGTCATGCCGGAATCCAACTACGCAGTCGGCTGCGCAGGCAACCTGCTGGTGATTCCTGAGAAGTCGCACCACAAGGATCTGTCCGCCAAGTTCATCGACTACGTCCTCTCCGATAATGTGCAGAACTTCCTCGGCAACGCAGGCGGCATTCCGGTAGCGGCAGACACCAGCAAGATCACCGACGCGAAGAGCAAGGCCATGATCGAGGAATACGATTCCTACGCCAAGGACGGCAAGCTCAGCTACTACCCGGATTACGCGGCCTCCAACCTCACCGACGCGGTTCCAGCGGAGTTCCAGGAGCTGGTCAACGGCACCAAGAAGCCGGCAGACGTGCTCAAGAACATCCACGAGAAGTACGACACCGGCGTCGAGGACATGGGCGTCAAGAACAACTAAAAACAACCGATCCTTCCTTTCCATTCCAACTCCAATAATGGTGCGGCCCGTCTTCGGGCGGACCGCACCAACCCTTTCCTCCCCCATACATTCCGCACGTCGCATCGCGCCAAATCGTGCGTCATCACAGAACAATCCATCGGAAATCCCTCGGATCATCAATATTTCAAAGGACTTGCAATGTCTCAAAAGACCAAGCACGAAGCCTCCATGTCGAGACTTCCCGGCAACCGCTCCGCGAAATTCGTTCCATACCTCATCCCCGGCCTCATCGGTCTGTTCGCGGTAGTTGTTGTTCCGTTCATCTGGAACATCTACCTGAGCTTCACCCGCTGGCGTGGCGTCGGTCCCGTCAAGTGGGTCGGCCTGAAAAACTGGAAACGCCTGTTCTCCGATTCGACGTTCTGGATTTCCTTCGCCAACTCGTTCTGGATCATCGTGGCTATCGTGGTCATCCCTACCATCCTCGGCCTGTTCATCTCGTCTCTGCTCACCGACGTGATCCAAAAGAAGTTCGGCGGCAAAACCGCTTCCTTCCTGCGCGCGCTGTTCTATTTGCCGCAGCTGCTTCCGGTGGCCGTCGCCGCAATCATCATGGGCTGGATCTTCCGCCCGGAGGACGGTGCCGTCAACGCACTGCTCGCCAAGATCGGCTTGGGTGCATTGCAGCACAACTGGCTGGGCAGCCCTGACAGCGCACTGCCGATCCTCATGTTCATCCTGGCGTGGATCCAGCTCGGCTACCCGATCGTCATCTTCATGTCGGGCCTGCAGCGCGTCGATCCGGAACTCTACGAGGCCGCAGGTCTTGACGGCGCCAACTGGTGGCAGAAGTTCCGCGTGGTCACCCTGCCGTCCATCATCCCTGAACTGCTGGTGGTCATCCTCACCGCAACCATCGGCGCACTGAAGACCTTCGCTCCGGTCTACCTGCTCACCAAGGGCGGTCCGGGCACCTCCACCACGGTTCCGTCGTACTATTCCTACAACCAGTTCTTCCAGGTGCAGCAGGTGGGCTACGGCGCCGCAATCTCCACAGCGCTGACTGTGGTAATCATCGTCTTCTCCATCGTGTTCACCCTCGTGCAGAAGCACGTCGAGAAGGAACTCGTCTGAGAGAAAACCCGAAAAAACAATCGCAAGAACATACTAAAAATCCGAAAAGCAAAGGTGCCATCATGACTTATTCCATGTCCACGGCCGCCGCGCGCAAGGCCTCGAAGAAAACGCAGCACGTGCGTTCCGCAGGTGACTGGATCACCCTGATCCTGCTCGTCGCCGGAGCTCTGCTCGTCCTGTTCCCGCTGCTCGTCCTGACCGTCAACGCGTTCAAGACCTCCGCCGATTACAACGCCACCGGCCCGCTCTCCCTGCCGAAGCACTTCACCATGGAGGGCATCATCTCCTTCTGGACTACCACCAACTTCCCGCTGAAGTTCTGGAACAGCTTCATCATCTCCCTAGTGGTGGCTGTCGCGGCGGTCGTGCTGTCGGTGCTCAACTCCTTTGCGCTCGGCATCGGCAAGGTCAAGGGCAACACCTGGATCGTGCTCGGCATCATGCTCGCCAACATGATGCCGCAGGAAGCGCTGCTCTACCCGCTGTACACCATGTTCAAGCAGGTCGGTCTGTACAACACCAAACTCGCGATCATCATCATCTTCACCATCATCCAAAGCGCCTACGGCACCTATCTGCTGTCCTCCGTATACGGCACGTTCCCGCAGGCCATCCTTGAGGCCGCGGCCATCGACGGCGCCTCTCGCTGGCAAATCCTGCGCAAGGTGGTGCTGCCAATTTCTTGGCCGACCATCAGCGTGCTGTTCGTGTTCTTCTTCGTGTGGACGTGGAACGAATACATGATTCCGATGGCGTTCCTCATGAGCGATGACGTACAGACCATTCCGCTGGCACTCGCCACCCTGCAGGGCCAGCGCACCATGGAAGCGACCACGCTGGCATCGGCTTCGCTGCTGAGCATCATCCCGACCATCATCTTCTTCATCATCTTCCAGCGCAAGCTGTCGCAGGGTATCACTGCCGGTGCAGTGAAGTAACGCGACCCAACAACGCTGGGATGTTGTGAAATAACGCAAAAACAGACACAACCGGCCGCGGCGGCTTTCAGCACCGTGGCCGGCATTATCGACGCGCCCACTGCAAGGGGGATCTACGATAGTCGGCAGTGGTAGGCGGCGCACCCATTTCCGCGTTTCCCAAGCTGTTTAACAAAGGAGAGAACAATGAATACTATGGCGACTTCCGGTTTCGGCAACGGTGCCCTCGATTCGCTAGCAATCGCGACGGACCACGGCCGTACACGTTGCGTCAACGCCGAAAACCCGACCGGCGGCAAGGGCACTGCAGCCACCGCCGCCAGCGCGCTCGGCCCGTCACGCAAGGGCAGCCCTTGCATCCAGACGATCAAGGCAGGCGATTCGGTCACGCTGATGGACGTCGATGGCCCGGGCGTGATTCGCCACATTTGGATGACGGTCACCGACCGCACTTCCCCGACCGGTCCGAACGTACTGCGCAATCTCATCCTCGAATTCTATTGGGATGGCGAGGAGACGCCGTCCGTGCAGTGCCCGATCGGCGATTTCTTCTGCTGCGGTCACGCACAGGCCTGCCGTATCAATTCCATCCCGATCATGGTGGTGCCAAATCGAGGTTTCAACTGCTATTTCGCCATGCCGTTCGAGCACGCGCGCATTGTGCTGCGCAACGATCACAACGAGGACGTGCCGGCCTTCTTCTACCAAATCGACTACACGGAATACGACGCGCTGCCAGCCGATGCGATGCGCTTCCATGCGCAGTGGCGCCGCGAACGCGTCACCGAAATTGCCCGTGACTACACGATTCTCGACAATGTGCACGGCCATGGCGCGTACATCGGCACCTACCTTGCGCTGACCGCGCTGGAAAGCCGCTGGTGGGGCGAAGGCGAAGTCAAAATGTACATCGACGGCGACAAACAGTACCCGACGTGGTGCAGCACCGGAGCGGAGGACTATTTCGGCGGCGCGTGGAGCTTCGCCGACTTCGACGAGCACGGCCGCATGCACGAGAACACGTTCACCGGACCGTACCTGGGATTCCCGTTCTATTCGCAACGCCTCGCCGCACATCGTGAAAGCGACTACTGGGATGTGGCCACACCCGTCATGCGCGGCCTGTACCGCTGGCACATTCCGGATCCGATTTATTTCGATTCTGACCTGCGCGTCACCTGGCAGCAGATCGGCACCGAGGAAGCCGGCAATTTCGAGCGGCAGGATGACGTCGCGTCGGTGGCATACTGGTACCAGCTTGAACCGCACACGCCGTTCGATCCAATCGGTGACCGTCACTTCCGTCAGCCCCGCTGATTTACGATTATTCCGCTGATTTACGCCGATATCGCCGTATCGTGCGTTGACATGGGAATGGATATGTTCCGTCTCGTGTCAGCGTACGATACGGCGATTGTGTTGTTATGCGGGCACAGTAATCACATTTTCTTCAAGATAACCCGATGATTTTACAATAGAAATGACGATTGCGGCATGCCAGACGCATACCGACGTGCGTACAGTAAAGGCACAACAGAAAAACAACAGAAGAACGAAGAACAAGAAAAACAACACAATAGCGACGCACCGCACGATGTAGAGAAGAAAAAAAGAAGCAAGAAACCAGGCGGTCGTCCGAAAGGAAACATCATGAAGAACAACGACACTTTCAACCAGATCCTCAACTCCAACCTCGCTTCCATCGATCCGGGCTTCGGCCAGTTCGCACTTGCCAAGGCTTCCGCTGATCTGATGAAGAAGGTCCTCAACAAGTAAGACCTTCAAGCAGGAAGGCAAGCCGAACCGCGTCAGGCCATCTCTTTGAAACAGACCGCGTGAGGCAAGGCACCGCCGCAGCGAACGCTGCGGCACCGATTCTCTTCTTTCCGATTTTTTAAATCGCATAGCGGGAGGCCGCGATTCCAACCGAATCGCGGCCTCCCGCTTTTTCATACGCGCACATGCACCCCTGTCTTGCCGGCAATGTCCATTATTTGTGCCACACAATCACGCCAATACATCGCTTTCCGTCAACTTCGCACGAACTTAACAGCAACTTACCAGCGAACTTAACAGATGCGAAGTTGCCGTTAAGTTATGTTAAGTTGTCTGGCAAGTTCGGTGGCGTATCTACCGCACGCCACCTGCGCAGCGCAACCGCTACAGTTCCTCCATCGCAAGATTGCGGGCTGCGGCGCGTTCGCGGGGGCCGCGCGTCACGTAGAAACCAATCGCCACAATTACGAACATCACCGTGCAGCAGGTCCACAGCACGTGACTGCCGAACGCGTTGAGAATCCAGCCTCCAACCAACGGCGAAAACGCATTCGACAGCGACCACACCAGGTTGTACAACCCTTGGTAAGTACCACGCACGTCCTTCGGCGCGATGTTCGCCACCGTTGTGGCGGCGATCGGGAACGTACCCAGCTCGCCGAGTGTCCATAGCACGGTCGCAATCGCGAACGTCACCCACGAATTCGCACCAATCTGGAACGCGTAGCCGACCGCCGTAATGGACATGCCCAGCACCAGCACACGGGTGTTGCTCATCCGCTGAAACAGCCCGATCGCGGGAATCTGCAGCAGGCACAGCAACCCGCCGTTAATGGTCAGCAGGCTGGAATACTCATCCGTACCAAGCCCAATCTGCGTCATGGAAATCGGCAAGCCGCTGACGATCTGGTAATACGCCAGCGTGTACAGGAACATCAGCACCACCATCGACATGAGCGCTTTGTCGGTGCAGGCACGACGATAGCCACGCCAAATGGAGAATTTCGATTGCTGCGATTGAGCCGTTTGCGCAGTGCCAGAACGTTCCACAGGTTGTTCCACGGAACGTTCCACGGAGCGTTCCACAGACCGTCCGACACCGTGCACGCCCAGCCCGGCCTCTTTGAAGAATGCCATCATCAGCAACGTAGCGAATACCAACACAGCCGCTTCCGCATAGAACATCAGCGAATAGGAGATTTTGACAAGCTGGTTGGCGATGATCGGGCCGATAGCGAAGCCGAAATTCGCAGCCCATGTTTGCAGCGAATACGCGCGCTTCTGCTTGCGGAACGGCACCACATCGGAAACGTAGGCCGCGACCACGGGCGTCGGTACGGATGAAATGGCACCGTAGACGAGCAGTGCGATCGCCATGATCCACGGATTGCCGATGAACGCCAGCAGCACCAGCATCACCGCGGAACCGAGATTGCCGATAACAATCATCGCGGGGCGCCCGAATCGGTCAGACAGCGCACCACCGTACAGGCAGCCGAAAATACCGCCGAAACCGTACATGGAGACGATAGTGCCAGCCACGCCCGCGCTCACATGCATGTCGGAAACGAGGTACATGGAGAGGAACGACGTGACGAAGCGGCCCATCCACAGGATGAGCAGCGTGACCCACAGACCCCAGAACATGAGGGGCAATCCGAAAATCTCTTTGTTCTTCTCCATTCTTGCCATCATATCGAGCAATATCGAGCAGACGCGAAGCCGCCGCCTTTTCCCGGGGTGCTGGGACAATGGACAACTATGGCAATGAAAAAAGGACCGACCAAGGGGTCGGGCGGAAAGCATCGTAACGCGCTGAAGGGCAAGGGGCCGACCCCCAAGGCCGAAAATCGCGTATATCACAAGGCATACAAGGCCAAGCAGGCGGCGGACCGCCGCAAAATGGCCGATCCGCGACTGGCCGCACGCCGTCGCGCGGCAAAGTTCACTTCGGAATCCGACGACCTCGTCATCGGCCGCAACGCCGTGCTCGAGGCGCTGCGCTGCGGCGTGCCGGCAACCACGCTGTACGTGGCGGCACGCATCGAACATGACGACCGCACGCGCGAAATCGTACGCCTTGCGGGCATTCACGGCCTGAACCTGCTGGAAGCGGACAGGCTTGAAATGGACCGCATCGCACGCTCGTCCAACCATCAGGGCGTGGTGCTGAAGGCCCAGCCGTTCCAGTATTCCTCGCTGGCGGAGCTCGTGGATCGCGCGGACAAGAAGGCACGCGCCATGGAAGCCGCCAATTCGGAAAGCGCGCGTATCGCGGCGCGACCGCTGTTCATCGCATTGGACGGTGTCACCGATCCGCAGAACCTCGGTGCGGTCATCCGTTCCGCTGCCGCGTTCGGCGCGAACGGCGTGATCCTGCCGGAACGCCGTTCCGCTTCGGTCACGGCAGCCGCTTGGAAGGTATCGGCGGGTGCGGCCGCGCACATGCCTGTGGCACGCGTGGTGAACCTGACGAAGGCGATCGAAAGCCTGAAGGAACGCGGATACTACAGCGTTGGTCTTGACGGTGGCGGCGACGCGCTTGTCGGCGAAACCGGATTCGAAACCGATCCGCTGGTCGTGGTACTTGGTTCGGAAGGCAATGGTCTGAGCCGTCTCGTACGCGAGGCCTGCGATTCCATCGCCGGCATTCCGATGTCGAATATGGTCGAATCGCTGAACGCTTCCGTGGCGGCCGGCATTACGCTGTACGCCGTGGCACGGGCACGTCGTGAAGCGGCCGCGGCAGCCAAGTAATCGTCGATTACGTCGCTTATGGAAAAAGCTCAAGCCTTATCGGCTTGAGCTTTTTGTTTGCGTACGTTACTGAATCAATCTCCGGCAATTTCGGACCGCGCTACGCGCGGACCCAATACCGCCCTCGCTACGGCTACCGCCCCGCTCGGGGCTCGCCTACAAAGGCTCCACCGGAGCCTTTGCTTAACGGCTCGCCCATACAGCCGCGTCCGGATCGTCGTCCGGGTTGTAGCCGTCGTCGGTGTCATTGTACGTGTATTCGTCATCAATCACACCGGAATCAGCTTCAGCGTTCAACGCGTCCAGATCCCTTTGATCGAGCTTGTACTGCGGAAGCACGTTCTCCACGTAGCTCTTCACGGCCTCGGCCATCGGAACGTCATGTCCGGCCTTCTCAGCAAGGAACCAACGGTGGTCAAGCACTTCGTGGAAGAACTGCGCCGGCTCGATCTGCGAACGATACTCGCGCGGAATCATGCGTACGGTCGGCTCGAACACCTCGCGCATCCAATCGGTCGCGACGATTTCGAGGTCCTCGCCGTCACGCCAGGTGGAGGTGCGGTAGGCGTCCAGATCGTTGAGCAGTCGGCGCGCCTGGTTCTCCTGCACGTCGAGACCCGTCAATCGCAACAACTTGCGATTGGCGTAGCCGGCGTCCACCACACGCGGACGCACCAGCACACGCTTGCCATCCTCGGCGGTCTTCATTTCCAGCTCGTCCACGTCGAAACCGAGATCGTTGAGCTTGTTGACGCGCTTCTCGATCTTCCACATCTCGTCCGGGCTGAACTTGTCGGTATCCGTCAGCGCGCTCCACAGCGAGTGGTAGCGCTCCACCAGACGGTTGCCGATTTCGATCTCGTCCGTGTTGCTCGGCAGCAGCGCGCCGGAAGCCAGATCCATCAATTCACCGATGATGTTCGTGCGGGCCAGATCCACATCGTATTCGCGCTGGCCTTCGGTCAGATTAATCTGCAAATCGCCGGTTTCGGCGTCCACCAGGAACGCGGAGAAGGCGTCGGCGTCGCGCAGGAACAGCACGTTCGACAGGGACACATCGCCCCAATAGAAGCCGGCCAGATGCAGACGCACCATCAGCACGGCCAAGGCGTCGATGAGCCGTTCGGCGGTGTCGGGACGCAGGTTGCGTGCGAACAGCGCACGATACGGCAGTGAGAATTTCAAATGCTTGGTGACAAGGATGGCTTCCAGCGGCTCGCCTTCCTCGTTATGGCGGCCGGTGACCACGGCGATCGGTTGCACGGTCGGCAGTTCCAGCTTCTGCAGGCGGCGGAGCAATTCATATTCGCGTTCCGCCACGTTCCGCGTGATCTCCTTCATGGCGTAGACTTCGTCGCCCACGTGCACGAAGCGCACCACGTGCCTGGAAATGCCTCGCGGCAGATTGACCAACAGGTCCTCGGGCCAAGTCGCCAGCGGCTTTTCCCACGGCAGTGTGAACATCTTCGGATTCGAGCTCGCCGCGGTGATCTTCAACGCCGACGGTTCCGGGCTCTGTGTTGCGGGATCATCGGCTTTCACGGAAGTGGCTTTGAGCACACGAGGATCCATCTGCGGCAATTCAAGTGATTCCATATCATTCCAATCTACCCGCTGACCTACCCACAAACGTTGACCCAAGTCGAACCAGACTGACTAGGTTGGCCGAATCATGACAAGAAGCGGAAAACGCAGGATGGAACGGGATAAAAAAGGGAAGCCCCGCGCCAACGCGGGGCTTCCCCAACGAGACAATAAGAGAGGAAAGAGAATGTCTCGTTTAATGGTTGACGGACGTTCGCGCGTCCGCCAAGTATTGGTTCGACCACCCGCCAGGCAGTTCGGAAGGAACGCCCGACGGTTGGTTACTCGTTATCGCCTCAGTTCAGACGCAGCTCGGTGGACGGAGCGAACAGGTGCATCTTGGACGGGTCGATCTTGATCTTGACGGTATCGCCGACCTTCGGAAGAGCACGCGGGTTCACGCGGATCGTGGTGAGCTTGTTCTGATCGGACATCATGGTGGATGCCTCGGCGGCAGAGCCGTCAGTGAGGATGTTGCCATAGATGTAGCCGTCGGAGCCCAGATCCTCAACGTTCATGACCTTGAGGGAGAAGGCGTTGGCCTCATCCGGAGCAGCCAGGGAGGCGTCTTCCGGACGGAAGCCGACCACGATCTGGCCATTGTCCTCGGCGGTCAGCTTGTTGACGGCCTCAGCCGGCAGATCCACAGTGTCCTCACCGATCTTCGCCTTGCCGTTGACCACCGGGTGGGTGTTGATGTTCATCGACGGGGAGCCGATGAAGCCAGCGACGAAGACGTTGGCCGGACGATCGTACAGCTCGGTCGGAGCGCCGACCTGCTGCAGAACGCCGAGCTTGATGACGGCGATGCGGTCGCCCATGGTCAGAGCCTCGGTCTGATCGTGGGTCACGTACAGGGTGGTGACACCCAGCTGACGCTGCAGAGCGGCGATCTGAGTACGGGTCTGGACACGGAGCTTGGCGTCGAGGTTGGACAGCGGCTCATCCATGAGGAAGACCTTCGGCTCACGGACGATTGCACGACCCATGGCCACGCGCTGACGCTGACCACCAGACAGAGCCTTCGGCTTGCGGTCGAGGTACTCGGTCAGGTCGAGGATCTCAGCAGCCTTCTCGACGCGCTTGCGGATCTCGTCCTTCGGAGTGCCGGCGATCTTCAGAGCGAAGCCCATGTTGTCGGCGACGGTCATATGCGGGTACAGAGCGTAGTTCTGGAACACCATTGCGATGTCGCGGTCCTTCGGCTGCATCGTGGTGACGTCCTTGCCACCAATGAGGATGCGGCCCTTGTTGACCTCTTCGAGGCCGGCGAGCATACGCAGGGTCGTAGACTTACCGCAGCCAGACGGGCCAACCAGCACCAGGAACTCGCCATCCTTGATGTCGAGATTCAGGTCATCCACAGACGGCTTGTCATTGCCCGGGTAGATACGAGTAACATGGTCGAATACGACTTCTGCCATGATTTTCATCCTTTCAGAGGCAGGTACGTGCCTCACGATCCGTTGTAAAGGGATTTTTGTTCGGTGCCCATCGTCGCGGCTTACTACTTCGACAAAACCACGATTCAAAGCGTTTAATTATTTCTTTGGTTTAGCGAAGATCTCTTCGTTGAGCCACCAACCACTATACACAACCTTTCTTCCGACTCGCCAACGCGTGTCGCGCGCGGATACAGCCCGATTTACCGCACAAATCGCCGCATAATCCGGATGGAAAAGGAGCGGAAAATCAGGTGGGTGGACTCGTAAACCACGCCCCGGCTATTACAGTTTCCTACTAGGAACCGCGATGCCGCATGGAATATCGCATGGACGGACGCACGGGAAACGCACAGCGACGCGGACGGCAGGACAGGGAGGTCGATTGATGCGCAACATACGGATCGGAGTCGTCGAGGACGACCCGGCAAGCTGCCAGCTGGTACTTGACTATCTCAACCGCTACCAGAAGGAGAACGACGAGCAGTTCACCGTATCCGTATTCGACGACGGCGCCCGAATCGTGGAAAAATACAGCCCCGTCTACGACATTCTGCTGCTCGACATCGAAATGAAGGAGATGGACGGCATGGAGGCCGCCCGCCGCATCCGCGAGCGCGACGACAAGGTGGTGATCATCTTCATCACAGCCGCACCGCAATACGCCATCAGCGGATATGAGGTGCGCGCGCTGTCGTACCTGCTCAAACCGTTGCCATGGTTCGCATTCTCCCAGGAATTGAAGAAATC
>NZ_JBNMKH010000038.1:0-21614 GCF_050874245.1 Bifidobacterium sp. | reverse complement strand
GGTCTATCCCCTCCACGCGTGTATGCTTTCCGGGCACGATGCGTGCGCCATTGAGCTTGTCGGCGAGTACCGGATAGAGGATCTGGTTGACAAGCGTGGATTTGCCGGAGCCGGACACGCCCGTCACGCAGGTGAAGACGCCCAACGGGAAGTTGACGTTGAGGTTCTTCAGATTGTTCTCACGGGCGCCCACCACACGCAACTGCTTGGTCTTATGCGTCTTGCGACGCGTCTTCGGCACTTCGATGCTCCTACGGCCGGCGATGTAGTCTCCCGTGATGGAACGAGGAGCGTCAATGAGCTTCTTCGCGGGGCCGGAATAAACGACCTCGCCACCGTGCTCACCCGCTCCCGGGCCAATGTCGATGACCCAGTCGGCGCTTTTGATGGTGTCCTCGTCATGTTCGACGACGATCAGCGTGTTGCCGAGATCGCGTAGATGATGCAGCGTGGTGATCAGCCGCTCGTTGTCGCGTTGATGCAGGCCGATGGACGGCTCGTCCAGCACATACATGACGCCCACCAGGCCGGATCCGATCTGGGTCGCCAGACGGATGCGCTGCGCCTCGCCTCCGGACAGGGTCTTCGCCGCACGGGACAATGTCAGATAATTCAGACCGACGTCATTGAGGAATCCGAGTCGGGCACGAATCTCCTTGACCACTTCGCCGGCGATCTGCGCGGCGGAGCCCTCAAGTTCAAGACCGTTGATCCATGCGAGACTGCGTTCGGCCGACATGTCGCACACGTCCGCGATGGATTTCCCTCCCACGGTGACGGCGAGCACTTCGGGGCGGAGCCTCCGGCCATGGCATGCCTGGCATGGCACTTCGCGCATATACGATTCGTAATATTGCTTCATCTGGTCGGAATCGGTCTCGTCATGCCTGCGCATCAGCGTGCGGACCACGCCTTCGAATCCCGTCGAATACTCGCGGACGCGTCCCCAGCGGTTGCGGTATGAGACCTGCACCTTGAAATCACGGCCGTACATGATGGCATCACGCGCGTCCTTGGGGAGGTCCTTCCAAGGCGTGTCCAGATCGAATCCCATCTCCTCACCGAGACCTTCAAGCACATGCCGGTAGTATTCGCCGGTGCCTTTGGTCATGCCCCATGGCTCTATGGCGTTCTCGTTCAGCGTCTTGTCTGGATCGGGAATCACCAATTCGGGGTCGATCTCCAGTTTGTAGCCGATGCCCGTACATTCTGGACAGGCTCCATACGGCGCGTTGAATGAGAAGGTTCGGGGCTCTATCTCGTCGAGCTCCAGCTGGTGGCCGTTCGGACAGGCGCGCTTCTCGGAGAACGGTTTGCGCCGATTCGGATCCTTCTCGTCCAAATCGACGAAGTCGGCGACGATCACGCCCTTGGCGAGTTTCAGAGCCGTCTCCACCGAGTCGGTCAGACGCTGGCGGATGCCGTCCTTGACCACCAGACGGTCCACCACCACTTCGATGGTGTGCTTCTTCTGCTTGGTGAGCTTGATGTCATCCGACAGCTGTCGCATCTCGCCGTCGATCAGCGCCCGTGCATAGCCATCGCCGCGCAACAGCTCGAGTAGATCCTCGAACTCGCCCTTGCGACCACGTACGACAGGTGCGAGAATCTGGAAACGCGTGCGCTCCGGATACTTCAGCAACGTGTCCACCATCTGCTGCGGCGTCTGCGCGCTCACCAAAGCGCCGCATTCCGGACAGTGCGGAATGCCGGTACGTGCGAACAGCAGTCGCAGGTAATCGTAGATCTCCGTAATCGTGCCGACCGTGGAACGGGGATTGCGGTTCGTGGTCTTCTGGTCGATCGAAACGGCGGGGCTCAGACCCTCAATGAAATCGACGTCGGGCTTGTCCATCTGACCCAGGAACTGGCGTGCGTACGCCGACAGCGATTCGACATAACGACGCTGCCCCTCCGCGAACAACGTATCGAACGCCAACGAGGATTTGCCTGAACCGGACAGGCCTGTGAACACCACCATGCGGTTGCGGGGAAATTCCAGATCGACGTTCTTGAGGTTATGCTCGCGGGCGCCTTGGATGACGATTTTGAGGTCGTTGGGCAGATGTTTCAGATCCGCCACGAGCGAACCGTCTTTTATCCTCATCGGCGCCTTTTTGATTTCGCGTGTCAAAAACGCGTCGCTGGTGAGGACGCGTTCAACCACGACTTCGTTACGTGCGGTGCTGTTTCGTTTGGCGGCCACTTTCCCCTCCGCTTTTGTTTGCCTGTTCTAGGTGTATAGGATAGCGTATTTTCACGCCAGTTTCGAACAGGTGTTCTATATGGTGTTGTCGGGCATGGCGATGGGCCATTGGTATTGGTCGCGCATGATGGTCGCGGCGTCCGCAATAGGTATGCGTTCCTGTTCGATTCGCAGGTATGTCGCGTCGGTTCCGGTGCAGAGCATTTCGTAGAGTCTGCGCTCCTCGAAAGTGAGTTGGGGCGTGGGTTTGGGCTCGCGTGTGGTGAGTGGCTTGTTTTTCGTGTCGAGCATGGTGCCGTATCGTTCGTAGGCTTTGTAGGCGGCAGGATCCATCAACAAGGATGCACAAGGGATGCCGGTCTGACGGAATTTGGAGAGGATGTCAAGCCCGTTGGCGTCCATGTCTCCCCAATAGATGATGTCGGGAATATCGGTGATCCATGGCAGGAGGGTCGTCATGCGTTCCAAGGTGGCGTATCCGCTGCCGAAGATGCAGATGGCGTGTTCGACAGTGGGCATGGCCTGATAGGTGTCCTTGTTCTCGATGATGATGGCGTGCGCGATGTCGGTGGGTCTGTCGTGGGTCCACGGACGGGTGATGATGAGGTCGGGCTGGCCGTGGTGTTCGGCGTCCATGAATCGTAGTCGGAGTTCGCCGGGACGCTCTTGGAAGTCGAGGCTGTCCTGTCCGGTGAGCATGCATATCGCTTTGCGACGCTGGGAACTGGGCGTGCCGAGCCATTTGGCGCTGAATCCGGGAATCGGCACCATGCGTGGGGTCATGGTGCCGCAGTTGTGGTTGGTGAAATAGTGCGCGGTCTGGATGACGAGACGGAAATCGACGTCATCATGGTCTTTGAGCGTTTTGACGACATTCAACGCGCTGTCCTGGTTGATGCCGAATTCGTCTGCGAGTTCGCGCATGCGTCGGCGCTCACGTAGATAGCGTTCGCACGTGGTTCTTGTTGCTATACGGAGAGCCGTGTCCAGGTCGGGTATGGTTACCGATTCGATGAGCTGGCTTTTCTGCCGGACGAGTCCGCTGGAGACGATTTTGGTTTTCTCGCTGGTTTCGCATTGATGTCGGCTTGCCCAATCACGGATGGCGTCGTCCTGGGCGCGAACGCGCGCGTAGTTGTCCTCCAGTTCGGTTTGTTTGGGCAGGTGGATGGTCTTGCGCAGGGGCCAGGAAGCGTCGGTGTCGTACATGTGCCGGTTAAGATATGCGTCGACGTATTCGCCAAGTTCCCGACGGATGCTCATGCCGTCCTTGGCGCTCCTGGCCACTGCCATGGCTCACTCCCCTTTCATTGATGGTGCCGTGTCTTTGCCCGGGTCCTGAGATTCGTCCTGTGCGTTTTCGCGGTCGAGCTCCTGCAGGTACGAGTTGCCTGTGGATGGATCCTTGTACGCCACGTACGCCTTGTTGGCGATGCTGAGGATTTCCGCGGTTTTGCTTTCCGGAGCGGACACGATGATTTGGAAGCCAAGTCGCGGCAGTACGGTGAGGGCGCGCTTGGTGTAGCGTCCATCGGCTTTGATAAGGGCCTCGTCCAGGAACAGCGTGGTGTAGGTGGGCTTGCCTGTCAAATCGCCGCCAAGCAGATAAATCAGGGCCGCGCCGTAGACGAACGAGGTAAGTTCCTGCAACGCGCCGCCTGATTTGCCTCCGGTTGAGCTGATACGTTCGTCGGGAGCGTCGTCATGATGCACGGTCGCGTAGAACGAGCTACGCACACGGGGATCGAGATTGCGGGCACCATACTCCTTGATCCCGTTCGTATCATGGATGTTGCCGAGTTCGTCCTGCAGTCTGCCGATGAATGACTCGCAACTCTTGAACGCCTTGCGGGTCTCCATGGGATTGTCACGCCCGTTGCGTGTCCAATCGTCCAGTTTCGACATGATGCCGGCCAATGATCTTCTGAACTGCCGGTCGGCGTCACCGAACTTCACGCCAAGCGAAAGCCTGCCTCCACGCGGGCCGAACTGTTGGTCCTTGAGCATGCCGTTGATGCGGACAAGCTGTTCCCTGACGTTCTCCTCGTCAGTATTGAGCGCGCGGTTGAGCTGCTGGAAGCTCATATACAGTTTTTCGACGCTGTTCACATACTCCTCATCGGTTGCGGCGCGGGTGACGAGCATGTTGAGCATGTTGAGCTCGTCGAGATAATACCGATAGTCCTCCACGCTTGCCGTAACGGTATCGTCCTCGGTGGCATGGTGTCTGAGATAGTCGTCCATGGCGGTTTCCGTGTCGGCTCGTAGTTTGCTGGCACGCTCGTCGGTCTCTTGGATTCGTATGCGTATGATGCGTCCGATGTTGCGCATTACACGCGCATCGAATGGCATCGCCCCTTCATGGTCGGCGCCGCCGGCGATGAGTCGCGGACGGTCCTGCAAGTGCACGGACGCGCCGAAACAGTTCTCGTACGCGTCGGCCAAGAGATTCGATACCATGTCGGACAGCGTGGAATCGTCGAAATCCGCGTCGCCATACGCGTCGAGCCAAGCCTGCTCGGCATGGACGGCACGTTGGGCGCTTTCCAAGTCGGCCTCGGCCTGAAACCTGTTCCTGCCTTCGACGTCCGACTGCTGGCAAAGATGTTTCAGTTCATCCTGCAATTGCCCCAGTTCAGGATCACTTTCGATCCGTTCGATCTGTCGCCGGATCTGCTCCGCCTTCGCTTCAAGCCCGTCCACGTCGATTTTGCTCCACGGCATGTCGGCTATGACACGGGCAAGCTCATGCTCATCCTGCAACAAGGTGATTGCGTTTGCCATCTGCCGACTGCGGCGGTCGGCGTCCTCCGTAGCATGTTCAGCCTCATCGAGTTGCCGTTTCAACTCGGACAGGTAACGTTCGTTCATGAAGCCGATGACCTGATGCATGCCTTTGACGCCATGAAAACCACGATCACCGGATTTGATCTGCCCGTCGACCTGCACTTGACGTTCGTCGCGGTCCATGTCATCGATGGCATCCACGCAACGTGCGTCGAAACGATCCGAAGACGTCTGCTGTTTCAGCCATCCGACAAACGGCGAGTCCTCCTTGTACCGCAGCTTCGACGACATCCATCCCTCGTTGCTGACGGAATCGTATCGCGCGTCCGTGTCGACGAAACGCCATGTGCGGCGTGTCATACGCGTCGGATCGATGGCGCTGACCTTTGCGGCGAATCCCTGTTCGTATTGTTTGTCGACGAGTATGGTCTGCGCGATCGGCGCGTACGTGACGTTCATCGCCAGACGCCACCGTTCGTCATGCTTGTCCACATCCATCAATTCCGCCACATACGGCAGCTGTGCCTCATCCAAGCCGGTTGCTTGGGCGATCAACGTGCGCGCATCGTCCATCTCGTCGCTGATGCGCGTCCTGTGGTCGAATTTGCGACGATAATCCCGTTGAAGCACGTCGCGCTCGCGCTGTCTGTCATGCAACTCCCCTACCAGCTGCCGGTATTTGGCCTGTGCCTCATCCAATCGTTCGTCATACACGTCGGCCGATTCAGTCAATGCGGTGCGCTTAAGGTCCCACGTACGCTCGTCGGTGGGCAGTTTGCCTTCGATCCGTTCGAATCGTTCGGCTATGTCGTGCCGTTGGCGGCGAGCCTCGTCGGCGTCCTGGCGCGCGCGTTTGAGGTCTTTGCCGAGCTGCTGCAGGCTGCCGCCGTCGATGCCGCGGATGCGCTCCTTGATGGCTTCGATCTGTGCGTCGAGATCGTCGATGCGCTGCTGAGATTTGTTGAGGGCTTTCTGTGACTCCTCCGCCTTGTTCTGTGCCGCTGGCAGTCCGGAACGCACCTCGCTGGCCATGCGTGAACGTGTCCATGCGACGAGCGTGGCCTCCCCTCGTTCGCTGTCCGGGTTGACGGGCTCGTATTCGCGTCGTTCGCTGAGCTGCTTGGCGTATTCGCCGTAGCGTGTCTGAATGCTCTGCAAGATGGCGACACGGGCCGCTTTTTCCTCCATGCTGTGGAAGTTCTCGCTGAACCGGTTGTAGTCATCAACGGCTTCGCGGGCGAGACGGATGGATTCCGGCACGTCGAGGACGCCTTGCTTGAAGATGTCGTCGAGTTTCGAGGGCGCGTCGGCGGATTGTATCTTGTGCAGGAGCCGGCAGGCTTCGGCGCTCAATCCCATATCCTGCCAGATGGAGGCGTGGAACGCGGCCGCGTTGACGTGGGTCGTGCATCCTGGATAGGTCTGTTCCATCATGCCCTTGGTGAATGGCGCGTCACGATGCTGGTCCATGAGCCGCGGGTCGATGGGCTGATTGTGTGTGATGAACTGGCGGCGCAGTCCGTCCGGTCCGTCACCGGCGGTCAGATACAGGAATTTTCCGCAGGACAGTATGCCGCCGTCGCTACGGTTCACGTAGGTGTCGACGATTGCGCCCCAGATGTTCTGTGGTTTACCGTCCGCGTCCCTGCCGCGCAGGAAGATCGGGGTCTCGCCGTCGTCGCCGTCGCTTATACCGATCATGCCGCGCAAGTACGTGTAATCGTTGCGTTCTGATCGTCCGGAGTTCGACGCCTTGTTGTAAGGCGTGCCGGACGGGTATAGAAGAGAGATCTGGGCGTCAACGAGAGTGGATTTCCCCGATTCGCTGGCTCCGGCGAGCAAGGTCACCGGCATGTCCGCGTCCATGGACGGGCGGAACACGTGATAGCCGCTGTAGGAGCCCCAGTTGACGATCTGCCGGCTTCGCAGCATCCACCGGTCGGAAACGATTTTCATGCCGTTTTCAGTCATCGGTCTTCCCCTCCATTAAAGGCATCATCGTTCATGCCGAAGTCGAATGCATCCTGTTTGACTTCGGATGCCGGAATCCCGTTCGAATCGCCCACGCCATTTTCATCGTCGGAATCGGACAAACCTTCGATTCCGGTATCGTCCATACCGCCGGCGGCGTCCATTCTCCCGGAACCAAGCCATTCGTCCGCGAGCTCGCGGTCGAGCACCATCGGCACCAGCGGAGTGAGCACGTACATGTTCTCCTCGCCGGCGTCCGCGAGATATCCGTAGGTGCGCATGCGCGAGATGACGGAGGCGATCTTCTTCGCAGTACCCTCCTCGTCATTGCTGGCGGCGAGGAATCCCGCACCTGTGGCAAGCATCGCACGAATGTCGTCGAAACTGATGAGCCAGTCGCCGGGTTCGGTTTTCTGGTTCTCATATTCCAGCACCTTGATGCGTAAGGCGGCAAGCGTGGCGGCTTCTTCGCGGGTAAGGCTCACACGCGTTTTCAGCGCGCGGATGTTCGTCTCCGAATCGGTGACGGGCGACGCGTACATGATCCGGTATTTCGTGTTGTCAACCAACCTGAGCATGTCGTTGTTCAACGAACGCTCAACGGCCTCACGGTATTCGCATGCGCGTTCGTACAGGCTGCCGTCGATATACCGTTCGCGTTTGAGCGCAATCGCAGCCCTACGCGCTTCGAGAGGCATGTCGCCGGTGTCGCCATCGAATAGCGCCGGCATGGCCTGCGGTGTGGTCGTCTCCTCCGGCGGGCGTTCGGATTCCCCGTCATCCATCAGACCGATGCCGATTCCTTGATCGTCGATGTCATCCGTCATGCTCATCCCTCCTCGATGATGCCGTCAAGCGTCGATTCGCTGGCAAGAACCGGTCTGGTGCGCCATACGCGTTCTCCACCGTCAATCGATACGCAATGCCATGCCACATTCGCCGAACCATCCTGCGCCCGCAAGGCGCTGAGGAATCCTATCAGTTCGCTTTCACGCCGTTCGACGCGTGGCAACCTGTTGAAACTCGCCGCGATATCCACGAACATGCCATCCGACGTCTTCACCGGATCATGTCGGATGAGCGAGATCATATGCGTCAATCTGGGTCCGCACATCTTGACCATGGTTTTGAGGTCGGGGGCATCGATTTCCGTTGTGGGCGCATCCTGCAGGCCGGCGGTTGTGGCGCGCGCCATCGATTTCGCCGGACGTGACGGCAATGCCTGAAATTGCGCCATGCCGGTGTCCGTATGATACGGGTATTCCCCCGAACCGGAATGGTTTTTCGCGTCATCGTTGGTTTGCACGAACAGTTTGTGGAGTTTGTCGAGCATGGTGCGGTAATGCGTGTCGGTCTGCTGGCGCACCAGCCGGCTCACGGCCTCGTCGGATATGCGAATCTGTCTGCGTACATCCTCGATACCCTCGTAGATGCGATTGAGCTCGGCGCGTACTTGGGCGAGCAGGATGCCTGGCTCGCCGTCCAGATACGGGTTCTGCGCGATGTCGCGCACTGCGTCGTCGATTTCGCGACGCCCCTCGTCGGTGACGATCACCTGGAACGCGTCTTCAAATCGTCGACCGCTGTCGGATTCGTGGAACGATCTGTGATATGCGTCATGGTAGGCGCCAAGGGCTTGTTCAACGCTGATGGATCCCGATTGCATGCTGCGACGCAGACTGTCGCCATGGTCGCGTTCCTCGAGCGCGAGTTCGCGCAGATCGATCGGAACGCCCCGCAACGTGTTGTGGATGACTCCGATGATGTCGCTCACCTGCTGTGAGGTGAGTCTGTCCAAGGTGTCGCTGTGCTTCAGCTCGTCGATTTGTTTCCGTTTCTCCTCGATGTCGCGTTCCAGCAGGCGGATGCGTTCATGCGGGTCAGCCGTCAGCTGCATACGCGCATGTTCGATTTCCATGATGATGCTGTTGGCCTGCGCTCCGGACAGCGCCTTGGTGGTGTCCTCGAGCCGGTCGAGCGCCTCGATGGCGCGGTGCGCGCGTGCCGTGAGACGGTACAGATACCGGTGCGAGGCGACGTCAAGCGAATTGGCGAGCCAGGCGTAGTCGCCTTCGCCTTCCTTCGTCAGCTGGGACAGGATCGCATGCGCGGCCTCCGCGTTCGTCTGCCCGTCCTTGGGTGTGTAGTCACCAGTCTCCGCGAGTCGTGACAGACTGCGCGCGAAGCGTTCCTCCACGATTTCGCGTGACAGTTCACCGGTGAGCGGATCGAATGTCGATCGCAGAAGCGCGACGTACAACATGGAATTGCCGCGTAGCAGCAATCGCAGCACACCGGTCTCATATACGGGTCGGAGCCGTTCCATTTCCCGTCTCACGTCTGACAACGAACGACCTTCCTTCCCAGCCTGGATTTTCGATGCGTAACCCATTGTAAGGGAACGGCGGTTATGGGGACACGATTCACGGCGCAGAGAAGACGCTTCTCCATAGCAATGTCATTTGAAGATAACGTAACGGCACAGCAGGAATCCCCAGATCGCCTGCATGCCCATGGTGACGATCTTGATCACCATGGTGGGCCATCCGAGCAGTCCTGGAATCCACGCCATCATCAGGTTGGAGAACAAGAGGTTCCAGCAGTACATGGCCACGAACATGGCGATGGAACGCGCGTAGTTCGATGATGATTTGAAGGTGACATTGCGGTTCATAACGTAGTTGAATGTGCCGGAGCAGAAAACCGCCGCGGTGTTCGCCAATCGGAACGGCAGGCCAGCCAGCTGCAGTATGGCGAACACGCCGAATTCCACGAAGGTCTGCATCGCCGATACCCCGCAGTAGCTGAGCATCTGCCTGACGATGCCGCCCTTTGCCTTCGTCTCCGCTGGCATATGGTCTCCTCTTGATTCCGTCGTGAGTTCCGGTTGGGAATACTATTCCATGAGCTGCCGTTTCATGACGTTTTGGTGTTTTGCCTGGCGCATATAAGGCAGATAAGGAAAGCGCGCGACCGTTCCTCCCGGTATCCGGGAAACGGATCGCGCGCCTTCCTTATCTTGCGTCGGTCAGATGCTCATCGCCATGAGCTGGGCCGCGTACTCCTCGACGAGTTCGCTGTCCCGTTCCGTCCAGGAATGGCTAGCGGAATCATCCGGCACGAAAGTGGTGTCAATGTCAATATGGTCGTTCATTTCCTTATATACCTCCGTTCGTTCCACACCCCCTGGCGACTTTGCCAACATCCGTGGAACAGTCATAAGTCTGACTCATAAACGCGTTCGATTCAAGAAAGAGTCCGCATCGTGGTCAAACGTTTTCCCATATGTGGTCGCGTCATGCCCAGGCCGCCAATCGGTGCGATAAGTTCGACATATCGACAGTCGATTCAGCAAAACAACGAAAGGCTCCCGACTGGGAGCCTTTCGTTCATCGAGCGGACAACGGGACTCGGACCCGCGGTCTCAACCTTGGCAAGGTTGCGCTTTACCAACTAAGCTATGTCCGCATGTTTTCCACCGTGGTGGGCAACGAGTTGAAAATATACAGGAGCGGTGGCGAACATGCAAGCTTCGGCGTGTCGCGTCATACGTGTCGAATTGCGATGAGACGCTCTCCTTGAGATTCATCCCGTCCGTCACGTATCCGACGTATGGTTTGATGAAACACGTTGGGGGGGGCTATGCGAGTTGCGAAAACCATGAAGGTCATCATCGCTGCGTTGGCATGTGCCGCCGGCGCATACTGGTTCGTCTACCTGCCATCTCGGCCGGCCGATGTCAGCCACGTTCAGATCAGCATCAAGGCGACAGGCGCGTTTGACAAGTCTCAGGTCGGTGACGCGGTGGAAGCGGATATCGCCAGGCTGAAATCTTGGAGTGGCTGTCGTGTGGATGCCGTCCGATATGACGCAAAGCGTTCAGCCGCGCTGCTTGCCATCGAACATAGCATCACGGCTTCCGGCGGCAGTTCGTCGATTTCCAAAGCCATCGACGAATATGGGATGGACAATGTGATCTACCTGTCCAATGACATCTCCTGTCGTGCGGGTTCACAGAACTCGTCCCAAAATGGCTGGGGAAGCTGGTATGCGTGGAATCCCGATTCCACGCGTGCGGAACACGGCTGGATTTTCATTGACGAAGGATATTAAAAGCCTTCCGCCATGCCATGACGTCGGAATCATACGATGACGGTTGGCTTCAGGAGCCGATTGGTTGAGATTAGTCGAGGACGATGCCGGCTTCACTCATCTGCCGACGGGCTGCGATGCCGAGTTCCTCACTGACCGGTTCGGTCAGGTTTTCGATGACATGCACTTCGAAACCCAGTTTTTTCGCGTCGAGTGCGGTCTCCTTGACGCAATGCGACTCGGCCAGTCCGACCACATCGACCCGTGTGATGTCAGCGGTCTTCAGGCCGTTGGCGAGTGTCCTGCCCGAGGCCATGGCGGTGGAGACTTCTTCGCGGGTGGGAATGCGGTCGGTGTTGTCCTCGAAGCCTTCGAAACCGGAATATGAGGGGGAATACTGACCCTTCTTGAAATGATGCTCGATGTTCAATGCGGCGATGGCGGGATGCAGTTCGGCATTGGCGGCTCCGGCCTTGCCGTGCACCGGCCAAGTATCCACGAAATCAGGATGTTCGGACCAGTGGGTCCCCGGCTCGATATGCCAGTCCTGCGTGGTCGCGATATATGCGTATTCGCTCCGGTGCGCGTTCACATAATCCGCGATACGATCGGCGACCGCATTGCCTCCCTGCACGCCTAGTTCGCCGCCTTCGCAGAACGTCGGCTGCACATCCACCACAATCAAAGCCTTTGCCATGTTTCTTCCCTCCTGAATGGTTCCGAAACCACTGTAGCGAATCAATCACGTGATTGTATAATTCCATTCCACCCACTGTGTCGGCGCAGCATATGCACCCTTTCCCGCGGCCCGTCCTATAATCCGAAGCGGCAATGGCACGCAGAAAAATATGAGGGCTGGCGGATCCGTAGCATAATCGAGCCATGCCACCGGTCTGTAGGTCGGTTCTGCCGGATATGAAAGTATGGTTTCGTAAATAATATGGACGATTTGATTGTGTCGGGGCTGCGCATAGATTGGAATATGCTGACTGATTCATACGTCAGTCGAATTCCCTCATTGCGTTCGATTGACGAACTTGAATTCCACAAGAATGTCATCTTTCTGGTCGGTGAGAATGGCAGAGGCAAATCGACTTTGCTGGAAGGCATCGCCGTCGCCTGTGGTTTCAACGCGGAAGGTGGTACGCGCAATTACCGGTTCAGCACATACGACGACACATCCGGTCTTGCCGAGGCGATGACGATATACCGTCGGCATGCGATTGGCCCATCAAGCTTCTTCCTGCGCGCGGAAAGCTACTTCACTTTGGCGACACAGGCTCGTGAATATGATCACGGCGGAGGACTTGCCCGCCTGCATGAGATGTCTCATGGCGAAGGGTTTCTGGAGATACTCCTGTCCCGCACGGGACGGGGGCTCTATCTTTTGGATGAGCCGGAATCCGCGCTCTCCCCACAACGGCAGTTGACCCTGCTGGAACGTATGCGCCGCATGGCGGACGTCGGCTCGCAATTCATCGTTGCCACGCATTCGCCGATTCTGCTCGGCCTGCCGGACGCGGAGATACTCTCATTCGACGGGACCGGCATCCATCCCTGCGATTACGAGGATACGGACAGTTATCGGATTACCAGGACCTTCATCAACCATCGGGAATCGGTGCTACGGCATCTGCTCGGAGATGAGACATGAGTCGAAAGGGAACGGTTGCGGGTGTTCGCTATGATGTTCGATTGGCGTTTGCAGGATTTTTGAAGAAACACGAAAGACTAGAGGTGTCACGGCATGGCGATTGAGGCGCAGGGACTTGAGATTCAGATCGGCGCGCGCACGTTGCTGCATCCCACCAACTTCCACGTTGCCAAGGGAGACAAAATCGGTCTGGTCGGTCGTAACGGCGCCGGCAAGACCACGTTGACCCGCGTGATCACCGGCGATATGCTGCCGACCGCCGGCAAGGTCCGCGTCTCCGGGAAACTCGGCTATCTGCCGCAGGACACGCATGCCGCCGACCCGGAGCAGACCGCGTTGGACCGCATGATGAGCGCGCGAGACATCGCCAGCATCATCAAACGTATACGCAAGGCCGAAAAGGACATGACCGACCCCGATCCGGACGTCATGACCAAGGCGATGAACCGCTATGACAAGGCCATGCAGGATTTCGAAAAGGCCGGAGGCTACGCCGCGCAGTCCGAAGCGACCGCGATGGCGGCCAGCCTGGGACTGCCGCAGGATGTGATGGGCCAGCAGCTGGGCACGCTTTCCGGCGGCCAGCGTCGTCGTATCGAACTGGCGCGTATCCTGTTCTCCGATGCGGACACGCTGATTCTCGACGAACCGACCAACCATTTGGATGCGGATTCCATCGAATGGCTGCGCGGCTATCTGAAGAAGTACGAAGGCGGATTCCTGGTCATCTCCCACTCCACCGAGCTGCTCGACGAAGTGGTGAACAAGGTATGGCATCTGGACGCGCAGCTCGGCCAGATCGACATGTATTCGCTCGGCTGGAAGGCTTATCTGCATCAGCGCGTCGTCGACGAGGAACGCCGTCGTCGTGAGCGCGAGGTCGCTGAAAAGAAGGCCGAGCGCCTGATGCAGCAGGGCATTCGTCTGCACGCGAAGGCCACCAAGGCCGTGGCTGCGCAGAATATGATGCGTCGCGCGGAGAAACTGCTGGAGAATACTTCCGAAGCGCAGAAGAAGGAAAAGGTGGCGGATATCCGGTTCCCGGAACCGGCACCTTGCGGACGCACGCCGATCATGGCGAAGGACATCTCCAAGGCGTATGGCTCGAACATCGTGTTCGCGGGAGTGAACCTGGCGATCGACAAGGGGTCACGCGTGGTGATCCTGGGCTATAACGGTGCCGGCAAGACCACTACGCTGCGTCTGCTCGCCCATTTGGAGGAGCCTGACACAGGCTCCGTGGAATACGGGCACGGCTGCAAAATCGGCTATTTCGCGCAGGAGCACGACACGTTGGACCTCGATGCCACCGTTTTGCAGAATCTGATTCACGTGGCGCCGGAGCTTGACGACACGCAGGCGCGTTCCATCCTCGGATCGTTCCTCTTCTCTGGCGATGACGCGCTGAAGCCGGCACGTGTGCTGTCCGGTGGTGAGAAGACACGTCTGGCGTTGGCCACGCTGGTGACGAGCCGTGCGAACGTGCTGCTGCTCGACGAGCCGACCAACAATCTGGATCCGGCGTCCCGCGACGAGATTCTGAAAGCCATCGCCAAATACGAGGGCGCCATCGTGCTGGTAACCCACGATGAAGGCGCGGTCGAAGCATTGAACCCGGAACGAGTGCTGCTCATGCCGGACGGCGACGAGGATCTGTGGAACGACTCCTATCTGGATCTGGTGGCCGAGGAGTAAAAGTCATCAACGTTCACCGATATGCGAAATGGCCCCGGACGGATTCATTCCGTCCGGGGCCATCGTCGTCATCACCGACTGTCTTCGTCGATACGCGTGTCAGGCATGCACATGCTTGGCGCTGTAGATATCCGGTTCGACGTAGATTTCGAAACTGTACCATGGTAGCGCGCCACGCACTGCCTTCTCGATTTTGTCGACGGTTTCAACGTCGTAATCGCGGTCCAGCTTGCTGGTCTGCACTTTGACACATAGCAGGATGTCATCCTCTGACATGTGCACGGTCTGCATGTTCAGCAGACGTTCGACACCCGGCGTGGTGGTGACGGCCTCGACGATTTTCCGCCGCGTGTCCGGTTCCACGGCCTCGCCGATGAGCAATGAACCTGACTTGAACGCCAGCAGCAGCGAGCCGACGATCAAAACCAGACCGACCATAAGACCGCCCAACGCGTCGAAGATCTCATTATCCAGCGCGATCGCAAGACCGATGCCGAGACCGGCGAACGCCAGACCAATCAATGCGAGCGTGTCCTCCATGATCACTGAGGCAAGTTCCGCGGACTTGGTGTGCCGCCAGAAACGGAACACGCCCATGCGTGGCGTGTTCGTACGCTCCATGCGCTCGTTGGCCTCCTTGATGCTCTGATGCAGTCCGTAGCCTTCCAGGCAGGCGCTGATGACCACCACGGCGAAAGCGACGAGCAGCTCCATCTGGTTCACATCACGCAAAGCCGGATCGCCGGCAAGGGAGATAAGCTTCTTCACGGCCTCGGACGTTGAGAAGAAGCCACCGACGAAGAACAGCAGGGTGGCCACGACGAATGAGGCGAGGTATTTCGCCCGATACAGGCCGAACGGATGATCACCGTCGGTCTTGCGCTTGGAGAAACGTCCTCCGGCCATCAGCACGATCTCGTTGGAGCAGTCGGCGATGGAATGCACTGATTCGGAGAGCATGGCGGACGATCCGGTGAAGAACGCCGCGAGAAGTTTCGCTATGGCGACACCGATGTTCGCCCCCAATGCGGCTTTGACGGCCGCACCCTGATGCTTGTTTTCCTGACGTGCCGCATTGTCCGTGGTCATACTGTCACTTGCAGGATCGTGAGATTCGCTCATTGCCTTTCCATTCCTCGAATATGATTGGTTGTCACACCATTCAACCATGCATTCCGGCCACCATGGAGCCATGGTGGCCGGAATGCGAAAGCTTTCGAATCAGACATGGGACAGATTGGATGTGAGCCACTCCCCCAGCAGATTATCCACCCGTCGCGCCATGTATTCGTATCCGTACCGTCCTGGATGGAACCGGTCATGGGCGTAGAAGGAGTCGAGATCGGCGTGCACGTCCTCATGGGTCATATCGAGATACTCGACGTGCTTCTTTTCACAGATGGCTTTGCTCGCCGCGGTCTGTTCTTCGGTCATCTGGCCGATGACCTTGCGCAGTTCGGCGCCGAGGGATGGGCTGCGGTATAGTTGGGCGGCGCTGAACACGACTATGTTGTCGCAGATAGCTTTGGCTTCGTCGATGGTGGCCGACAAATCTGCTTTCCATTCGTCCAAGGTGCGTCGCGCCATCAAGTCGTTCGATCCCGCGCAGATGACCATCAGATCAGCCCGTCCTTCGATTTCCGGCATCAGCCGATACCGTACACGGCGCATGGTCGCTCCCAGCCTGCCATGGGCCTCCCAATCGACAGAGCGGTTCAATGTATGCGAAAAACATCTCGCCAATGCCGGAGTGAAGCCTTCCGACTGGTTATCGACACCGCAGCCGGCAATCATGGAATCTCCCACGGCGACGAAACGCAGAGGCCTGTCGTACGCGTCATCGACGTTTATACTTCCGGAACGCTCGCCTGCGGGCTCCGGGTCGAGATGGATGGTGTGCTGGGCCCACCAAGCCTGCGCCAACGCCAGTACGTTCATGTATTCACTCCCCTTTTTCCGTGTGCATGTCCTTCCATGCCGTACCGTACTCGCGCCTTGGAACAGTCCGTCAAGTGTCTCGTGGAGCAGACTATATGCATGCGTCGCCATCCCGTCGGATTCGAGACGTCCGAGTAGACTTCCTGCGGTATTCAAGCACTGTTTTTCGAAAGGAATGTCCAATGGCATACAAGCATAACGCGCCGTTCCGCGCCGACGTGGTCGGTTCCTATCTGCGTCCGGCCGAGCTTAAAGCCGCACGCGAGAACTTCGCCGCCGGCAAGATTGATGCAGCCAAGCTCAAAGCGGTCGAGGACAAGGCGATCACCGAGCTCGTGGCCAAGCAGAAGGCCGCCGGCCTGCATGTGATCACCGATGGCGAATTCCGTCGCGGTTGGTGGCATTTCGATTTCATGTGGGGGTTCAACGGCGTGGATCATGCCGCCGCTGCTCATCGTGTCGCCTTTCATGATGAGGTCACCCCGGCCGATACCGCCACGGTGACCGGCAAGATTTCCGGTGAGAACCACCCGTTCGTGGAGCATTTCAAGTTTGTCAAGCAGTTCGAGGATGAGAACACCGTGGCTCGTCAGACCATGCCATCCCCCGCGCAGACCCGGTTCGTGCTTACCGGCAACAAAACCGCCTATCCGTATGACGAGTTCTACGGGAACGACGACGAGCTGACCGCCGACATCGTGTCCGCCTACCGTCAGGTGATCGCCGACCTGTATGCCGCAGGCTGCCGCAACGTGCAGTTCGATGACTGCACCTGGACCCGTCTGTGTGACAAGAGCGTGCGTGAACGCCTTGGCTGGAGCGATGAGGATGCGCTGCGTCTGCAGCAGGAGAATCTTGATGTGATCAACGCGGTGATTGCGGATCAGCCTGCCGATCTGGTGATCAACACGCATGTCTGCCGTGGTAATTTCCATTCCACTTGGCTGTCTTCGGGCGGCTATGCGCCAGTTGCGGCCAAACTGTTCGGCGAGGAGGATGTGAACGCCTATTATCTCGAATTCGACGACGATCGTTCCGGTGATTTCGCTCCGCTAGCCAAGGTCTCCGGAAACAAGAAGGTCGTGCTCGGCCTGATCACCTCCAAGAGGCCTGACCTTGAGGATCCGGAAACCATCAAGGCCCGCATCCAGGAGGCATCCCAGTACATTCCTCTGGATCGCCTGTGTCTGTCCACCCAGTGCGGCTTCGCCTCCACCGAGGAAGGCAACAAGCTCACCGAAGACCAGCAGTGGGCCAAGATTGCCCTCGTGCAGTCCATCGCCAAGGATGTCTGGGGCGAGTAATCGTTTCGATGTACGTTCCCATATGTGAGTGAGGGGGCTGTCCGCCGTATCCAGCGGACAGCCCCCTCACTCACATATGGCCGGCGGAATCAATCCCGCGCCGCCTCATTGATGCAGCGGATCGCATTCAACGTGCGAGGATAGCCTATATACGGCATGCATTGCGAAACCACTGCGATCAGGAACGACTTGTCATTGCCGACCGCAATGTTCGCCTTGCAATGCGCCGTAAGCTGCGGTTCGCAGCCACCCTGCGCGGCCAGGAAGCAGAAGGTGATCATCTCACGTTCGCGGGTATCGAGACCGCCACGCGTGTAATAGTCGCCGAAACAGTTGTCGGCGAGCCATTTGTTGATATGGCGGGTCTCCTCCGGACCGGACTGCGCGAAGCCGCGCATCCCCTCTCCGAAGATTTCGACCTGCTTGGCCTCGCCGGCCTGAGCGCGATTTTCCGACATGGTGGTGCCCTGCGGTTCCAACGGCAGGTGCACGTTCGCCGCGCCGAGGAAGTCGTTGATTTTCTTCAGGAATGGCAGTATCCTGCCGAAACCGCAATACGCCGTCGCCTGATACACCATCTCCTTGATGGCCACGGAGCCCAGTCCCGTCTCATAGGCGACCGGTAGCATCATTTCGAACGCGTCAAGTCCCTGACAGCCGACCAATGTGGCGAGAATCGCCAGGGAGCGGGTCTTGTCATCCAGGTCGGGATGGTTGGCTCCCGGTTCGTTCACCACTTCGTCATAGGCGAAGTCGGAAAACAGTTTGACGAATTCCGGATCGGTTTGCGACAGCGTCCTGTCGTTGTTCCAGAACGCGTTCATTTTCCTATGCAGTTCCTCGAACATTGCTTCCTTTCCCACGCATTTTCGGATTGCGGTCATTCTACCGTCCCCGTTATAACGGACAGTTGCGGCTCAGACTTCGCTGACGCGGAGCAGCGATTTGACGGTCCTGCGTTCGTCCATGGCGGCGTACGCCTCCTGAATGTCGTCGAGCGTGTATTCGCTGGTGTACACGATGCCGGGGTTGATGGTGCCGTCCAACACCTCCTTGAGCAGACGTCGCATGTCGTAGGTGCGCACGGCGGCCGGACCGCCGCGCAGGCCGACATTGCGGTAGAAGAGTCCCGGAATATCAGCCTCCACGCCATGCGGCAGGCCCACTCGTCCCACCACGGCGCCGGCACGCGCGACCTTCATGGCCGTATCGTTCGACAACGCCGATCCCACGCATTCGAGCACCGCGTCCGCACCGTATCCATCGGTCATCTCCAGCACCTTGGCCACGGCTTCGTCGCCACGTTCCTCGACGAAATCCGTGGCACCGAACTTACGCGCGATCTCCTGGCGGTCCGCATGGCGGCTCATGGAGATGATGCGGGAGGCTCCCATGAGCTTGGCGGACAGCACGGCGCACAGGCCCACCGCGCCGTCGCCGAACACAACGGCCGTATCACCCGGCTTCACTTCGGCGGAAGCGGCGGCATGGTAGCCGGTCGCCATCACGTCAGACAGGGTCAGCAGCGAGGCGAGCATCTCGTCGGAGAACGTCTTGGCGTCTCCCGGAACCACGACCAAAGTGCCGTCGGCTTCCGGAACGCGCAGGTACTCGGCCTGGCATCCCATGCCGTCCCCATCACCGAAATAGCCGCCGTGGGGGCAGCTGGATTCGAATCCGGCCTTGCAGACCGGGCATTTGCCGCAGCTGTACGGGAATGGAACGATCACGAAATCGCCGGGTTTGGCGATTGTGACGTCCTTGCCGACGGTTTCGACGACGCCGATGGCCTCGTGGCCGGTCTGGCTGTCTACTGCCCTGCCTCCATCGCGGTAGAACCATAGATCCGATCCGCATACGCAGGCGCGAACCACGCGGATGATCGCATCGCCGTCTTCGATGATGTCCGGCTTCGGGCGTTCCTCGCAGGCCATCTGCTTGATTCCCTTATAGACTGCTGCTTTCATAATTGCTCCTTCACTTGTGCGATTGCTGCTTCTTGACGTTTTCGATGACGTCCCTGTTCTCTTCGAGAATGCGTCTGGCCTCATCCTCATGCCCGTCAGCGATGGCACGCCAATACAGCGATTTCAGCGATACGTAGGCCTGCTGGATTCGCAAAGCCTCGGCCTTGGCGGCCAGCCGCAACGCCTGCGCGTCGAGCAGCTCGATCTGCTTGCGCGCGCCTTCGGGGCCGTCGAACCGGTTCCGAAGGTATTCGCGCATGGATTCGAGCGGCATTCCCGTGGCCGAAAGGCAAGATATGGTGACCAGTGATTGGATATCCTCGTCGGAATAGGCTCGGTGTCCCGAACTCGGGTCACGGGCTATCGGGTCGATGATGCCGATCTGCTCGTAATACCGCAGCGTCGATTCGGACAGGCCGGACAGCATGGACGCCTCACGAATCGTATGCCAGGTGGTTGTCGTATTGCTCATACCCCGCACTCTAAAAACCTCAAGCGCTCGAAGTCCATATATTGGCGTGTCGCATCGGAGTCTTTCAGGATTCCGTTTCGAGAAGCATACGGCCAGAAGGCCGTAAGAGGCCTCGTTCTGATGTTGTTCGCGGCCGGCTCCGTCTTCGTCGACGCGCCGCAAGAACCTCGTGTTGCGTTGACGGGCATCGCAGGAGCGTGCGATGCCCGTCAACAATGTAGCCGTCGAATCGAGGGTCAGGCGGCGGTGATGAGTTCCGAGGAGTCCATGTCGAAATCGGCCATGGCGTAGGAACGGATGGCGGGATCCTCATAGGTGTTCATGTAATAGGTATTAGTCTTGGACGAATAGCCGCTGGTGAACAACGTGCGTTCGAACTGGCCGTTGCCCATCTTCGCCATGCCTTCCACCATCTGCACGGAAGCGAGCGTGTGGAACAGACGGGATACGTTGGCGTCCTCTCCGTTCTGCTGCGGATAATGCGTGTTGGCGTAGGCCACGCGAACGAAGCGTGAAGGAGAGCTCACGTCACCCGGAATGCCATGCATGCTCACACCTGCGCCCCAGGCGGACAGGGATGCCTTGCCCCATGTGGTCGGCTCGGCCATCTCGTTGCTGACGCACATGTAGTTGCGCAGATTCTCCATGTGGAAGTCGAACGTCGGCTGGTTGGTCAGCACGTCGACATCGTCATGATGCACATGCATGCCGTCGGCCATCTGCTCAACGACGATGCTACGGTCGCCGTCTCCAATGATCCAATGCAGCAGTGATTCCTGCTGTCCGGGCACAACCTGGGAGACGAGCGTCACGTTCTTCAGGGCCTCCTCGACCTCGTCCACGGAATCGAAATTGCGGGCCACCCACAACGGGAACTCGAAGGTGGCGACGTTGTCGGTGCCTTCGACCGGTTCATGGGCGAACGAGGCGTAACCAGGGAAGTTCAGTCCCGCGATGGCTAGGCCGTGCTCGTTGGCGCAGTCGAAATACATCGGACGGCTCGCCATGACCACTCCCACGCCGATCACCGCATTCGGCTTGTCTTTGCTACTTGCGCCGAAGGCATTGTCATAGTGGTAGCCGCGCGGGGTGACCAGGATGCTCTCGCCGTATGAGAAGCTCCAGTCGAGGTTGCGGCCGAAATACATGTTTCCCTCATCATCGGAGAAACGAACGCCAGTGCACATGATGGACTTCCTTCCATTGCTTGATTGACCGGTGCGTTCATCATACGCATGCGCGCCTGGTGGAATGAAGGCTTCCGCCGACGGATAAACGCAAAAACAAGCAAAGTCTATCAAAAAAGAAAACTCCCCTTGTTTCCAAGGGGAGTTCACATGGCTCCTGCGACTGGGCTTGAACCAGTGACCGTCCGATTAACAGTCGGATGCTCTGCCAACTGAGCTACGCAGGAATGTTTCATGCACGCCGTGCACAAGACAAAAATAATATGCGAAAAACGACAAAACGCAAATCCCCGCGTGTCTTGTCTGTACGCAGCGGCGAAACGTCACATGCAGATCTTCGT
>NZ_JBNMKH010000037.1:0-21906 GCF_050874245.1 Bifidobacterium sp. | reverse complement strand
AGTACATGGTCTGGTATCGGGACAAGCGGATCAAGACGGAGTTCGGCATGAGCATCATGGACCGTCGACGCGAGCTCGGTCTTGTGGCATGATTGGTGGTGATGGAATCAATGACGAGTCCAACAAAACGGCACCAGCCCCAAGTGCTTACTTTTGTATCACTTCACCTCACTTTTGGTACCAAGAGTGTTAGTTTTCAATCTCTTTGGTCTTGCTGTCAGGCTAGAACTTCCTTTAAAGGAAGAAGGCTCACATGAGTATCGAGTACAGACGGAAGATGAAAAAGCGCGCGAAGAAGGGCGACGGTCTCCCCCACTCGATTACGCCGGCGATGATCGCACGCGCAGAGAGGGCCATGGCTCGCAACAAAGCCAAAATCGATGACGGGGACACGTTCCGGGCGCATCAGACTTCCAAACGCGGTGCGCCATCGTCGAAGCGCAGCGGAAACTACTCGTGACCGGAATAGGCAAACCACGACGGAAAAGCCGATGGCTCAGCTTTCCATCATGCAATGAAACCGTGGCATACGAGCCACACTTCCAGGCATGTAGTCTCTGCCTGAATTCTCAACGATCGCCCATCGTCATCGGATATCACAAAGCGATGTCGCCAAGTGCCGGAACATGATGCCTCTCTTTAGCTCTCAACGATTGAGAGCGTCAGAGATGGACGATATAACAGTCATAATCACCCTTGACAAGGAGGCCGAAGATGGCCGTCTATCTGGATATGGAAACCAGTACGGAGAAGAAATGCGAACTAGTGGATTATTCTGAATTCACTCTCGCCCAACTGGAACGCACATATGGATACCGTGAATTCAGACCAGGTCAATTCGAGGCGATCAACGCCATCGTGAACGGCAGGGATCTGCTTGCCGTCATGCCGACCGGCAGCGGCAAAAGCATCTGCTATCAGCTTCCGGCAACACGTCCGGGAACATTCTCCATTGTGGTCTCACCCCTGCGCGCATTGATGCATGACCAAGTACGTGCCTTGCGCGAGCACAATGTACGCGCCGCTCTTATCGACAGCGAAATCGCTTTCAACGAGCGACGACAGATATACCAAGAAGCCTTAAAAGGCAACATACAACTGTTGTATGTGACGCCGGAACGACTGCGGATGTCCGAATTCCTCAATTTCGTACGATACGCCAGAATCGACCTGCTCGCAGTCGACGAAGCACATTGCGTGCTGCAATGGGGCTACGATTTCCGACCCGAATATATGCAAATCGGCAAATTCATCAATAGGCTCTCCCACCGTCCTGTTGTCGCGGCATTCACCGCGACGGCCACGCCGCGGCAGATACCCCAAATCGCGAGAGGACTGAACCTGATCCAGCCCATTTGTGTCTCCACCGGGTTCGATCGGCCGAACATCCATTTCAGCACTGTTCACATCAGGGATGAATCGCGATTGGATTTCATCATCGATTGGGCTGACTGTTCTCAAGGCAGCGGCATCGTGTACTGCAATACCATCAAGGCTTGCGATGTGACGGCCGAATGCCTGTGCGAGTTTGGAATCGACGCGAAAGCTTTCTATGCTCCCATGGACGGAGTGCGGAAAAACGAGATTCAGGACGGATTCCTCAAGGGATCGCCACGTGTGATCTGCGCGACCACAGCATTCGGCATGGGCATCGACAAGCCTGACGTGCGTTGGGTCATCAACAACGGACCATGCGACAGCATCGAAGCGTTCTACCAGGAAGCCGGACGTGCCGGACGTGATGGCAGACCGGCCCAAAATGTTGTTCTGTGGAATGATGCCGATTTCGACGACTGGTCTCGACGGCATTCGAAAGATGCCGGAAGCGCGATCAGAGATCCCAGAACCAAGGAACTGATTAGACAGGCGACAATGGACCGACTGGAGTCAATGCGCCAATACTGTACGACGCGTTCCTGTCTGAGGAGCTTCATCCTCACCTATTTCGGAGACAACGCACCGGAATCCTGCGACAATTGCGGCAATTGCAATAGAAAGAGAAGACAGGACCACGCCCGTCGAAGAGCCTTAGAGAGGGAAAGAGCCAACGAAAAAATAGAGATCTTCGAGGAAATCCAAGGAGAGGAACCCGCACCGGTTGAGGTGCCCGACACATCAATGGACTCCACCATCATCGGCTTCATCGAAGAAGAGCAAAAACTGTTTGGCCATGGTGAGGCTTTAGGCCCAACGATACAGGCTCTCAGAGGTATTCAAGGAAATCTGGAACAGGTCGAATTGGAAGGGTATGGCAAGCTTTCCGATCGGAATCATGAGGTTATACGCAAGCGAATCAAGGAATTGATTGGATGCGGCCGGCTCGCTTGCGATTCTGAAAATCGGATCATTTCACCCGGTTCGAGGTAGCAGTCACAATGAGCTCCATCTTCTAGTGATGCCCTTGAGGAAGGTTGGCACGTTTTAGTAATTCGCATTATTACGTGCCGTCGCCATGTCAGATGAATTTTAGGCATCTCCGAAAACATTTTGCCACAGCGTTTATAGACATCTGTAGGGCGGTAAAATATATATCCCCCGAGAAGAAATGAAGGAGTCCAACATGGGTGATGAAAACAAGACTGACGCTCCTAGCCCTCAGCCTCAACCGACGAATGCCCCGTATAAGGGAAATGATTCAGTACCGGTGCAACAGGATGGTTGTCCGGCTCCTTCCACGCAGAATCATGTTGACGGCATCCCGCCGGAACAGACTTTCCAACCGGCGCCAAAATATGGCGCTTATGCTCCAGCACAGCCATCGGCACCTATTCCAAATCAGCCTGTTCAACAAGTTCATAATCCTCCTATGAATAAGCCGAAACAGGACTGGTGGTTGAAAAAAGTAACTTTGAAAGTCTGGCAGCTCATTCTTTCATTGTTTGGAGCTTTCTGCGTCGGAGCGATAGTCCTCTTTGTGATTGAGCTTTGTGCTCCTAATCCAGAAAACACAGCAAATACAGCTGACTCTGCAGATAAGACGAGTTCATCTCAGTCCGATCAATGGAATGGAGTGGAAGCTCCGAAGTCTGATACTGGAAAGACCAAGGAATCACCGAAACAGGATATCCAGTCCAACAAGATGGGTGAAACCAGTTCCAATGGTTCTCTCACGATGAAGCTGAATGCGACAAGTGAGCCGGCAAGCGTGCCTCAGGAATGGAATGGAACGCAACCGGATTTGACTCCTGCGGCCGGCACTAAATTCTTCGAAGCTGACGTGACTGTGACCAATAACAGTCAGAAGCCCATTGACATTACTTGTTCGGCGCCATTGGATATCAAGGCGGTCAATGACAAAAACCAACAGTATTCCACTATTGATGATCTGTTTAAGATTCCTGGTAATCCGGAATGCAACGCGCAGCTGCAACCCGGTATGGCCTCTGATGTGAAGTACGTGTTTAACATGCCATCCGATACCAAGATTATTGCTTTAGCTTGGGAGGACTGGACCGATCTTAACAATATATCGTCTGATTACTCGTACTTCATTCTTGATGACAACTATCATGTCACATCCAAGTGAGGCAATATTAAACGATAATTTGCTTGGAATAGCAAAACGCTCGTAATCGGAATCGGCCATGGGTCTCAGCTTTCTTCATAAAAGCTGAGACCCTTTCGTTTTTGCCGGTATTCCGGTTTTCATTTCCTTCGTTCGTTGACGATGGAAAGCAATGCATCCACGATTTCTGGCTTGCCGGCCAACACGTAGTCCTCGAGCCCCGGGCTGAACGGCAGCGGGCAGAATTTCGCGCCAACACGCAGAATCGGCGCATCGAGATACTCGAATGCGTGCTCGGCCACACGCGCCGCGATCTCACCACCCACTCCACCGAGCTTGATGGCCTCGTGCGCGATGACCAGCCTGCCGGTCTTCTTCACGGACTTGTAAATCGTATCCATGTCAAGAGGAGCGATGGAACGCAGATCGATGACCTCCACGCTCAGTCCGTACTCGTCTTGGACCTGCTGCGCGGCCTCCAACGCCTTGGACAGCATCAACGAATACGACACGAGAGTCACGTCCGTGCCCTCGCGCACGACCGCGGCTTTACCCAGATCGATCGGCTCGTCGTCCAACGGCACGTTCCCCTTGACCGGGAACAAAGCCTTGTGTTCGAAGAAGATCACCGGATCCGGATCCTCGATTGCGGCCTTGAGCAGAGCCTTGCCGGTACGCGGGTCGGACGGGACGACCACTCGGATGCCGGGAATATTGGTGAACCAGGTCTCCAACGACTGCGAATGCTGTGCGGCAGCATGGCTCATCACACCGTCCGGAGCCCGAAGCACCAGGGACATGTCGGCCTGGCCGCCGAACATGTAATGCGCTTTGGCCATCTGGTTGAGGACCTCGTCCATCGCGATGCCGATGAAATCCGCATAATGCAGATCGATGACCGGTCGAGCGCCCGCGATTGCCGCGCCCACGCCCGCGCCGACCAGCGCGGTCTCGGAGATTGGGGTATCCAGGACGCGGTCGCCGAACTCGTCCTTCAGTCCCGCGAACTGTCCGAAGATGCCGCCTTGCTTGGCGATATCCTCGCCATACACGAACACGCGGTCGTCCGCGCGCATCTCCTCAATCATCGCCTCACGCGTGGCCTCGCCGAACGTAATCAGTCTCTGTTCACTCATCGATTCTCACCTCTCCCGCATACACGTCCTCCAAAGCTTCCTCGGGCTTGGGGAATGGGCTGTTCTCTGCGAATTCGAGCGCGTCCCTGAACTCCTTGTCCAGTTTCCTTTCGATTTCGTCGATGTCGTCCTGCGTGAGGACGCTGTCAACGAGCACCCTTGTGCGGAACCGTTCGATCGGATCATTGTGCTCATGCACCTGCTCGACCTCCTCCTGGGTGCGGTAGCGCTGCGGGTCGCCCAGGAAGTGTCCTTCGATGCGATAGGTCTTGCATTCCAAAATCGACGGGCCTTCGCCACGGCGCGCCCGGTCGATGAGTTTGGCGGACGCGTCGCGCACGGCAAGCACATCATTGCCGTCCACGCTCACGCCGGGGATGCCGTATCCGGCGGCTCTGATCGACAGATAATCCACGTTCTTGATGTCATCGAAGCGCGTGGTCGACGCCCACGAGTTGTTTTCGCACACGTACACCACGGGCAGCTTCCACGACGCCGCGAGGTTCACGGCCTCATGGAACGTGCCGCGGCTGGATGCGCCATCGCCGAAGAAGCAGACCGCGACTTCCTTGCCGTGACGCTGCTTGACGGCCAGTGCGGCGCCGGTCGCGATGTTGAAACCGCCGCCCACGACGCCGTTCGCGCCGAGCATTCCTACGCTGAAATCGGCCAGATGCATGGAGCCGCCCTTGCCTTTGCAGTAGCCCGTCGATTTGCCGAACAGCTCAGCGAAGGAACGGTCCACGCGTGCTCCCTTGGCGAGGGTGTGCCCATGACCACGGTGGGTGCTGGTCACATAGTCAGCGCGCGTGAGGTTGCTGCACACGCCCGTGGCCACGGCCTCCTCCCCGATATACAGGTGGGCTGGTCCCACAATCTGCTTGCCGTGCAGACGTTTCACCGTCTCCTCGAAACGCCTGATTCTGCGCATCGTCGTGTACAACTCCACGGCCTGCGGCTTCGTCAATGATTCATCCATCATGTGACCTTTCCGATAATCCGAGAACCCAAAAACCATGTGGGAATCCGTTGCGAAAAATATGAATGGCAATGGGGTTATTCAGCAATGCTAAATGAGAAATGAAAAAGAAACAGGTGTTTAATATACCTTTTCTTTATCGGAAACTATCAAACTTATATAAGTACTGGATATGATAACCGGTTCAAAAATAATGTTTGAACCTACCTATAGTGCCGAAAATTGCAGACAAAAGGTGTCTAACATTGTTTTTCTCACTATTTGGACAAGGGAATATCCAAGGTATTTATATCGCATTAAAAGCTGATTTTTTATATAGCAAACGTTATTTCGTACGACATTTGAGTTTGATAACACGTCATAACCCAATGAAAGCCCTTCCCTGGCCGGCGCACCTGCTTCGGCACGATGCCGGAATCGGTATCGTTTGACACCAACATCAAAACAAATTCCATCAACCGCATGAGAAGGAGCAATCATGACCCAGGATTCCGAACGTTTTCAGAGAGGCCGTAAGAAACTTGAAGAGGTCATCGGCGGCACAGGCGAGGGAGTCGTGGATTCCTTCGCCGAAGTCGCCCCGGACCTGACCCGCTACATCGCCGAGTTCCCATTCGGCGACATCTACTCACGCCCGGGCCTTGACGTCAAGTACAAGCAGCTCGTGACCATCTCATCGCTTGCCTCCCAGGGTGACACGGCTCTGGCGCTTAAGGTCCACATCAACGGGGCGCTCAACGTCGGCTGGACACCGAACGAGATCATCGAAGCGTTCCTCCAGCTGCTTCCCTACGCGGGCTGGCCGAAGGTCCAGAACGCGGTGAGCGTGGCGGAACAGGTATTCAAGAGCCGCGGCGTTGCTCCGACTTGGGACAACGAGTGACGAACCGGACCGGAGAACGATAGAGAGGAGCCATACATGAAGAGGAACATCATCGGAACCATTGGAAAGACGATCGCAGTCATCGTGTCGGCTGCCGCGCTGCTGTCGACTGGCGCCTGCGGGTCGGCCAACGCCTCCGACAACGCGGACACGAAGAACGTCATTGTAGGTGTCTCGCCGATCTACGCCGAACTCGCCAACACCATCAAGGACCAGTTCGACAAGCAGAACAAAGCCGAAGGCAAGACACTCACGGTCAAGGTGTTCGACGACTTCGTGACACCAAACACGGCCGTGGAGGAAGGCAGCATCAACATCAACTTCTTCCAGCACGGCGTGTACCTCAAGGAATACAACAAGAAGCACGGTAACAAGCTCAAAGCATACGATCCCAACGGTCTGTTCAGGTACTACATGGGCATCTACTCGAAGGACCTCACCAGCCTGAATCAGCTCAAGGACGGAGACACGGTCCTCATCCCCAACGATTCCGCCAACCGTGGCAGGGCTCTGAAGACGCTGGCGGCCAACGGACTGCTCAAACTGAAGAGCGGCGTGGATATCCCTGGCGTCCTCGACGTCGAATCGAATCCGAAGAACCTGAAGCTCACCGAGACCGACACCCTGAAGGAAGTCAAGTCCCTCGGAGACGCGCAGGCGGCAGTGGTCAACGCGATCAGCATGGCCCAAGGCGGATATGAGCCGACCAAGAACCTTGGAGTTGAAGACAAGGCGGAAAGCGCGAAGTATTCACTTGTCGTCGCCTACAAGGACGGAAGCGGCAACGACAAGAACGCAGAACTCTTCACCAAGGCCGTGGAGACAGACGCGGTGAAGAAGGAAATGGCGAAGGAGTTCAAGGGCGCGGTCGTCCCGTTGTGGTGAACCGCATCCGTAAGGACATTCCAGAACCATCCACGGCAAGGAGAATCCCATGATTGAGATCAAGGATCTCAAAAAAAGCTACTCGGGCACACCAGTGCTCAAGAACGTGAGCCTGAAAGTCGACGATGGACAGATCGTCGGCATCATCGGACGGAGCGGCGCAGGCAAGACTACCCTGCTCCGGTGCCTCAACGGCATAGAGCCTTACGATTCCGGTTCGATTACGGTGGAAGGCAGGGAAGTCTCCGAAGTGAAGTCCGGCAAGGAACTGCGAGAATTCAAACGGAACATTGGTCTTATCTTCCAGCATTTCGCCTTGATGAGCCGCAAAAGCGTGTATGACAACATCGCGATTCCAATGAGGTTGTGGCATTACAGTTCCTCCGATATTGACGATACCGTCAAGTCATTGGCGAAGACCGTGGGGCTCGAGGACCATCTTGATTCCTACCCCAGGAACCTGTCCGGCGGACAGCAGCAGCGCGTGGCAATCGCGCGCGCTCTGACCCTCAAGCCCAAGACTCTGCTGTGCGACGAGGCAACGTCCGCACTGGATCCGCACACTACGGATTCCATTCTCGATCTGCTCCGCAAAATCAACGAGGAACGTGGCATCGCCGTCATCATGGTCACGCATCAGATGGAAGTGGTGCGGCGGATCTGCCAGAAGGTCGCCGTACTCGACCAAGGAAGTGTCAAGGCGTTCGATTCCACCAACCGTATTTTCATGCATGGCGGCTCCACCTTGGATGATCTCTTTGGTACCCGAGAGGAGGAGGGAACGCTTCCGGAATACGGCGTGAACATTCGAATCACCTACGGTCCCGATCATGTCTACGACCAGTTCCTTGCTCAAATGGCGCAGTCCCTCGGCTTGGGATTCTCGTTGATTTGGGCGAACACGCAGAAATACCGTGATGACGTGCTTGGCTCCGTGATTATCAACATCAGACAAGAGGATTTCGCTCGTTTCGAAGCATATCTGAACGAGCATGAAGTGAATTGGGAGAAGCTATGAGCTGGCAGGAATGGCAGAACGCATGGGACAGAATCATACTTCCGGGACTGGGATCGACATTCTACATGGTGCTTATCGCCACGTTGCTGTCATCGGTCATCGGTCTTCTGCTCGCCATCGTCCTGACGGTCACCGGGAAGAACGGATTGCATCCCAACAGGCTTGTCTACGGAATTCTTGACTTCATCGTCAACATACTCAGATCGTTCCCGTTCATCATCCTCGCGGTTGCCATCATCCCGCTCAGCAGGATTCTGGTGGGAACGTCAATCGGTGAAGTGGCTGCCCTGGTCCCTCTCACCTTGGTGGGATCCCCGCTGATGGCCCGACTGTTTGAAGGTAGCTTCGCTACTGTCGACAAGGATTTGATCGCCGCCATCCGCTCGTTCGGAGCCTCTGACCTGCAGATCATTCTGAAGATAATCATTCCGGAGGCCTTGCCATCCTTGGTGTTCAACGTCACTCTTGCGATGATTTCGATTCTTGGATGCACCGCCATGGCCGGAGCTGTCGGCGCCGGCGGTCTGGGAGCGGTTGCCATCACTTACGGTTATCAGGACTTCAACGACACAATCATGTATGGAACGGTCATCATCCTTGTCGTCATCGTGCAGATCATCCAATTCATCGGCAATGCGGTCCACAAGGCGCTGGTCAGATAGCCATGCGCGGGATAATCAAAGAGAATCCCGGCCAGGGGGCACGTCTCGTCGATGACCTTCCGATCCCATCACCAGCCGAGCATGAGGTGTTGGTGAAAGTCACCGACGCGGCGGTCTGCGCGACGGATAGGCACATATACGAATGGACCACTTGGGCGCGGAAACGTGTCACGCCGCCCTGCATTCTCGGACACGAAGTCGCCGGAGTGATCGAGGGAATCGGGAAGGACGCCAAAGGCACCGTTGGTCAGAAGGTCGCTTTGGAAAGCCATATCCCCTGTCATTCCTGCAATCAATGCCGACGTGGTAACGGGCACCTGTGCGAGAACTGCGGACTGCTCGGCGTCAACCGTCCCGGAGGTTTCGCGCAATATGTCACGATTCAGGATGATTGCATCTTTCCGCTTCCCGATTCCTTCACCGGACGGCAGACTGCGCTGATGGAACCATTGGGCGCCGCCGTGCATGGAGTGGATCGTGCCCAAGTGCAAGGAAAACGGATTGCTGTTCTCGGATGTGGACCCATCGGGTTGATGACCATCGGAGCGGCAAGACTGTCAGGAGCTTCGCTGGTGGTGGCCACGGACGTCATCCCGTCACGATTGGAACGTGCCAAGGCCATGGGAGCCGACATCACGCTTGACGTAACCGATCTGCATTCAAAACGTCTCCAAGAGATAAGGCAACTGCCCGAATTGGATGCCGTGATCAACTGCTCCGACAGTGTCGAAGCCATCCTCGGCGGACTGCGAAGCCTGCGTCGAGGCGGAACATTGGTGTCGACTGGTTTACCGCAGACCACACTGACTTTCGACATCTCCGAAGAACTGCTGTATCGAGAGCTGACGCTGAAGGGTACTTCCGGAAGAGCGCTTCCACAGACTTGGGAGCATAGTCTCTCGCTTGTGAAGCAGGGACTTGATTTGGCACCGGTGCTGGGAAAGGAATATCCCCTGTCCGAGTTCGATCAAGCCATAAGACATTTGGTCGTCGGTCTGCCAGGCAAGCCGACATTCCATATAGATTAGGCGAACGATAAGAAGCGAAAGGAAAAACATGGCAATAGATGGACTCGATGAGGAGCGTCACGACCAGCGTTGGGAGGGACAGCGCGCCCTGGTGACCGGATCAGGACAAGGCATCGGCCGGGCAGTCGCCCAACTGCTCGCGAGCAAGGGCGTGAGGGTCGCGGTCAACGACATCGTGCCCGAACGCGCCGAAGCCACCGTCGAGCTCATCACCCAGGCGGGCGACGAGGCGTTCACGGCCCCCGGCGACATCGCCGACCCCGACACCGTCGAACACGTCTTCCAACAGCTCGACGAACACTACGGCGGCATCGACATCCTCGTCAACGACGCGGGCATCATCATCAAGGACACGCTCGACGACACGGACCTGGAACGGTGGAACCGGATCCTCGCGGTCAACCTGACCGCCGACTTCCTGACCATCAAACAGGCCGTCAGACGCATGAGGACGCAGCACTACGGCCGCATCGTCAACGTGTCGTCCATCGCGGCGAAGCACGGCGGCGGCTACCTTGGCGGCGTCGCCTACGCCGCCACCAAGGCCGGCGTGGCCGCCCTCACCCGCGGCGCGGCCAGGGAGTACGCGCCGGACGGCATCAACGTGAACGCGGTCATGCCGGGACTCACCTACACGCCCATGACGGCCGACATGCCGGATTGGAAACGGGAGGCCGTGGAGAAGGCCGTGCTGCTGGGACACGGCGGCCAGCCGTACGACATCGCACGCGCGATCGTGTTCCTCGCCGACCCGGAATCCGGCTACATCGACGGAGAGACCCTCGACGTGGACGGCGGCACCAGCCTCGATTGATCCTTGGCATGCGGACATCAATCGACGCGATCGGCATGATGTTTTTTAAAGGCCTGTCGGCTTGAAGGCAGGCCATAAGGAGACATCCAGTAAGGTGTTGCATTCTTATCTCTTGGGACTTGCTATGGCATATATAATGTGGATACCCGTTCCGCAGTGGATGAGCACAGTAGCCCGTAAAAGGATGCGAAAGCGTCGGCAAGGAGAGCGTCATGGACAACCAGCTTTTCCACCCGATCATTCCCGAAGGCATGCATCTGGCCAAACCGCATGATAATCCCAACGCGGTCCTGGGATCGCTTTTCGACGAAGGCAACCATCTGTACGGGCAGGCCCGTTGGGAGATCGCGGATGCTGGAGACGAAGACGATAGTAGAGCCCCGTACGCGGCATTGGCTGTTGGCGTTCTCATCGGCGCCGCAACGGTCGGAACCGCAGTCTATCTAGCGAAGAACGAGAAGGTCAGAGGAGTATGGGACAGGACCGTCGGACATTGGTGGAACCATGCCGTAGCGCCCGCCGCAAATAAGATAAAAGCAAGACTGTTCCATTCGAGGAATGACGGGAATAAATCCGTCCGACCCGTTGCTTTGCTAACGGATGGTTCGGAGAACGTGGACGGCTTCTCCAAAGAGGTCGATGACGCAATAGAGGACTGCCGTCTGAACATGGACAGCGAAGAAGCTCAAAACCGTCTTCTTGTCATCATGTACAAGGCGATGGATCTGGCCAGGGAGATTCGCGCGCTTTCCGAGGCGAACATCCGGTATGCCGCCTCCGATAAGGAAAGGGACGAACTGCAACGGACCATGGAAAAACTGGCAACCCAGGACATGGCGGACATTATCAACAAGGCTTTGGAACGCAATATCCCTCTGCTCGAGCAACAGAAAGATTCCGACGCATGGTCGGACATTCTAAAGGAAATGACCGATGGCGAAAAGGTCATGCAGGTGGACAGAAAATCACTGCAGTCCGCCCTGGCCTTGGAACCTCGTCGTGTGCCAGTGGAAGGGCCGAATCCTAAAAATGGACAAGTGCACGAGCATTCTTAATCTATTCAAAGTCGGCGGCGTTTTGACGTGGCCCGTGTAACAGACTGTAGACGGAATCGGTACGTTTGACTGTTTTGGGATTCGAATAGAGCACCAAAACAATCTGACCCGATTTTTGCCATAGGGACTCCCGTATCAGCTCCGCAAACCTGATGAATTTCCGGTTGCAGCATGCAATGCCATAGGAGTTCTGTATGGCCGATTTATGTGGGAATCATAACGTTTATCGTGAACATGTCGTCATTGACGTCGAAGGTGACACTTCCACCGAGTTTATTCGCCGTCATTTGGATGCTCTTCAATCCGAATCCGTGCCAAGCTTTATCGGGTTTGGTCGTTTCGATCGGACTGCCTTCAGAGACATGGTTTCTTGGATCGCAATAATTATCGCAACGTATGATCAGGAACTCGTTGTTCTTACAGGCTTTCAGATCAATGACCCTCAATGGCTGGCGTAATGGTTCCACCGCTTCGATGGCGTTATCGAGGATGTTGCCGAAAATCGAGTACAGGTCGATGGAGTCGATGCCAAGGAACGCCTTCCCGTCAACAAGGTAAGAAAGGGAGGCTCCGATACGATGGGCGGCCATGATCTTATCGGTGAGTATCACGTCTAGCGCGGCATTGCCAGTATGGGCGACCATGTCGTAGTCCTCGACCGATTCCTCCAATGCGTCCAACGCTTGGCCGGTCGGCATCGTCGCGGCCGAACTACGAAGCATGTCAATCTGTTTCCTCAAATCATGGCTCTTCACGTTGATTAGGTCGATTGCGTCTTGGCTCAATTCGTAATGTTGCCGGTCGAGACGCCACATCCGTTCCATAAATTCGGCTTCATGACGCCAATGCGACTGCACGAGCAGTCCGGATTGAATTGCCAGAGACAACGCCGAACACAAGATCGCATAAACCAGACAGATCACACGTGTAGGCTTGTTCCCCAATGGCAGATACATCCATTGCGCGAAACTGATTATCATGGTCACAGCCAAGATGGTTGAAGAGATCGCGAACAATGATGTGTCGGCGATATGTTCATCTTGGTTCCGCCTGAACGACCAAGCCATGAGCAGGGACGCTGGAATGGCGACGATGGGATATTCGACGAACATGATGAGAGGCTCGGTCAGTGGCTGACGATTCAGAGGAATGTTCGCAAGGTAAACGATGCTTTCGCAACAGTATTGCAACGCATAAGCGGCAACGCCTCTGAACAACACCTCACGGTCGCGTATGTCCAAACAGATTCGAATGCCCACTATCAATACGATGAATATAGCGAGGAATCGCAGGAGATCCGCCCAGCCATTGAATTTCTGAGTACTGATCAAAAAACCTATGGCCAGATACGCGAACAACGAAATTGTCAGTCTTAACGGGAACCGGCTTTTCCGTGGACAATTCCATAGTAACGGAATTGCTGCGATCAATAGTTCGAGCACGAAATTCGGGCCGGTGAACAGATTCATGGAGCTCATCCCATCATCCCCATATACGAGACGAGGGAATTGATGAACTGCTTTTTCTTGGATCGGCTGATGGGAAGTGTCCGCCCTCCAAGAAGCACATTATCGCCTTTCACTCCTGTGACATGTTTGGGATTAACCAGATAGCAGCTGTTGCAACGGGTGAAGTGGAACGGCGCGAGCTGCTCCTCGACCGCTTTTAATGTGCCGTATGAGACGATTTCCCCTTGCGCAGTATGGAAAACCACCTCATGGCGGATGACCTCCACATAAATTATGGAAGAGACCGCGAGTCGGGTCATGCTGCCACGACCGGATATTGTGATAGTCGCGTCTTCCCGTCCCTCGATATGTGCCAGGATTCGTCTCATTTTCAACGCGAACACTTCCGCGGAGACCGGTTTGATGATGTATGCGATGGCGTCAACGTCGTAGCCTTCGGCAGCCAGACTGGCTACTTTGGTCAGGAACACCAGAGGCACGTCCTTATCGATTTGTCTGAGCAGGCGTGCTGCGGCCATGCCGTCATGCCCTGGCATTTCGATGTCCATGAACACCAAATCCCAGATGGGACGATAATCATCCAGAAAAGCATCAGCATTGGCAAACGAATCGGCTTGGTATTCAATGCCCATGCGCATCATGTACGCCGAAAGTTCGGCTAGGAGCTGCTCGAGATCCGAAGGCGTATCCTCCACGACGGCTATACGCAGCATGTTCCTCCTTCGGCGTGCCATGGCCATCACACATCCAATGCGTCATCGCATTCGTCCCATGCCTTCCCGCCACAATCAATTGTAACGTCGCCGAGCGGAACGCCATGAAGGAGACATGACCAGTTGTGTCGCAGAACCAACGGGATATGTTGTTCCGATTCATGCCATGACGGGGACGGAAATAATCGAGCGTATCGGTATCAACGCTGTACCGTCCCCGAAGTCAGAGAAAGGGTAGACATGATAGGCATCAATATGAGCGATGTCATTTCCGTCATCCAATCAGTCATGCCACAGCTGATTGCGATTGGCGTGGTATTGGTCATTGCTGCGATTATCACCTTCGCGGTGAATAAGAAAACGGTGAAAAACGAGGCTGTCCGCAAGCTTGTGCATTCCGAATCCTGGATTGTCGCGCTGATTGCTTCCGCTGTAGCGATCTGCATGATGATGTTCGGACCGCTGTCCACGCTGCTCAACAACGCGAGCGTTCATAAATACCAACTCTCCGATGGAACCGTCGCATCCGCGAACAAGCTTGCCGAGGAAGTCCAGACCGAAGCCGTTACACTGTTGAAGAACGACAACTCCAACCTTCCGCTGGCCAATAAGAAGGTCAACGTGTTCGGCTGGTCCTCCTCGAATCCGGTCTACGGCGGATCCGGATCAGGATCCATTTCCGACCAGTACAAGAAAGTCTCCCTCCTGGAAGGCATGAAGCAGGCCGGTTTCAAAACCAACGACGAATTGACCAAGCTGTACACCGACTACCGCAAGGACCGTCCGGTCTCCCAAATCTGGTCGGCGGATTGGACTCTGCCCGAGGTTCCGGCCAAGCAGTACTCCGACAAGCTGGTCTCCGACGCGAAGGACTTCTCCGACGAAGCCGTCATCGTCATCGGACGAGTCGGCGGCGAAGGAGTCGACCTGCCGACGGACATGAAGGCCGACGGCATCACCTACAAGAACAACTCCAAGGACTACGAGGACTTCCAGAAGGGCGAGAGCTTCCTGCAGCTGTCGAAGACCGAGCGGGACATGATCGACCTGGTCACCAGCAACTTCAAGAAGGTGACTCTGGTCTACAACGGCGCGAACACGTTCCAGTTCGATTTCCTGAAGGACTATCCGCAGATCAAGTCCGTGGTGTGGTGCCCGCCTGCGGGCCAGACCGGCTTCTCCGCCCTGGGCGAGGTGCTCGCGGGCAAGACCAACCCGTCCGGCAAGACCTCCGACACGTTCGTCAAGAACCTGAAGCAGACTCCGACGGCCAACAACTTCGGCAGCTTCATGTACGACAACGTCAAGGAATTCGTGCAGCACAGCAGCTTCGGCAATAATGACGTCTCCCCGTCTTTCGTCAACTACTCCGAGGGTATCTATGTGGGCTACAAGTTCTATGAGACCGCTTCGGATGAGGGTCTGATTGATTACGATTCGACCGTGCAGTATCCGTTCGGCTATGGCCTGTCCTACACGTCGTTCGATCAGAGGATGGGCGATGTGAAGTACGACGCCAGGTCCGGCAAGGTCAGCTTCGACGTGACCGTGACCAACACGGGAAGCAAGGCCGGCAAGGACGTGGTCGAGGTCTACTACAACCCGCCGTACACCAATGGCGGCATCGAGAAGGCTTCGGCGAACCTGGTCGATTTCGAGAAGACCAAGGAACTGCAGCCGGGCGAGTCCCAGAAGGTCACAGTCGAGTTCGATGACGACGACATGGCGTCCTACGACTATAAGAACGCTAAGGCGTACGTGTTGGAGAAGGGCGACTATGCGGTCTCCATCCGTTCCGACTCGCATCACGTGATCGATTCGAAGGACGTGACGGTGAAGGACACCATCACGTACGACTCCAAGAGCAACACCCACAACGGCGACAAGACCGTGGCGACGAACCAGTTCGATGATGCTGCGGGCGATGTGACGTACCTGTCCCGCGCCGACCACTTCGCGAACTACAAGGAAGCCACCGCCGCTCCGGCCAGCCTCAAGATGTCTGACAAGGCCAAGGAAACCTTTACCAACAATGGCAACTATGATCCGAAGAAATACGATAACGCCTCGGACAAGATGCCGACTATGGGAGCCAAGAATGGTCTGAAGCTCAGCGATTTGACTGGCAAGGACTATGACGACGCCGACTGGGACAAGCTGCTTGACCAGCTCACCTTCGACGACATGGACAACCTCATCGCCAATGCCGGTTTCGGCAACGCGCGCGTGAAGTCCATCGGAAAGATCCAGCTCATCGACGCTGACGGTCCGGCGGCCCTGAACAACAACTTCACCGGCGTCGGCTCCATCGGCTTCCCGAGCTCCACCGCATTCGCCTGCACGTGGAACCGAGATCTTGCCAAGCAGTTCGGCAAGATGATTGGTCAGATGGCCCACGATATGCACGTCACCGGCTGGTACGCACCGGCCATGAACATCCACCGTTCGGCCTTCGGCGGACGCAACTTCGAGTACTTCTCCGAAGACGCGCTCCTCTCCGGAACGATGGCGTCCAACGAGATTGCCGGCGCCAAGTCCAAGGGCGTGTACTCCTTCATGAAACACTTCGCCTTGAACGATCAGGAAACCAACCGCAACAGCATGCTGTGCACCTGGTCCAACGAGCAGGCCATGCGTGAGATTTATCTGAAGCCGTTCGAGATGAGCGTGAAGGAAGGCGGCACCCAGGCCGTGATGAGCTCCTTCAACTACATAGGCACCACCTATGCAGGTGCTTACTCTCCGCTGCTGAACAACGTGCTGCGCGACGAATGGGGCTTCCGTGGATTCGTTGAGACCGACTATTTCGGAAACTTCGACGTCTACCAGGATGCCGACCAGGAGATCCGCAACGGCAACGATGCGATGCTGTCGACCATGAGCACCACCAATCATGTGGAAAGCAAGTCCGCTACTTCCGTGAAGGCGATGCGTCAGGCTGCGCACAACATCCTGTATACCACGGCGAATTGCTGGATGTACAAGGACGGTCAGGCCAAGGAGGAAACCCCGATTTGGAAGACCGCGACTTATGTCGCCATAGCAGCCATCGCCGTTCTGGTTGTCGTCCTTGAGACAACGACCATCAGAAGATTTATGGCACGACGCAAGTCGACCATAACAATCTCACGTTAGTAGGGGAAGACTCCTCATCCCTGATTGCGTGATCTGCCCCAAGCGGGGGCATCCCTTTGGATGCCCCCGCTTTTTCGTATCTATTTAGAATGAAACGATGGAAGTGCCAACCATAGGAAACGCGGCATGCGCGAACGAGGTCCATCGTATGACGGACTAGACTTGGACGAATCCGAGAATCGTCGGACGACCACACGGATGTGGTCCAAGAAAAGATGGAGCATTCGGCTTCACTGACGTGCAAAGGGAGCATGAATATGACGGAAATCGAAGATGTTTTCGACGAGCGTTACCCATTGGACAGGTGGAAGGATTCTGGATACTCGTTCATGGACAAGTTCTCCATGAAGGGACGCAAGGGATTCGTGACCGGAGCCGCCGGCGGTTTGGGACGTAACGCCGCAGCCGCACTGGCACAGGCAGGAGCGGATGTCGCTCTTGTCGACTTGCCTGCCAAACAGGAACGACTGGAAGAGCTCGCCACCGAGATAGGCGCGCGCTTCAGAGTGAATGTCATCGCGGAGTCATGTGATGTCACCGACCCGTTGCAGGTCGCAGACCTCAAACAGCGGCTCGTGGATCACCTCGGCACAGTGGACTTCGCATTCCTCAACGCCGGGGTCAACGTTCCCGGTGACGACCAGGACGCCACCGAAGAGGTATGGACCAAGACCATTGAAATCAACCTCAACGGCGCATACCGCACCGCGCGCATTGCCCATGAAATTATGCGCGAACACAACCACGGTGGTTCGCTCGTGTTCACTGCGTCCCTGTCCGGGCACAACGCGAACTACATGATGGGAGGCCCTACTCCGGTCAACGCGTATGGCGCTACTAAGGCCGCCATCATGGAGCATTCCCGGTACCTCGCCGCGGCGCTGGCCCGCTACGGAATTCGTTCAAACACCATCTCCCCCGGCTACGTGTGGTCCGGCATCTTCAACGGTCGCATCGACATGGCCGGTCATGACGCGATGCTTGAGGTCGTGCCCATGCATCGCTTCGGCATGAATGACGAGATCGCCAGCGCGGTCCTGTTCCTCGCCAGTGACGCGTCCTCCTACGTAACCGGCACCGACCTGCGAGTGGACGGAGGATACAGCGTGTTCTGACAGAATACGTCTACTAAAGAGCATGAGAGCCATGGGCGCTTCCGTTCATGGCTCTCATGCTCTTTGCAGGCTTTTAATATGCTCTCTAGTCCTTATCATCCTCCAAAAGCTTACGAGGATTCGACACGTGCAACGCGTCACAAATACGAATCGCAACATCAAGACTCATACCACTAACCTTACGTTGGCCGGTCTCGAACGCGCCAACTCGCTGCTGACTCAACCCTGCTTTGTCGGCGAGCTGCTTCTGTGTCATGCCGCGCTTCAATCTGAGTTCCCTCAAACCCATGTCAGTATCCTTCCGTAAGAAAATCCACAGGGTCGCATTGCAATGCTTCAGACAATCGCAGCGCCGTCCGCAAATACATTTGCGACACCGGGCGACCATTCGTCTCGAAACGAGAGATCGCGGGCTGTAGGATGCCGCTCAATCCAGCCAAATCCTTCTGCGTCAGATGACGGGCCTTGCGGATGTTCTTCAATCCGACGACGCCAGCGGACACGCCGCCACGCCACACATGCTCATCGGGATACAAGTCCAATACGTTGCAATGCAACGCCTGAGCCAGCTTCGCAGCCGTCCCAAGATACATGTTGCGAGCCTCGTCATCGCGATTCTCATACGTCCACAGACGCGTGAAAGCCGCGCCGGTCAACGCATCCAACTGCTGCAACGTCAACCCTGAACGCTCACGCAACTCATGTAGTCTCATGGATTCCTCCTTCCAAACTCCAGCGTGTCCCATCGCGGATATGACCCACCCGTAACTAGGATAAGGCGTAACCGTGGGACGTCGTGGTTTCAGGGAAGGGAGCGGCATGTACAAGGCGATCGAAGTTATTCCGAAGAGCTCCGCATCGCGGCTTGTCTCCGCGGACGAAATCAACGACAAGTTCCACGGCGATGTGCCAAGGATGATTCGGTTCGTATGCCCGTACTGCAACCGTCCCGTGAACAGCTGCGCGATGCACACTCCCAGGAAGCACATGAGAAACGCGCGGGCCGTATCACCGTATTTCCGCCATCAGAAGAACGACCCTTGGACCCTAGCCTGTCCAGAACACAGTACCGGAGCCAATGGCGGGACGCTTGTGTTCCACGCTTCGCCTTCCTTGCCGATGTTCCTGCACAAGCGTCCAGACGGCATGTTCGACATCGAGATTTCGGTCCATCCTCATCCTACTGGCCGGGAACCTATCCAAGGCAAGGATGATGTGTTATTCGAAGGCAAGATATACAGGCCTGCGCAGTGGATGCGTTCGGGATATGACCGTATTACGCTCTCCTCACCAAATCCAGACTTATCAGAGATACATGTTCCCCGTCATCTCAAACGAACCCTTGGCTACGTGGAGAATGGCGGAAATATTCTGATATTTACCGATATTTATGGATCAAACGGAGGAAAAAAGATAAGCAGAGACACCGCGCTGCATCCAGACCGTTCATACTACATCGTCGCAAAACGCGATGCCATGAAAGGAATCAGAGTAAGTTTCGACCAGGCGGCAGAATGCGGATGCCTGGCAGGCAACCGAGAACTTATAGTGCGACGAGTACAAGTACATGAGGGATCTCCGAAATGTGATTCCGCATGCCGCTGGCTATACCAATACGGTTATACGTTATCTGAGATTGATATGGCAGCCCATCCGGTATGGCCTCCAGTCCTTCGTTCAAGCGGCGTAGATGAACCGTTGTTCAGGAATTCGAACATGTTCTATAAGACACCATACATGATGACTGCGGAGAAGACTCCGGCCAGGCCTAGGAGCATCGCCTATGGTTCCGTTAATGGTGACGCACGCGCAGTGAAAGTCATCGGCTTAGGCAGACGCTCTGCTATCCAAAAGGCGTTAGAAGGGGATTGTCTGTTCATTCGTTTCGGCGAATACCAAGCTTGGAATGCCCTGATTGTAGTCAAGACGGATATGCGTGGGCTTAGTCTGATGCCCGCGCCAGACGATTCTTCTGCAAGCGGAATGGGAGTCGAAACTCATGCCATCAACGAACGTATGGGGAAAAATCCCAATAAAAAGAATGGCACATCCGAAAGCGAAGATGAGGACCTAGTGCTTGGCAGCGAGATTGCACGCTATACGCAACGCGAAAAGCCTCGATTCGGTGAATATTCAAGAGCATCGGTGTGCATGGTGCGATATTCGCGAGATGGGTCTTTAGAGGGTTTCCAAAGAATCATGGATTATATCGGGCAAGGCAAATTCAAATGGACTTTAGGCCACATTGACGGGCCAGTAGAGTTCACACGCTGTCGCCCAATATCCAAAGAAACCGGACAGACGATGCCACCGCAGGAAATCGAAACAACCGGAATGAAATCGGATTTCGTTCTCCTGCGATGGACTCCTGGGCTTAATAAGTACGTCCTGCCGTTTGCCGACCCGACACCTGGTTTAGTTAGGAATTGTCCGGCCTTCTATGAAGCCATCGATTTGACTGAGGATCGTTACAACCGCGAGAGCCAGATGTCTCGATTGGACGAAGGCATCCGTTATGAAGGCCATCCTACGGAACGCGTTCTTGTCATATATAAACATGATGAGGATGGACAGCTTTGTACGGTATTGCTGGACAGGAAGGATCTCGTAATTCGTGGCGGCGTCATCAAATTAGGAGATACTGCCAAGGCGTATTCGCCATCATTAACCGTGGATAGCTCTCTCGTAAGGATTATCAGCAAGGGGTCATCACAAAGAATGATCTGCACGACGGGCAATCCTCGTGACCGACGTATTGGAGGATTCGTGCGGTTGCGTCCGCAATGGAATTTGGCGGAGCAGTACATCCGGTGGCTTCATGCAATGCATCCGGAACACGAGAATTCAGGACGATTCACATCCGAGGAATCACTCAGGGAATTCATGAGTCCCCTGTACGACGATTCGCTGCGCGAAGAGGTTCTTGCCAGAGCGTCCATGGGGAAGGCAAATGGAAATAACCCGCATGATTCCTACGATGATGTACTTCGGGAATAGTCTGAATCATCAAGCAGATCAAAAGGATTGGGATGAATAACAAGGAACCGATTTTTAAAGACGCAATCTTGAAGGGGTGAGAGGAATGTCCAAAAACCTTGTGGACTCAATCGCCGGCGATTTGGGGATCTGCAGTGTACAAACAGAACAAAAGAATGAATATACCCGCCGGATTCAATATACGGCATTGCGCTATTGGATGATGGCGTACACATTGGACGACGGTTTTGGTGGCGCATACGGCGTATCCGAAAAAACCGTCATACGGAAAGCGGAGCGTTGGCTGAACGAAATGGAGGAGATGCATCTCCCTGAGGGAAAGACAAAGCCCCTATCGCAGAAGGACTACAGAGACATATGTCGGACGATGTTGTGGAATATGATTGCAATCGGCGATCTCGCAAAAACGTCTGACAACATGGTTCGATGCGTCGAGGGACACACGGTTATGTTCGCACCGGGAATGAACGCAATCGTCGGTTTTAACGATCCAACCATTCGACGGCACAATT
>NZ_JBNMKH010000036.1:0-22034 GCF_050874245.1 Bifidobacterium sp. | reverse complement strand
CTATAAAGAAGTAGTACAAATACGCTCTTGAGTTCTCAAACCACCACCACTCACCCACCTCACGACCCGGAAGCGTCCGGGCCACTCGCTGAGCGGCAGCAAGAGATAAACTTACAGCACCAGGGCGATCCACGCAAATCGATGCTTTGTAAATCCCTCGTAAACCATTGGAAATATTGAGCTCTGTCGGCGTGTCGAAATTTGACAAATCAGGAAGAAAATACCTTCCCAACGTCTACCAGCGGCGACCGCAGCGCTTTCCGCCGACTCCGGACTTGCCTCCCGCTCCCCATGGTCCACGTCCTTCGGCGCGCAGCGCACCCAGATGATGTTTCATGGCGACCAACATAATGTGCGTGTCCTCCAAACCAAGGTGACGTTCCGACTTGGCCGGGTCGAGCGCGCCCTGTCGCTTGGCGTACGCGTCCAACGTATTGACGCCGTACGGATGCTCATCATCGGGAACCGAACCCTCATCCCAACGACGGCTCATCGGCAACGTATCGATGATCGTGATATTGCCCGAACGGTAGCTTTCCGCATATCCGGCCACATTCAGCATGAAGAACCCATGCTCGAATCGGGCGTTGTGCGCCACATATGGCTGCTGCTCCAATCGCTGCAGCAAACCGATCTGCGCCTCCGGCCACTCGTCGAACAGGCGGAAACCGGATGCGCGCTGAGTCACGTCGATGCCTGTCAGGTCACGGATCAGCGGATTGCCGAGCGTCGCATTCTCCGCTGGGACGCCGAACGACAGACGCGACTGCCCATACGCGTCGCCCGCCTCGTAGTAACTCTGCTCGTATCGGTATCCGACGGGCGCGTCAGCCGGACGCGGGGAAATCATGTTCATGTATTCGAAACCGACGTCGATGATGTACACACGGGCCGGATCCGTGCCGGTGGTCTCGATGTCGACGCCCATGACGTTGTCCACATCGCGGCCAGGCAGGTACGCGTCACGCCAATCGGACTTGCGGTACTCGGCCAAACGACGGCTCTGCGCCGATTCACCGGCCCGAGACGCATCTCCGTACGCACCGGCGGAATCCGAACCTTGATCGAACAATGTGGAGTCGCCCGGGCTGGTGACACCGCTCAGATTCGCACGCGACATGGCGTAATCGCTGGCACGCTTCTGCTTCCGCTCCGCGGCGCGTCGGGCGGCACGTCCGTTGACGATGTCGGCGGTCCGGTCCTGGATGTCATCCAGCGAAATCTCCCCGGAAACCGAACCGGGTTGAAGCACCGGCACCGTCACGCGCTCACGTCGTTCCTCGGCGACCGTCCACAAACCCATCTCCACGCCGATGCGGCGCAATACCGCGATTTCGTCACACAGCCGCCGATTCGCGTAGGCGAGCGCGCGCGGAAGCCGATAAGAGGCGATGAGCCGGTCGAAATCCATCATGAACGTGCTGTTGCATTGTGCGATGATTGGTTCGAGCCGGTCGCGAATGGCAAGATCGTCCTTAAGCAGATCATGCAATTGTCGGGCTGGCAGTCGCGGTGATGCTGCGGAACGCAGCACGTCCAGCAGGTCGATATGCTGCCGTGCGGCGACGCCGATGCCGTCGCGCAGGTCGAGTGACGACACCCACCGCCAATCGATCGGCTGATTGTCGGCATTGTTCGGCATCGATGCCGACCATTGTCCGATGTCCTGTTTCGCATCGTCAAGCCAGGAAGAATTCGTCGTCGATTCGCTCATATCTGCCCATCGTAGCCGATACCCACCATCAGCGTGCGCAAACATGCGATGGTCCGGCGTAGGCTTCCTCCCTGCGCGAACGTGGGTGCATGGGCACGAGTGAAGACGCTCCCTACGAAACCGCGCGCGGATATATCCATGAACCGCTGTCGGCATGCGAATCACCATATAGCGCAAATGTGACGATTTTCCAGCAAAAGCCCAGACTCGACTTCCATTTTGAATCACGGAACGCGACAAAACGTTCCAAATCAATGAAAGGAAGCTGCAATGTCAGTGACACATTCCGACCAAAAGCACTCCACCGGCGACATCATCGCAGGGGAATGCGGATGCTGCCATGGAACGAACGCCAATGGAGGCACGACCATGCCGGCAACGTGTGAACCGGGCGAATCTCATGAATCATGCGGAACCAAGGACAACGGAGTCAAGGAAGGCGGACGTCTCCCGGACAATGTGGAGATCAATCCGCTGTTCGCACGGCCAAAGGAGGCCAAGGCGTTCCCGAAATTCACCATGCCGAGGGAAGGCTCCCTGCCGGAAACCGCCTATCAGGTAGTGCATGACGAAGCCATGCTGGACGGCAACGCGCGGCTCAACCTCGCCACGTTCGTCGGCACGTGGATGGACGACCATGCGAATCGTCTGTATATGGAGGCGGCCGACAAGAACATGATCGACAAGGATGAGTATCCGAAAACCGCCGAAGTGGAATCGCGTTGCTGGCACATGCTTGCCGACCTGTGGCACGCGCCCGACCCGATGAACACCATCGGCACCTCCACCATCGGCTCGTCCGAAGCGTGCATGCTGGGCGGACTGGCGCTCAAGCGCCGTTGGAAGGAGGCTCGTGAGAAGGTCGGTCTGCCCACCGACAAGCCCAATCTGGTGATGAGCAGTGCCGTGCAGGTCTGCTGGGAGAAATTCTGCAATTATTTCGATGTGGAGCCGCGCTACGTGCCGATCTCCGAAGACCACAAGGTGCTCGACGGGTATGATCTCGACAAGTACGTCGATGAGAACACCATTGGCGTGGTGGCCATCATGGGAGTGACCTACACGGGTATGTACGAGCCCGTCGAGCAGATCAGCGAAGCGCTGGACCGCATCGAGGAACGCACCGGACTCGACGTGCGCATCCATGTGGACGGCGCTTCGGGAGCCATGATCGCGCCGTTCATCCAGCCTGACCTCGCTTGGGATTTCCGTGTCAAGCGCGTCTATTCCATCAGCACCTCCGGCCACAAATACGGCCTGGTCTACCCCGGCTTGGGCTGGATCGTGTGGCGTGAGACCGCCGACCTGCCGGAAAGCCTGATCTTCAAGGTGAGTTATCTCGGCGGCGAAATGCCCACGTTCGCATTGAACTTCTCCCGTCCAGGAGCGCAGGTGCTGCTGCAGTACTACATGTTCCTGCGTTTGGGATTCGAAGGGTATCGAAGGGTGCAGCAGACCTCGCACGATGTGGCGAAGTACCTGTCGGGCGAGATAGCGAAGATGGACGATTTCACGCTGTGGAACGATGGTTCCGACATTCCGGTGTTCGCATGGATGCTCAAGGACAGGACGGATCGCAAATGGAACCTGTACGATCTGCAGGACCGGCTGCGTATGAAGGGCTGGCTGGTGCCGGCCTATCCGATGCCGGTGGATCTGACGCAGGTGACCGTGCAGCGCATCGTGGTGCGCAACGGCTTCAGCCACGACATGGCCGAGGCGTTCATCGGGGATCTGAAGGCATGCGTGAAATATCTGGACGGACTTCGTTCGCCGATGCCGAGCGAGGCGCACGTGTCCGGATTCCATCACTGACGTCCCTTGAGTTCGGGGAATTGAAGAAAACCATGATCATTCCCACAACGATTATGTTCACGAAAGCTGGCTGCAATGACAGTTCATATGAAAAAGCCGCTTGCCGTGGTGGCACACAACGCAAGCGCAGCTGCACATCCAGGGTCCGCTCGCTTCGGGGCGAGAGCCCGGACGGCACCGGTCGGAACGGCGAACAGCCCATCCCCCATCGCGTCCGCCGGCAGATCTGCCGATGCCGGAAATCCCAATATTACGGACATACCTGCGCATGCCGGGGTGAATGACGCGGGCGGCACGATCGCGAATTCCGCAAGCAAAACCGGCAAGGTCGTGATGTCGGTCGGCCAGCTGGCCATGCTGACCGTGGTGGCGGTGGCCTCGTTGCGTTCGCTGCCGGCCATGGCCGATTACGGTCTCGCATCGATTCTGCTGTATCTCATTCCCGCGGTGGTCTTTCTGGTGCCGACCGCCTTGGTCGCCGCCGAACTGGCCACCGGCTGGAAGGGCGGCGTGTACGTATGGGTGCGTGAGGCCTTCGGCAATCGAATCGGATTCCTTGCCATCTGGCTGCAGTGGATCCAGAACGTGGTGTGGTATCCGATTCAGATCGCCTTCATCGCCGTCAGCCTGTCGTACGTGTTCGGCATGGGCGGCTTGGGCAATAACGGCGTGTACGTCGCCGCGGTGATCATCGTGCTGTATTGGGCGAGCACGCTGGTGGCGCTGCGGGGAGGCAATCTGTTCGCCAAGGTCGGTTCGGTTTCGGGGCTTATCGGAACGCTGTTCCCGGCGCTGCTGCTCATCATCTTCGGAGCGGTCTGGCTGGCTATCGGCGAACCGATGCACACCTCCCTGCATGCGTCCGCGTTGCTGCCACCGTGGACGGGCATCGCGTCGATCGTGCTGATCGTCTCCAATGTGCTCGCCTATGCGGGCATGGAGGTCAACGCCGTGCATGCCAACGACATGGAGCATCCGGGGAGCCAGTTCCCGCGCGCCATCGCGTTGGCCACCGCACTGATCCTGCTGGTGCTCGTGCTGCCGACTCTGGCCATCGCCTTCGCCGTGCCGCATCGTGAGCTGGGGCTCATCGACGGCATCAATCTGGCGTTCAAAGAGTTCTTCGACCACTTCGGCATGAGCTGGGGCACGCCGGTGATCTCGCTGCTCATCGCGTTGGGCGCGTTCTCCTCCGTGGTGGCGTGGATCGCAGGGCCTTCCCGCGGTCTTTTGTCGGCCGCGCGGACCGGTCTTATGCCGCCCGCGCTGCAGAAGCGCAACGCCCATGGCGTGCAGGAGGGCATTCTGATTCCACAGGGCATCATCGTGACCGTTCTGGCGTTGCTGTTCGTGTTGATTCCTAATGGCAACACCGCATTCGCGACGCTGGTGGATATGGCGACCGCGTTGTATCTGGTGATGTACATGCTGATGTTCGCCGCGGCGATCCGGCTGCGCAGAACGCATTCCGAGGTTCGGCGCACGTATCGGGTTCCAGCGATCCGGCTGGTCGCGGGCGTCGGCTTCGTCGCTTCCGCAGCCGCGTTCGTCCTGACCTTCGTACGCCCGGCCGGCTTCACCGGCTTGAACAGCATCTCGTATGCGATTCTGGTAGCCGTTGTCGTGATTGTGCTCGGCGTGCCGCCGCTGGTGTTGTATGCATCGCGCAAGCCGGGCTGGGATCTGCGTTCGGATGCCGAACGGGAAGCCGACGCGCACGACATGCTGGTGAATCCGGAATGCTGACGGGTCTCGCATGAACGCCGGAATATGAATTCCGAATAGCATGCGCGTCAAACGTAAGGGGCGTCTCTCAAGTTCATCGCTTGAGAGGCACCCCTTACGTTTCCCTGTTTTCGTCGTGTCTGCCGCGGCCGTCTATGCGGTCACGGCCATGCGGTCACAGTTCGAAGCCGAGCTCCGCTGCGGCTTCGGTCGGCACCGGATCATCGCACCAGAAATCCTCGAGATTCTCATTGGTGGTCAGGCTTCGGATTTCGGCTTGGTCGATATACAGCTCGCCGCTTAAATGGTCGGTCTCATGCTGGAAGATGCGTGCCGGCCATCCGTGCAGATGCTCCTCATGCCGATTGCCGTCCTCATCTTGCCAGCGGGCGGTGATATCGAGCCAACGTTTGCGTACGGCCTGGTAACCGTCGAAGCTCAGGCATCCTTCGTAGAAGCTTCGGGTTTCGGTGCCAATCGGCTCATAGCTTGGGTTGATGATGACATGGAAGGGGAATTCCGCGGCCTCGCGCGGATCGCCTTCATCATCGTCACGCACATGGTCCTCCACGACGGCCAGCGCCAGACCGAGACCGATCTGGGTGGCGGCAAGGCCCACGCCCGGTGCATCCAGCATGGTGACGCGCATGACATCGATGAGCTTGTCAAGCGTCTTGCGGCTCAGCTGGCCGTCATAGGCGACGGTCTGCTGCCGCAGCACCGGCTCACCCGCCTGCACGATCGGCAGGATCTTCTCCTTGCCGCCGATTTTGATGAGTTTCTCGACCTCGCGATTGAGCTCGAGATCCACCTTCGAATTACGTCCGAACATATGGAAGGTCTCCTTTATGGGGATTACGGAACGGTCAGGGGGTTACAGGGCGCTCACAGGGCGAGTTCGTCGGCGACGACCTTGGCGAGTCGATCGCACACTTCGTCGGCCTGCTGCTGGGTTTCGGCTTCGGCCATGACGCGGACGAGCGGCTCGGTGCCGGACGGGCGCAGCAGCACGCGGCCGGTGTCTCCCAGCAGCTTCTCCTCACGCTCCACGGCGGCCTGCACCTTGGCGTTGGTCTTGGCGGCCATCTTGTCCACGTTCGGAACGTTGATGAGCGTCTGCGGCAGCTGCGGGAAGTCGGCGGCGAGCTCCTTGAGGCTCTTGCCGGACTTCACGACCTCGTTGCACAAAGTCAGCGCGGTCAGGGTACCGTCACCGGTGGTGGCGAACTCGCGGTTGATCACGTGACCGGACTGTTCGCCGCCGAGCGAGTAATCGCCACGAAGCATCTCCTCAAGCACGTAACGATCGCCCACGTTGGTCTGCACGGTCTTGATGCCCATGGAACGCAGCGCGAGCTTCAGGCCGAGATTGCTCATCACCGTCACGACGAGAGTGTCGTGGTTGAGCTTGCCCGCGTTCTTCTTGGCGCGCGCCAGAATGCCCATGATCTGATCGCCGTTGACCATGTTGCCGTCCTCGTCCACGGCGAGGCAACGGTCGGCGTCACCATCGAAAGCCACACCCATGACGGCGCCGGAGGCCTTGACCATGGCCTGCAGCTGCTCGGGGTGCGTGGATCCGGCGTTCTTGTTGATGTTGTATCCGTCCGGAGACGCGTTGATGACGGTGACGTCGGCGCCCGCACGGCGCAGCGCTTCCGGCGCGACCACGGAGGTGGCGCCGTTCGCACAGTCGGCCACAATCTTCAGACCTTTCAGCGGGGTCGGCTGGGACTTGTCCGGACCGATCGGCGCGATGGCAGAGACCAGGTGGTCGATGTACAGGTTGGTCGCGGTGGCGGTGTCATGGCTGACGCGGCCGACACCGGCACCGGTAGGACGATCCCAATCCTGGCCGAGCACCGCCTCGATCTCGTCTTCCTTGGCATCGGGCAGCTTGAAGCCGCCACGCGCGAAGAACTTGATGCCGTTGTCGGGCATCGGATTATGGGATGCGGAGATCACAGCGCCCATTTCGACGTTGAGCACGGACGTCAGATACGCGACGCCAGGAGTCGGGATGATGCCGGCGTCGATCACGTCGAAGCCGCCCGCGGACATGCCGGCGGCCAGTGCGGAGGCAAGGAAATCGCCGGAAACTCGCGTGTCACGCCCGACCAAGGCGCGACGGCGGCTTTCGAATTCGCTTCTCTCGTCATCACCCAGCACGCGCACCGCGGCATCGCCCAAATCGAGCGCCAGCTGTGCCGTCAAATCCCTATTCGCCAATCCTCGAACGCCGTCGGTTCCGAACATACGTGGCATGAGTCTCAAACCCTCGCTATCTGCAAACGATATTTCCGTGACCTATCGTACTCACCTGTGCCGCCGAAAACGGCAGGCCACGGCGCAATCGCACATACTTCACATTTCGCCTGGCAATACGCACGGCATTAGCATGGGGATGCATTCCCTCGAACGGAACTGATATGACATGTGCCTGACCGCTGGCCGAAGCCAACGATCAGGCACATGGTCATACAACCGTGGTATGCGCCTTCACGCGCGATGCCGACGGCGGATTCCGACGATATGACGATATGGAACCGTCAGAGCGCGACGTTGAAGTCGCGCACCTTCAGCGTGCGGTGCGACGACTCGACGTTGCCGCGCACGATACGCTTCAGGGCGTTGTCGGCATCCTCATGGGACGCGAGCCAGGCATCGCCGAGCTCGACGAGCTTCGCCGGATCGGCATAGCTCGGATACAGGCCCTCGAGCAGCGCCTCGGCCATGTGGAAGGTCTTATGCTCCCAGATCCAATCGGCCGCCTCGAAGTACTTCTCGGCATACGGTTCGGCCAGGTCGGCACGCGGCGTGGCCGCGAAGCCACGGGCCACGGCTTCCAGCTGCATGTTGGTCAGATCGTCATCGTGCAGAGCCTCGTTCCACGCCCATTCCTTCGCTTCGGCGGTGCCGGCCACAGCGCGCGCACCGTAGGCGAACTCACGGTTCTCGGTGGTTTCACGCTTGGCCAGTTCGGCGTCGATTCCGGCCTGGTCGATCGCGTTGATGGTGCTCAGCGCGTTGATGATGGTCCAACGGAAGTTGTTGTCGATGTCAAGGCCTTCGAATGCCACGGAGCCATCGAGTAGGCCCTTCGCATTGGCCTCGAACTCCTCGTCGCCCGGCTCGCCGTAACCCAAATAGGCGGTGACGAGCTGGAACTGCTCGTCAGAGCCGGCCTTGGCCGCGCCGGCCAGCTTGAACAGTTCGGCGGCCACATGCTTCACGATCTCGGCGCGATCGGCCGGTGCCGTGTAATGCCATGCGGTGGTGCTGACCTGGGCCAACGCGTAACGGAAAGTGGTGGATTCATGTTCGGTGGCGAGCGCGGCCAGCGAGGTGTCGATGAACCGGCGTGCCGGCAGTTCGCCGTCACGGGTCATGTCCCACAGGGCGAGCCAAATCACGGAGCGTGCGAGCGCGTCGTCGAAGCGGTACAGGTTGTCAAGGGCGAAGGCGAGGCTCTTGTCGTCGAAACGAAGCTTCGTATAGGTCAAATCGTCGTCGTTCACGAGAATCAGCGACGGACGGGTCTTGCCCGCGGCCTCGTCAACGATCGTCAGTTCGCCATCGACATCCAGTTCGAATTGATCGGTGCGCACGATCTTGCCGGTTTCCGGGTCCTCGTTGTAGAAGCCGACGGCAAGGCGGTGGGCGCGCAGGACCGGATGTTCGGCCGGTGCGGTCTGGCGGAGGGTGAGACGCTTGATGGTGCCGTCCTCGCTGGTCTCCACTTCCGTGGTGATGGTGTTGATGCCGGACTGTTCGAGCCATTGGGCGCTCCAGGCCTTGAGGTCGCGGCCGGAGGTGAGTTCCAGTTCGGTGAGCAGGTCGGCGAGGGTGGCGTTGGAGTAGGCGTGCTTGTTGAGGTAGTTGTTGATGCCCTTGAAGAAGCGGTCGCGGCCGACGTAGTAGACAAGCTGCTTCAGCACGGAGGCGCCCTTGGCGTAGGTGATGCCGTCGAAGTTGACGTAGGTGTCGTTGAGGTCGTTGATTGGGGCGACGATCGGGTGGGTGGTGCTCAGCTGGTCCTGGCGCAGCGCCCAGCTCTTCTCACCGGAGCTGAAGGTAGCCCAGGCGTCCTTCCATTCGGTCGCCTCGGCGGTGGCCATGGTGGAGGTGAATTCGGCGAAGGATTCGTTGAGCCACAGGTCGTTCCACCACTTCATGGTCACGTAGTCGCCGAACCACATGTGGGCGAGCTCGTGCAGCACGGTGACGACGCGGCGTTCCGCATAGGCGTCGGTGACCTTGGATTCGAACACGTACTGGTCGCGGATGGTGACCATGCCGATGTTCTCCATGGCGCCGGCGTTGTATTCCGGCACGTAGATCTGGTCGTACTTGGCGTACGGGTAGGGCACGCCCCACGTCTTGGCATAGAAGGCGAAGCCCTTCTTGGTGATGTCGAACAGGTAGTCGACGTCCTTTTCGAAGGCCTTGGCGAGCGCCTGACGGCAGTACATGGCCATCGGCACGGTACGGCCGTCCTCATTGGCGTATTCGGTGTGCCATTCGGCGTACGGGCCGGCGCAGATGGCGGTGAGGTAGGAGCTCATGGTCGGGGTCGGTTCGAACACCCACAGTTTGGTGGTTTCGGCCTCGTGGCTGCCGAGCGTGCCTTCCTCGGTGACGGTTTCGGTGTCCGTGACGGATGCGGTAGGCATGTTGGAGGTGACGATCCAGGACTTGGCCGCGAGCACGGAGAAGTCGAACACGGCCTTGAGATCAGGCTGGTCGAACACGGCGTAGACGCGGCGAGCATCCGGCACTTCGAACTGGGTGTACAGGTAGACGTTGCCGTCGGACGGGTCGACGCTGCGATGCAGGCCTTCGCCGGTGTTGGAGTACTGGCACAGCGCCTTGACGGTGACCTCGTTGTGTTCCTTGAGGTTCTTCAGTTCGATGCGGCTGTCCGCGAACGCCTGTGCCGGGTCAAGGGTTTCGCCGTTGAGGGTGATTTCGTTCACGGTGTCGGCGATGAGGTCGAGGAAGCTGCTGCTGCCCAGCTTCGCGTCGAAGGTGATGGTGGTTTCGGAGCCGAAGTCCTTGGCTCCACGGGTCAGGTCGAGTTTGACCGTGTAATGGATGGGCGCCGAGATGATGCTTTTACGTTCCTCGGCTTCGATACGGGTGAGGTTTGCTCCTGGCATGTCACTCCTTCTTTTTTTCTGGTAGCAGAAGGCGGCGCGACCGATTGTGCCGGTCACGTCGCCTTCCGATTTGCGTATGGTTTACAGGTTACTTCGATGCGTTCAGGTTCATCGCATCGTCCACGTCCTGCGCGATGTCGGCCACGACGGGGACGATCATGGGCTTGCGGTGCAGTTGACGCGCCACCCAGCTGCCGAGCGTGCGGCGCATGATCTGCTGCAGCTTGTAGGTGTCGTGGGTGCCTTGCATCATCGCGTCCTGCAGCTGCTCGACGATCTGGTGACGGACCTTGTCGAACTCGCTTTCGTCCTCCGCGACCGCGTTGAGGTAGATCTTCGGTCCGGAGATGACGTCTGCGGTCTCGGTGTCGACGACCACGAAGCTGGACACGAAGCCCTCGGTGCCGAGGATGCGGCGCTTCTCAAGCTCCTCGTCGGTCAGCTCGCCGACGGAATCGCCATCGACGTACACGTAGCCGCACGGCACGGAGCCGACTACCGCGGCCTGTCCGTGGTACAGATCGACCACATCGCCATCCTCTGCCAGAACGACGTTCTGCGGATCGACGCCGGTTTTGACGGCGATCATGCCGTTGGCCACCAGGTGGCGGTTCTCGCCGTGGATAGGCATGGCGCACTTCGGCTTGACGATGTTGTACATGTACAGCAGCTCGCCTTCGTTGCAGTGGCCGGAAACGTGCACGGCGGCGTTGTCACGGTTGACCACGCGGGCGCCGAGCTGCACGAGCTTGTTGATGACCTTGTAGACGCCATGCTCGTTGCCCGGGATCAGCGAGCTGGCCAGGATGACCGTGTCGAACTCGTTGATGGTGATGTCGCGGTGGTTGCCGTCGGCGATGCGGCCGAGCGCGGCCATCGGCTCGCCCTGGGATCCGGTGCACATGTAGACGAGCTTGTCGTCCTGCACGTCGTGGGCCTGCTTCAGGTCGATGACGGTGTCCTCCGGCAGGCGCAGATAGCCCAGATCGGCGGCGATGGACATGTTGCGGACCATGGAACGGCCGACGAACACGACCTTGCGGCCGTACTTGTGAGCGGCGTCCACGACCTGCTGCACGCGGTGCACATGGCTGGAGAAGCTGGCCACGATGATCTTGCGGGTGGCCTGTGCGAATGCCTGGTCGAGTGCCGGGCCGATGGAGGTCTCCGGCTTGACGAAGCCCGGAACCTCGGCGTTGGTGGAGTCCATCATCAGCAGGTCCACGCCCTTTTCGCCAAGCTTGCCGAATTCCACCAGATCGGTGATGCGGTGGTCGAGCGGCAGCTGGTCGAGCTTGATGTCGCCGGTATCGATGAGCGAGCCGGCCGGGGTCTGCACGTATACGGCGAGAGCGTCCGGAATGGAGTGCGTGACGTTCACGAATTCCAGGTTGAACGGTCCGACCTTGAGCTTGTCGCGTCCCTTGACCTCGACGAGCGTCGGGTTGATGCGGTGTTCCTTGCACTTGGCCTCGACGAAGGCGAGGGTGAGCTTGGAACCGATCAGGGGGATGTCCGGACGGAGCTTGAGCAGGTACGGCACACCGCCGATATGATCCTCATGGCCGTGGGTGAGCACGAGCGCCTCGACCTTGTCGAGACGGTCCTTGATGTAATGGAAGTCGGGCAGGATGAGATCCACGCCCGGCTGCTCCTCTTCCGGGAAGAGCACGCCGCAGTCGATGAGCAGGATGTGGCCGTTGTATTCGATCACATTCATGTTGCGGCCGATCTCGCCCAGGCCGCCCAGCGGCACGATGCGCATGGAACCCTTGCGGTACTTCGGCGGGGCGATGAGGACCTCGTCCTGCTGGGGCGCGGTGGACTGCGGCGCGGGACGCGATGGACGGCGGTTCGAGCCGTTGCCGCGACCGCGTGATCCGCCATTGCGCTGCAATCCGCCGTTGCCGCGGCCGCGTGTGGAGGACTTCGTCTTCTTGGAGACGGTCTTCTCGGACTTCGCAGCCTTTCCGGCCTTGGTTGCCTTGGCTGCGGTTTCGGTGCGCTTGGCAGCCTTGCTGCCGCGCCTGTGTGTTGTTGTGGTTTTGGTTTCTTCTGTTGCCATTTCCTAGTTGGATTTCTGTTGCTAATTGCCTCCGCCTGTGCGGAGACGAGGAATTTCAGTGGTGCTTGCCCCTATTCGTGATTCACAGCAGTCCCGCGGCGCGCATGCCGTTCTCGGCGCGCGCGATCTCGGCCTCGCCCGGGCCGACGTTCGGCAGACGCATTTCGGTGGAATCGAGAACGCCACGCACCTTGAGCGCGGCCTTGGCCATCACGGCCTGGAAGCCGTTGCCGTTCATCGCTTCGACGAGCGGAGCCAGACGCACGGCGATACGCTGCGCCTCATGGATGTCGCCGCGGTCGAACGCTGCCGCCAGATCGCGCATCGGGCCTGCTGCGGCGTGCGCGATCACGGAGATGATGCCGACAGCGCCGACGGACAGGAACGGCAGGAACAGGCCGTCATCGCCCGAATACCAGGTGAGACCGGTCTCCATACGCTTGCGCACCGCTCCGGCGATGTCCCCGGTGGCGTCCTTGACGGCCTTGACGTGATCAAGATCAGCCAGACGGCAGTAGGTCTCCAACTGGATGTGCAGACCAGTGCGGCCCGGCACATCGTAAACGATAATCGGCTTGTCCGCGGAATCGTTGACCGCCTTGTAATGACGGAACACGCCTTCCTGCGACGGGCGGGAATAATATGGCGCGACCACGAGTACCGCGTCGGCGCCCGCCTCCTGGGTCTGCTCCACCATGCGCACGGTATGCGCGGTGTCGTTGGAGCCCGCTCCGGAGATGACGGGCACGTCCACGACCTCCTTGACGGCCTGGACCAGCTCGACCTTCTCCTCCATATGGGTGGTCGGCGATTCGCCCGTGGTGCCGTTGACCACGAGGCCGTCGGCTCCATCGGCCACAAGCTGCTTGGCCAGTTTTTGCGCGGCTTCGAAATCAACGGAGCCATCGGCCCTCATCGGAGTGACCATGGCCGGAAGGATACGTCCGAACGGAGCGGGGTCGAGAAGATGCATAGTACCGTCAGTCTTAGGGCTTGTCATACGGCTAACGGTACTTCCCTCTGCGGACGCTTTCGGCTCCATGGCGCATGAGAGAACCACATTATGGAAGGGGCATCAGAAAGCTCATGGGAAGATTCATCCGCGAAAATACTTCATTGACCGCGGATAGTGGATAAGGACAAACGAAGATACGGAAAACGCGCGCGGCCAGTCAGTCAATCGGAAATATACCGACTACCGTCCGACCACGCGCGGCGAAGGCTCAGCCGACGTAGGCCTGCGGATTCTGGGCGAATTTGTCGGCGCAACCGGGGTTGCAGAAATAGTAGGTGACGCCGTTGTATTCGCGGGTCGCCGCGGCGGTGGCCGGATTGACGCTCATACCGCAGACCGGATCCTTGACGGCGTTCGCCGCGGAATCGCCCTTGCCTGCGGACATGCCGTCATGTTCCACGCCATGGCATCCGCCGTGGCCGCAGCAGCCGGCTTCCTTCTTGGCTTTGTGGTCGCTGAACAGTCCCATGATGGTTCCTTTCTGTTTGCTGGTTCGATTATCGCTCGAATCCGGTTTGCGGACCCGATACGTCTTGCTCTTCGCGGCTGCGGCGTCCGGATCGAACAGCCGCAGCCGGCTCGCGTTCGTCACCACACACAGTGACGAGAACGCCATCGCAGCGCCCGCGATCATAGGATTCAGCAACATGCCGGTGAACGGGTACAGGATACCGGCCGCGACCGCGATGCCGATGCTGTTGTAGCCGAGCGCGAAACCAAGATTCTGCGCGATGTTGCGCATGGTGGCATGCGCCAGGTCGAGTGCGTGCACGAGGCCCATAAGGGAGCCGCCCATCAGCGTCACGTCGGCGGATTGGACCGCCACGTCGGTGCCGGTGCCGATGGCGAATCCCACATCGGCGCGGGCGAGCGCGGGCGCGTCGTTGACGCCGTCGCCGACCATCGCCACCGTGTATCCTCGCGATTGCAGTTTTGCGATTTCGTCCGCCTTGCGTTCCGGCCTCACGCCGGCGATCACCCGGTTTTCGTCGATGCCGACCCGGCTTGCGATGGCGCGTGCGGTGGTTTCGTTGTCTCCGGTGAGCATGACGACTGCGATGCCGCGCTTTTCGAGCAGTTCGATGGCTTGGCGCGAATCGGTTTTCGGCTCGTCGGCCACGGCCACGATGCCGGCCAAGTGGCCGTCGATGGCCACCAGCATCGGCGTCTTGCCTTGGGAGGACAGACGGTCCATGTCGGCGATGATTGCGTCGAGGTCCGCGTCATGCGCCGCTTCCGGATCGTCGGACGTGACGGACGGCATGCCGATGTCGAGGTCGTCGATCAGGTCGGTGTTGCCGACCGCGACGGCATGCCGCAGTCCGCGGAAAGCGACGTTCGCGGTGATGCCGCGGCCGGCGATCGCTTGGAAATCGGCGGTTTCGGCGATGCCCGTGGTTCCAGCGTTTCCCGCGAACGATTCGTCGACGGCGGCGACGATCGCAGCGGCAAGCGGATGTTCGGAATCGCGTTCGGCGGCGGCTACGATCGTCAACAAATCGTCCTGTGCGCGCCGCCACGCGCCGAACGGCAGCACGTCGGTGAGTGTGGGTTTTCCGGCGGTGATCGTGCCGGTCTTGTCGAGCACCACGGCATTGATCTTTCCGCATGTCTCCAATGCTTCGGCCGAGCGGACAAGCACCCCCATCCGCGCGGCGCAGCCGGTGGAGACCATCACCGATAGCGGGGTGGCAAGACCCAGCGCGCACGGACAGGCGATCAGCAGCACCGATACCGCGGCCACCAGCGCGTGTGTGATGCGAGGCTCGGGGCCGAACGCGTACCACAGGGCGCACGACCAGACGGCCACAAGTACGACGACTGGCACGAACACGCCGGAAATCCGGTCTGCAAGACGTTGCACGGGGGCTTTGGAGCTTTGCGCAGCGCGGACCATGCCGATGATCTGCGACAGCACCGTGTCCTTGCCGACTTTCGTGGCGCGGTATCGCAGCGATCCGCCACCGTTGATGGTGGCGCCGGTGACGTCGCTGCCCACGGTTTTGGCGACCGGCATGGATTCGCCCGTGATCATCGATTCGTCCACGTTGGAATTTCCGGAGACAACGATGCCGTCGACCGGCAGCTTCTCGCCGGGACGAATGACGACGACGTCTCCGACACGCACGTCGTCGATGGCGATGTCGGTTTCCTTGCCGTCACGCACCACGCGGGCTGTGGTCGGCCGGAGTCCGGCCAGCGCGCGCATGGCCTCTCCGGTGCCTTTGCGGGCGCGGGCTTCGAGCAGCTGGCCGACGAGCATAAGTGTGATGACCACGCCGACCGCCTCGAAATACGGTTCCCGCGCGTTGACGGGCAGAATCTGCGGAGCGAAGGCGACCACGCAGGAATAGGCGAATGCCGCGATCGCGCCCAAGCTGACCAGCGCGTTCATTTCCGGCGCGCGATGGATGATCGCCGCGAAGCCACTGCGGAAAATCGGCAGCGCGGCATAGCCGACGATCGGCAGCATCAGCAGGAATTGCACCCAGGCCGGCATCGGATACAGCATGAGCATGGTGGAGCCGAATACCGGAATCGTGCAGATGGCGGCCACAACGAGACGCGCGACAAGGGAGCGAATTTCCGTTTCCCCGGAATCGGACATTTGAACGTTTTCCTGGGAAGCCCGGCTGTCTGTTTCCAAGGAATCGGACGATACGGCTCCCCCGTCAGCCGTGATTGCGTCCGAATCGGCGGAATCGGACGTCGAGGCATCGCCAGCACCGGCATGACGACCCGGCAGGATGCGCAACGTGCCGTGCAGCATGTTCATGCCGCAGGCGAAGGGGTAATCGCCTGCCTTGTCGGGGTGCAGCGTCAGCGTGGTCGTGCGGAAGGCGGGAAGCGCGAGGTCTGTGCCGAAATCGGAGAATACGACATGCGACGAGCATTCGCCGTCCTCCTTGCGGTCGAACACGAGCCGCAGCGGCATGCCGGCCTCCGCTTCGATGACGGACGGACTGTATCCACCCTTCACTTCGACGACGGCCTCCTGCACACCGTCGCGCACCTGCGCCCGATACGCCTTGCGCGGCGCGAAGAAGAACCACAGCACTCCCGCCGTGACCAACAACGCCACGACGAATACGATTGCGATCGGCATGTCCCACCGGCCTCCACATTCCATGATTGTTTCCCGGCCTCAACGAATACCACCACAATATACCCCACTAGGGTATATCGGCAAGGAAAGTAGGCTATGTTTGTCCATAAAGCGAAATGTTCAGCGCAGCGAGGAGAACGGCATGAACGCCACAGAACATGGATACGCGGACGACCAAAGAAAGATCGTCGCGCGCCTGAATCGCATCGAAGGCCAGATACGAGGCATCCGGCAAATGACGGAGAACGGCGAATACTGCATCGATATTCTGACCCAAATCTCCGCCGCGGACAGCGCGCTGAAATCCGTGGCGCTACTGCTGCTCGACGACCATCTGCATCATTGCGTGGCCAAGGCCTCGGCGGAGGGCGGCAAAGTCGCCGACGAGAAGCTGGCTGAGGTCGGAGCCGCAATCGCGCGCCTCGTCAAATGACCCGACAAGCAAGACACATATCGCTGCAAACGGTGAATAAGAGGACACAAATCGCATCGGACGCGTCACCGAATGTGTCACGATTTGAAATTCGGGCCGAAAATCGGAATCGTGACACATTCTTTTCCAATTAAATACCCCCTAACTGGAATTCTTCATGGAAAAATACAGTTAGGGGGCAATGATGCAAGATGAAATGTGTCACGATTCCAAAAAAGTCCGCAAAATCGGAATCGTGACACATTCCGCATCGTCCGGCCACGTCGTCCGGCCACACCATCCGGTCATATCGTCCGGTCACGCCATCCATCCGCATCGCCTGCCGATGCGCCAACACAGGAAACCAAATGGCACCGGACGACGAGACGAACGGAAACCCGACCGAAGGTTTACAGGTCGAGGAAGTGGTCGAGGCCGACGGTCAGCCCCGGATAGGAGCCGGTAGAGACCTTGCGCACGGCCAGCAGCACGCCCGGCATGAAGGAGATGCGGTCGAAGCTGTCGGCGCGGATGGTCAGCTGCTCGCCGGAATTGCCGAACAGCACCTCCTCATGCGCGTTGAGTCCGCGCAGGCGCACGGCGTGCACGTGGATGCCGTCCACCACCTGTCCACGCGAGCCGCCATCGGTTTCGGTGGCGTCCGGAACCGGACCAAGCCCCGCGGCCTTGCGCGCTTCGGCGATGCCCTGCGCGGTGTGGAAGGCGGTGCCGGAGGGAGCGTCCACCTTGGTCGGGTGGTGCAGTTCGATGACTTCGGCGGATTCGAAATACGGCGCCGCGACCTTCGCGAAATGGTCGGCGAGCACCGCGGAGATGGCGAAATTCGGGGCGATGAAGACGCTCTGACCTTCACGCGGGGCTTCGGCGAGCGCGGCACGCACCTGGTCGAGCTTCTCATCGGTCCAGCCGGTGGTGCCCACCACCACATCGACGCCCTGCTTGACAAGGGTGAGCACGTTGCCCAGCGATACGCTCGGCACAGTGAATTCCACGACGACGTCGGTGTTTTCGGGGGTGATTTGCGTGAGGTCGTCACCCGCGTCGAGTGCGAGGGCGAGTTCGGTGTCGGACGCGCCGTTGACGGCGTCGACCACGTGCGAGCCCATGCGGCCCTTGGCGCCGACTACGGAAACCTTGATCATTGCAGCTCCTTAATGCTTCGGGCTGTTCGCCCGTGTCATAACGTGTTCCATCTATGAATCTAAAGAGACGCTTCGACGCACTGCGCCAAGCCGGCCCGCCGAGTCGGACTGGCCAGGCAAGGCATGCGAATCGTCTAGCCGCGGCGGCGCACCAGCGCCCAGCCGAGCAATGCGAATGGAATCGAGCACAGCACGAAGATCCATGGCATCATGAGGCTGACGCTCGGTGTGGCGTGGTCGAGCACAATGCCGGTGATCATGGAGCCGAAGGACGAGCCCACAGTGCCGGCGGTGGACACCCATGACAGGCCTTCGGTGAGTGATTCCTCGGGTACCGTCTCTTTCATCACCAGATTGCCGGAGGCGAACACCGGCGAAATGGTCAGACCGGTCAGGATCTCCACCAGGCCCATGATGATCAGGTTGCCCATGCAGGCGTGGATGACCACGAATCCGATGGTCATGGCGGATAGGAACATCACCATGTGCAGCCAGCGCGAGCCTTTGAGTTCGCGTGAGCCGAATGCGAGCGCACCGATGCATGAGCCGACCGCCAGCATGGCGAGCTGCACACCGAGCACGGAGTCGAGGTGCAGCGATTTCATCACGGCGGTCATGGAGGTGTCGAACGCGGTGAAGCTCATGTTGAAGACGATGAAGACGAGCAGCAGCGGGATCACGCCGGTATAGGTGAGCACGTTGCGTTTGCCTGTTTCGCCGCTCCCCTTCAGCTGTTTGAGGCTCAGTCTGGTGGCATTCGCGTCGGCGCGGCCCGGCACGTTGGCGGCGCGCACGTCCTTGTCTTCGACGCTGGCGGCGTCAACTTCGATGGCCCGAACCACGGGTGGTTGCGTGTCTCGCAGGGCGAAGAAGATCGTGCCGCCGATGGCGCTGGCTGCCGTCGGTACGAACAGCTGCGAGACGGGATGCACGGATGCGGCGAGGAACGCGGCGAGGATCGGCCCGAAGATGAACACGATCTCGTCGATGGCGGATTCGAGCGCATAGGCGGTGCCGAGCATGTCGTTGTTACCGGTGCGGTCGAGCACATACGCCCAGCGGGTACGCACCAACGCCCCGAAGGCGAACTGGGTCAGGCCCATGATGATGGCGAGCAGGAACAGCAGTGGGATGGGCACGCGCACCAGCGCGGCGAATGCGAAGCCGAGCATGGCGACGATCTGCACGGCGAGCACGGCCTTGCCGACCTTGCGTTGGCCGAAACGGTCGAACAGTCGCGCGTACATCGGGGTGACGGCCGCGGTGGCGAGCACGTAGGCGGCGCTCATGGTGCCGGCGATCGTCCAATTGTCGTACAGGTGGTTCAGAGCGAGGATGATGCCCAGGCCCATCATCGACATCGGCAGGCGTGCCAATGCTCCAGACGCGCAGAATGCCTTTGCTCCGGGGATGGAGAACAGCACCGCGTACGGCGAACGCTGTTTGCCGGAGGGCGCGTTCTTGCCGCTGGAACCCGTCATGCCGGAAATCGTTGTGTTGGAAGGTCCGTTATCGGCGGCCATCAGGCGTCCACCCGCCCCCGGTAGATGAACATGTCGTCGAACAACGGCTCCTTGCCGTCCTCGATCGGCGTGCCGGCCGGGCGTTCCGCGATGCGTTCCAGGCCTTTGTGGTCGTAGAAGCTCACGTCGCAGTCGGAATCGGTATGCAGGTAGAACGCGTCCACGTCCCATGCGGCCAGGTATTGCTGCATGCGCTTCCACAGGCCGCCGCCCACGCCGTGCCCGCGCACGTCCGGATTGACGACGAACAGCTCCAGCTCGCCCAGCGTGGTCTCGTTGGCCTTGCTTCCGCGTTCAAGATCAAGTTCCAGCGCGAACGCGTTCTTCACCATGTCGAGACGCTTGGACGCCTCGGAATTCGTGCGGATCAGGCGTTCGGTGGCGTCCATCTCGTCGGCGACGTCGATTTCGTCGAGCTGCGGGCGTTCGCCTGCCACGCGGATGAAGGTGACGCCGGCGAGCGTGCCATCCTGCGTGAATGCGGCGTTGGCGAACGTGGTTGGCTGCAGATAGTGCAGCACGAAGTATTTGGATATCAGCAGCGAGAACCTCGTGCCTCCAAGTGCCCCATCCTGGGGCCAGGTACGGTCGAACAGGTCGACCACGGCGTCCACATCCTTCCATGTGATGGGACGGTAGATGATGGTGTTCGGGGTGATGTCGGCGGTATGGCCGGCGTGATTGGTTGCGCTGGTCGCAGCCATGATGCACTTGCTCCTTCATTGTGTTGCGTCCGGCACGTGCGCCCGCCCACACGTGCTGCGCGAGGGTAGCGGCATTCCCGCAACGCGGCCCGCGGCGCGTTTTCCCCGGGGACCAGCCTGCCGCGCATATCGGCGCGGCGGCATCGTTGCAAGTGTATGCGGAATTCCGTAGCTCTACTCGGCAAGGATTCTGTTGTACGGCCTGCGAACGTTGTGAGAACCGGTTCGAACAGGCTTCCCCGATACTATCGGGACGTGCAGATAGCGCCGTCGTCAGTCGTCGTCGGATTGTTCCGGAATGCCATTGCGCAATTCGCCGATGATCTCGTCCCGTGTCTTGTCCGAGGCATCGAGCTGCCGGTCGGCCTCATTCGGCTCGCTCAGGTAGTAGAGGCACGCGTCGATGGCGTCCAACGGCACGTGTTCCATCGCGGCGAGCAGCAGCCGGTACAGATCGAGCTGCGCGAGCTTCTCCTTGACGTCCTCCGGCTTGCGTGGTTTCGCGCCGGTCTTCCAATCGACCACGGTGTAACGTTTCGTGGCATCGGTTTTATCGAGACCGCCGAAGAACACGGCGTCGAGTTTGCCGTTGACGATGGTGCCGAGTTCCGGCATGCTGACGACGAGCTGACGTTCCGCCCACGCGGGCCGCCGTTCCGCCCATTTCGATTCGACGAGCCGGCGCTGCCAGTCGGCGAGCCGTGCGTCGTCCCGATCACGCATCTTATCCTGCGATTGGCCTTGCGATTGGTCCGGAATCGGCAGCGGCATGCCGATTGCGGCTATCAGGTCCGCACGCGACCGCACGGTCCCCTCTTCGATGCCGTCTGCCGCCACGTCGGCCATGATGAAGCGTTCCGCCCACGCGTGGAATCGCGTGCCGAGTTGCGCCGCAGGAGAGGCGACGTGCGGGATCGGACGCACCAGGCCACGCCAGTATGCGCGCGCGTCGCGTTCGCTCATGGTGCCGGCGCGCGCCTGCAGTGAGGTGACGTTCTGGCGTCCTACCGCGAGGATCCGCTCGCCTTTGGCACGGACGGCCAAGTCGAAGACATCCTGCGCAGCGGCTTCGTCGTCTCGGGCGTCAGCCGTCACGATTTCCGGCATGAGGTTTTCGTCGGCGACAAGTCGTTTGGCACAGTCCAGCAGGGAATTTCCCGATTGCGATTGGACGGTTTTGGACGGTTCTACGGAGGCGTGCTCAACTTCGCGAACCTGTTCCGCGGCGGATCGCAATTCGTCGGCGACATCCGCCGTCAGACCGCACGGCCATGGCAGGGTGCGGTCGTCGGATACCGGTTCGAGCGGCGCGTTCCATGCGTCGCCGACCACGGCGTCCTCGAAATCGCGGGCATGCTCGCCCACGAAATAGCCTTCGGGCAATTCACAGCCGAGCGTATGCAGGGAGACGTCCGAATCGACGCCGTCGACGCATCCAAGCCCGTCGGACGGTATCGGCGAATCGGCCAGATTCTCCGGTTCGCGCACCGCTGAAACGATGCCGTTCATCGAATCGCGCACTTCCTGCCAGAAGTTCGACGGCTCGCTCTTCCTCTTCCCCTCCACCAGACGGGAATCGCGGCTCGTCTCGTTGCAGCCGCTGTAGGTGAGCAGCGCCTCGTAACGCGCGCGG
>NZ_JBNMKH010000035.1:0-22230 GCF_050874245.1 Bifidobacterium sp. | reverse complement strand
CGACCGCGAAGCGAACCAGATCCGTTTCCAACCCGAGCAGCCTCGACAGGAACAGGGATGGCGACAGCCAGGCCTGGGAGAGCATCGCCAGGACGACCAGGATCCCTTCCACGCCGGCGCAGCCAAGTATTCCGTCGACCAGATGGATGGCCTTCCCGGAGAACACGTCACGATGACGAACCAATGTCAGCAGCCTCCACAACGGCACCAGAGCCACCTCGAAACAGGCCACCATCAGCACGAAGCCGATCACATAAAGCCAATGCGTCACGTCCGCATGGAAACAATCGATGGAGACGACTACGCCCGCCACAAGCGCGCCGACCTGCAGCGCCAGCCCGCACAGCGCGAATAGCACGACCAGCACGCGCAACGCCGCAATCACCGCCGACCCTTGGTCCGAATCATCCACCGAATCATTTCGTGCACACATATGTGGCACCTCCTTCATGAACAAAATGCGATTGACGATTATCGATAATAATCTATCGTTTCTCGATATGCAAATTCTGTGAAAAAATAAAATTCGATATGTTTCTATCGTTTTTCGATAGCTTACCATGACGGCAGTTCCACACCGATACATCAATCGAAAGGCATGCCCATGGATACCCAGCAAACACCAGGACCGCAACCGACCTCTTCACAACCACCCACACACGCAACCATCAAACAACAGCCTCCGGCATCCCAGCGGACGAAACGCCGCGTCATCGCAACCATGGCCACGGCACTCGCCATCACCTTCGTCTTCGACCGGTTCGTCTGCAGCTCCACTCTTCCCGAATGCGTATACGGATATGCCCTGCCGTTGTTCTGGATGCTGTGCCTCGCGCTCGTCACCGCGCTCCACTGGACGAGCGTGCGCAGACGTCCGTACACATGGCTTGTGGTCGGTACGATCACCGCGTTAAGCGTGTGGAACATGCTTTCCGTCAGCGCCACTGCGTATTGCGGGAACATCGATTATGCGCTGACCTCATTCCTTGCGCAGCCCATGTTGCTGATGCTGCACTGCCAGCTGGCCGACGGCCGATACAGCGTATGGCATCCGTTCCAAGTGGCACGCGATTGGCTCACCGGCTGGCTCATGCAGCCGTTCGCCAATCTGGGACGTGTCTTCGAATCATTCACCATTCTGGTCCGTTCCGCTGATTCATCCGGCAAACGCTCAAAGGCTCGTGAGATCGGTATGGCGATGTTGGTCTCGGTACCACTGCTGTTGGTCATCATCCCCTTGCTTGCCAGCGCGGATCGGATATTCCGCTACGAACTGGCATCCGCCATCGGGCATCCCGACCTTGCGGCGATCACGATCCACACGCTGATCGTCATCGTGCCATGGCCATTCCTATGCTCCCTGCTTCTTGGCCTCGATATCGGAGCCAAAGAACCGTCCAAGTCCCGTCATATCGTCCTGAGTCCGGCAACGACGGTCACCGTGCTCTCGGTGATACTGGTCGTATACGCGTTGTTCTGCTCGGTGCAGTTGCGCTTCCTGTTCGCCGGAGCGTTGACGGACGGATCGATCTCGCTTCCGGATGGACTGACCTACAGCGCGTATGCGCGGGACGGCTTCTTCCAACTGCTGGCAGTGGCCGCCATCAATCTGGCCGTCTTCGGCATCGCCCTCATATCCACCCCGCGCACGCCCTGGCTGAACGCCACACTGGGCGGGCTGCTGGCCGTGACCGCCATCATGCTGGCTTCAGCGGCTCTTCGACTGGGACTGTACATCGGAGCATACGGACTGACCTGGCTGCGTTACGCCTCGTTGACATTCATCGCATTGCTGGCAATCGCCATCGTGCTGTGCGCGATCCGCATGTTCACGTCACGTCTTCCGCTCGTGGCGACGCTCGCCGCGCTCGTCATGGTCTGGTATGTGGCTCTTGGCTTCAGCAATCCGGATTGGGTGTGTGGCGCCTATAACGCCACGCACGGTTTCAGCAGCGCTTATTCGCCGGACAATCCGGCGACTTGGATGTTCTGACGTTCAGGCCGCGGACCGGTCGCCGCACTTTCTGCGCAGCGTCTCGTGCATGATCACCATGAGCACCAGGAACGCCACGAGATACCACGGGAACAGGCTGACGGAGATATGCTGGGCAATCAGGCCGAACACCGGAGGCATGCACATCGACCCCACGTAGGCGCATGCCATCTGCATGCCGACAATGGCCTGGGACTTGTCCTTGCCGAAATAGGCCGGCGTGGAGTGGATGACGCATGGATAAATCGGCGCGCAGCCCAAGCCGATAACCATCAGTCCCGCAATGGTGCCGATGTTATGAGGCAACGGCAGCAGCATGATGACGACGCCAGTCAATACCAAAGCTTGTCCGAGCCGAATCATGGACGGATCGCTCAATCTCATGGTGAGGAAGCCGCTGGCAAGACGTCCGACGGTGATGCCGATGCAGAACAGGCTTCCCCACATCGCGGCCGTGGTCTTGTCGATGCCCTTGCCGAGAACCATGTAGCTGCTGGCCCACAGCATGGCGGTGGATTCAAGCGCGCAATAGCAGAAGAACATGACGAGAATCTCACGAGCGCCACGAATCGCAAGCACGCCACGAATGCCGAGCGGCTTACGCGAGCCACCGTTCTCAGTTGCCTCTTCGGGGTCTTGCGCGGCGCGCGTCTTCCAAAGCGGCAGGCTGAAAACCAGCACCGCGGTGAGCACTATCTGCAGGATGGAGATATATCGGTATCCCCACGACCAGCCTTGGCCCGCGCCCAACGCGTACGCCATGATGTATGGGCCAAGCAATGTGCCCAATCCCCACATGGCGTGCAGCCAGCTCATGTGACGGCTTTCATAATGAATCGCGACATAGTTGTTCAACGCCGCGTCTACACCGCCCGCCCCCAATCCATAGGGAATCGCGAACAATAGCAGCATCCAGTAATTCGGTGCGATCGAGAAACCGAACAGGGCGAACGCCGTCAACGCCACGGACACCGCCGTGACCTTGCCCGCGCCGAATCGCAGGGTCATGCGGTCGGACAGCAATGCGGACACGATGGTGCCCGCCGAAATGGTCATGGAGATGCCGCCCGCCCAGGAAACAGGCGCATTCAAATCGGTGCTCATCGTCGGCCAGGCGGCTCCGAGCACGGCATCCGGCAAACCCAGACTGATGAAAGCCACATAAATCACGGCAAGCAGCAGATTGGCCATGAATCAGCTCCTTTGATGGTTCCGCGGACGCGATGGTCCGAATTCGTCATATAGTTTACCCGCAGTTACCTACCGAATGGTAATTAGCGATTTGCGCTGCCAATTCAACGTCCGTTTCCAGCCAAAGCACGATTCGGTCTTGTTCTAGAGCAAGCAGGCGTTGATTTCTACAAACGTGCGGGAGGCGGGTTTCAACGTAACGAAACCTGCCTCCCATGCAATAAGACCCAAGATCAGGTGTCGATTTTCGAACGGTCGAAATCGTCCGCATTCTCCACAATGAACGCCTTGCGCGGCGGCACGTCATCACCCATAAGCAGGCTGAAGATGTGACTGGCCTGTTCGGCATCCTCCATGCGGATGCGGCGCAACATGCGGGTGCGCGGATCCATGGTGGTGTCGGCCAACTGGTCGGCATCCATCTCACCAAGACCCTTGTACCGCTGGATGTCCTCGTTGTAGCCGATGTGCTTTCTGTCGAGGTCGGCAAGCTTGCCCGCCAACTCGTCGTCGGAATACGTGTAGATGAACTCGCCCTTGTGCGAGCCCGTCAACGCGATGCGATGCAGCGGCGGCACAGCCGCATACACGTGGCCGTATTCGATGAGCGGCCGCATGTACCGATAGAACAGCGTCAGAAGCAGGATGCGGATATGCGCGCCATCGACGTCGGCATCGGTCATCATGATGATTTTGTTGTATCGGGCCTGCTCGATGTCGAAGCTCGCTCCGGAACCGGCGCCGACCACCTGGATGATGGCCGCGCACTCCTTATTGGACAGCATCTGCGCGAGCGACGCCTTCTGCACGTTGAGGATCTTGCCTCGAATCGGCAGCAACGCCTGGAATCCGGAATTGCGGGCGGCCTTGGCGGTGCCGAGCGCGGAATCGCCCTCGACGATGAACAATTCGGCCACATCGTCGTTGCCTGGCTGGCAGTCGGACAGTTTCGGAGGCATGGAGGCAGATTCGAGCGCGTTCTTGCGGCGCGTGACCTCCTTGGTCTTGCGAGCCTGCACGCGGGCGTGCATCTCGCCGACGATCTTCTCCAGCACACGGCCGGACTGTTCCTTGTATCCGCGTTTGGAACCGGTGATCATCTCTCCGAATTGCCTGTCGGTCATCTTGGAGACGATGGGCTTGACCTGCGCGGTGCCGAGCACATCCTTGGTCTGACCTTGGAACTGTGGTTCGGCGATGCGCACGGTGACCACGGCGACCAGGCCGGCGAGAATATCGTCGCGCTCCACCTTCATGTTGGAATCCTTGAGATTCACCTTGAGCTTGCGCGCATTGTCCTCAACGGCTTTGCGAACCTGCCTGGTGATGCCCTGCAGGAAGCCGTCCACATGCGTGCCGCCGCCCGGGGTCTCCACCACATTGACGAAGCTGCGCATGGTGGTGTCGTATCCGTTGGTCCAACGCATGGCGATGTCCACGGCGCAGTCACGGGTCACCTTTTGCGCATGCAATTCACCGTCATCACCCACAGCCTGCGTTTCTTCGACATACGTGTCATCACCGGTGATACGCCAGATATCCGAAACAGCCTCGCCTTTGGACAGGAAATCGACGAAATCCCTCACACCACCGGTATGGAGGAACTCCTCGATGCGCGCATGCGGGTATTTCGACCTCGCGGCCTGCACGGCGTTTTCCTGCGGTTGCGCGTCGGCGCTGTCCGTCTGGGATTCGGGCGACTCGTCCGTGACGGCAACATCCGGTTGCGCCACATCCGCGGCATTGTCCTCGGCATCGACTTCCAGCATTTCGTCGACGGTCTCATCACCGGTTTCGGGAATGTTCTCATCGATGACGGTGATTTTCAGTCCCGGCACCAGGAAGCTCGTCTGACGTACGCGGTCGATCAGCTGGTCGTAGCTGAATTCAGCGGTGTCGTTGAAGATCTCGGGATCGGCCCAGTAACGGATGCGTGTTCCCGTGGTCTTCGGGCTCACCTTGCCGATGATCTCCAGTTCGGTCGGGCGGTTCTTCCGTGTCTTCTTGAACGGCGAGGCCGGGGACGGATGCTTGGGGTCAGCATCGGAATACACGCCAGGGTGTCCCTGGTGGAAGGCCATGTGATGCGTTTTGCCGTCGCGATCCACCTCCACGTCGAGACGGGAGCTCAACGCGTTCACCACGGACGACCCGACGCCGTGCAGGCCACCGGAGGCGCCGTATGAGGAATTGCCGAATTTAGCGCCGGCATGCAGCTTGGTCAGCACCACTTCCACACCGGTGAGCTTGGTCTTGGGCTCGACATCCACCGGAATGCCACGGCCGTTGTCCGCCACTTCGACGGAACCGTCATCGTGCAACGTCACGACGATGTGGTCGCAGGCGCCCGCAAGAGCCTCATCGACGGCATTGTCGATGATCTCCCAGAGGCAATGCATCAATCCTTGGCTATCGGTCGTGCCGATATACATGCCTGGACGTTTGCGCACCGCGTCCAAGCCTTCAAGCACGGTGAGGCTCTTCGCTCCGTAATTATCCTTTGCCATGTTCCCTTTCGATTATCACGTCTCCAGACGGAAGAAGTCGAGAAACCCGCGATCCCGCCGGTCTCTCGACTTCGTTCATTCACTTCCGATCACTGATCCAGAAAGTCGCGCAACGTCTGCGAACGGGACGGGTGACGCAACTTGGACATGGTCTTCGATTCGATCTGGCGGATGCGCTCACGGGTCACGCCGTACACACGGCCGATGTCGTCCAACGTCTTGGGCTGGCCATCCTCCAAGCCGTAACGCATCTTGATGACGCCCGCCTCACGGGGGGACAGCGTCTCAAGCACCTGCTTGAACTGCTCCTGCAGCAAGGAGAAGGCCACGGCGTCGGACGGAGCGATGGCATCGGTGTCCTCAATCAGGTCACCGAATTCGGAATCGCCGTCCTCACCAAGCGGGGTGTGCAACGAAATCGGCTCACGGCCGTACTTCTGTACTTCCTGGACCTTCTCGACAGGCATATCGAGCTCGCGAGCCAGCTCATCCGGCGTTGGTTCGCGTCCCAGATCCTGAAGCATCTGGCGCTGTACACGGGACAGCTTGTTGATGACCTCGACCATGTGGACAGGCACGCGAATGGTGCGGGCCTGGTCGGCCATAGCGCGGGTGATGGCCTGACGAATCCACCATGTGGCATACGTGGAGAACTTGAAGCCCTTCTTCCAGTCGAATTTTTCGACGGCACGGATCAGGCCGAGGTTGCCTTCCTGAATCAGGTCAAGGAACAGCATGCCGCGTCCCGTATAACGCTTGGCCAGAGAGACCACGAGTCGGAGGTTGGCCTCCAGCAGGTGATCCTTGGCTCGTTTGCCGTCATTCGCGGCCCACTTGAGCTCGCGCTTGCGTTTGAAGTCCATCTTGTCGGATTCCGTGTCCAGCAGATGCTGGGCGTATAGGCCGGCTTCGATGCGTTCGGACAGGTCAACCTCCTGCTCGGCGTTCAGCAGGTTCACGCGGCCAATCTGCTTCAGATAGTCCTTGACCGGGTCGGCGGTGGCGCCGGCGGCGATCACACGACGCTTCGGATTACCCGACGGCGTCAGATTGTCATCGTCATCATCATCACGGACCACGAAAGCGCCCTTTTCCTTGGGCTCCTCCGGCTTCTTGCGCTTGTTGTCCTCATCGTCATCCGATTCGGAATCATCCTCGTCGAGGTCGTCATCCTCATCGAGGTCGTCATCGTCATCCGCATCCACGTCGTCGAGGTCATCGTCGAAATCGTCGAGATCGGCGTCATCAGCGGGGCCGTCCTCGTCCTCGGGAACCTCGTCGACCAAGTCCTCCTCGTGATCCTTCTTGACCTTGGAGGCCTTCTTCGCAGTGGCTTTGCGCGGCGTCTTGGCGGTGGTTTTCTTCGCCGCGCCCCTCTTCGTAGTGGTCTTGCGCGTGGCGGCCTTCTTCGTGGAGGTGGTCTTTTCGGTCAGATCAGTCTGTTCCGTGCTTGCCGTCGTTTCCTTGGTGGCCAAACTTATCCTCCTACTGATCCCGCCGGAAGCGTATACCATATGGGCCCACTTCTGGCAAGGGCAAATCGTCAACTATGTGAGTAAACCATCTTGCAAGGACGATTATTCCCGCGTGTTGAGCCCATCACGCACCAACATCGACTCCTTTCGGCGTGTTGCCTGCATTTCCCGAAGTCCATGCCGGGCCGATATGCCGGTGCGCGGCGGAACAGACGATCGCGGCAAGCGAACAGTCCTCATCCAACGCGAGCGCCCGCAGGGCACACAGCATGGCGCGCTCGTCACCCATCCACCACAATACATAGCTGATCACGGCCAACGGCTGCACCTGATAACGTTCGGGGACCATTTCGATGATGTCGAACATCATGGTGACGCCGTTGTCGCAGCGTACGGTGTCGGGAGTCTTCGAGGCGTTCCGGAACGAATCCTTGAGTATCTCCTCCAGTCGACGTGAATTATCGGGATCCATCGGATTGGTCATAAAGTCCATCAGGAACTCGCGCGGCGAACGGTCCTCCCCCACGACGATGGACACCAGCAATGCGTCGCGGACCGACATCGCCCGTTCCATGGCGACGGCGATCATCCGTATATCGTTCCGGGACAGTCCGCGAGCGCGTTCCGGACCATCGCCGACGGCCGGCGAGCCGGCAAGGGAGTCCATCCATCGTCCGAATGGCTCGTCTAGGAATTCGCGTATCGCTTCCTCCATTCCCTGCGATTTGCAATCTTCCGTCAGTTGTTCGCCGAGCTGGTCCATTTCCGTGGCACGTATCGGTGTCGTCTCGTCGAGCATGTTCATCATCATTCCGTTCTCCTGTGGTTGGCGCGGACGTCGTGCACGACCGCTTTCCGGAGTACTATGCGACATCCGTCGATGCGCGGGCTGTGTTTTCGGCCTCTGTGGTCGGAGAATGTGCCCATCGGCGTGTCATGGAACGTGCCGTACCGCCCCATCCATTGCAATTACTGTGTTCCGTTCTTGTCGGACGCATGTGGATAACTTTGGTATATGACTAGCTCCTCCGATTTGGAACAGATTGAGACACGCACGCTATCGTTGGTAGGGGATTTTTCATTCCTTCACGCGGATGATGCGGTCGCCGATTCCTGCAGACCCATCGCCGACGCGGTCGCCCGGCAGGCGGTCACATCGAGCGAGGGTGGCAAGCGGCTGCGCGCGTTGCTGACGTTGGACGCGTTTCGCGCGTTCGCCCCGCAGGAAGTGTTGGAACGGGATATGGACGCGGTGCTTGATCTGGCCTGTGCGATTGAGGTGTTCCAGACCGGAGCGTTGGTGCACGATGACATCATCGACGATTCCGACCTGCGTCGTGGCAGACCATCCGCCCATCGCGCGCTATCCATGGACACGCACAGCGATGCCATCGGCCATGGTCTGGGCATCATGCTGGGCGACATGCTGGCCACCGCGAGCGTGGATATCGCGGAGAAGGCGGCGTCCCGTCTTGGTTCCGGAACGGACGTGGTGTCGGCGTTTCTGAATATGCATCGCGAGGTGGAGATCGGCCAGGTGCTTGATTTGGCCGTGGAGCTCAATTCCCTGGACGATCCCGCCGAACTGGCGGCCGCGTCGCTGAACGTGTTCCGTTGGAAGACTGCCAGCTATACCACCATCGCGCCGCTGGAATTCGGTATGCTCGCAGCCGGTACCGATGCCGGTACCGCACGCGACTGTGCTTTGGCGATAGGCCTGCCTCTTGGCTTGGCGTTCCAACTTGCCGACGATCTTCTGGATGTCATCGGTTCGAGCCGCAATACCGGCAAGCCGATTGGCGGTGATATCCGGGAGGGCAAACGTACGGTGTTGCTTGCCGATGCCATCGATGCGGCCGACGAGGCGGAGAAACGTGAGCTCATCGGCATGTGGGATGCCGCTTCCCGCAACGAGGAACAGGTCGCTCGTGCCATCGCGCTTTTCGAATCCACCGGTGCGATCAATCGTTCCAGGGAGAGGATAGCGGATTTGTGGGGCGAATCCAGGAAGGCCATCGAATCGCTCGATCTGCCCCGCCAACGCAAAGATATGCTTGCAGAGGCCTGCGCGCGCTTCGTGCCCATCGTCAACGAATAATAGATCTGGAATCGGCGTCGGGAATCTCGTGGTATGCGCGAAAGTCCCGTGTCCGTCACATGTTCCGCGAGGCTCACGCTTGACCCCTGCTTGTAGACTACGGATTGAAGACTGTTCGACAAGACGTTTTTGAGAAGGAACCGTACCGATCAATCATGAATGAAGCCCCACATGACCCCGTAGGCCAGGTCATAGAAAACCGGTACCGGGTTATCAGCAGAATCGCCGACGGTGGCATGGCCACGGTGTATCAAGCCATCGATGAACGGCTGGAACGCACCGTCGCCATAAAAATCATGCACACTCAGCTGGCGCAGGGGCCGAAACGCGATCAGTTCGTGGAACGCTTCCGGCGCGAAGCTCGTTCCGCGGCCGCGATAGCCAATCCGCACATCGTGCAGGTCTACGACACCGGCGAATTCGATGGATTGGATTATCTCGTCATGGAATACGTCCATGGCGTGAATCTGCGTTACGAAATGAACCAGCAGGTCACCTTCAGCGTACGTGAGACGCTCCGAATCGTCGGGGAAACGTTGGATGGCTTGGCGTCGGCTCACCGCGCAGGTGTGGTGCACCGAGACATCAAACCGGAGAACATCCTGCTCAACGACCGCGGACATGTGCAAATCACCGATTTCGGTCTGGCCAAAGCCGTTTCACAGGCCACGCTGTCCTCCACGGGTATGCTACTGGGTACGGCCTCGTATCTGGCGCCGGAAATGATCGAAAGCAACCGGTCGATCCCCCAAGGGGACCTCTATTCCGTAGGCATCATGGCTTGGGAGATGCTGACCGGCAAGGTTCCTTTCAATGCCGACAATCCGGTGACGTTGGTGTTCAAGCACGTGCATGAGGACGTGCCGGACGTCTCGACCGTATGTTCCGGAATCAATGCCGACGTGGCGGCGTTCATCGCAAGACTCACCGCGCGTGCGCCGGAGGAACGCCCCCAGGATGCTTCCGTGGCGCTTAAAGAGCTGCAGCGACTGCAAACAGGACTCACGCTTGACGATTGGCAGTATCGAATGCCCGCGGGGACCGACGTTTCAGCCGACGCCGGCAAGCCGGACATGACCCCTCCCGCTCCCCCTGCTCCGCCCACGAACCAATCCGACGATCGCACACGTCCTTTTGAACGGCATACGACGAATGCCACCAGCATCATGCCGGCGGCACAACCACAAACCGATCCGGAGGCGACCGCCAGGCTGTCCTTGGACGGATACGGATCACCGACCGGCTCCGGGGAAAAGACCAATGGCAAGCAACGGGGCCGCAAGGGCAAACATACCCCTGTAATCATCGCGGGCATAACGGCGGCCGTACTTGCCTGCGCCGGTGGAGGTGGCTATGCATGGTGGTATTTCCAAGGTCCGGGTAGCTATTGGACCTTGCCTCAGCCGGCCGACCTGTCGTGCACGGCTTCAAAAGCCTGCCGTATCTCCAATGTCAAATGGAGCTCCTATGAGGAATTGCTGAAATTCGCCAATATCGAATACGAAACGACCGAGGCATACAGCGATTCCGTCTCCGAAGGAGACATCATCTCCACCGATCCGGCGAATGTCGGATCGCATGTGAGCAAACGCCGCCATCAGAAGGTGAAGGTGGTCGTGTCGAAAGGCCTCAAACAGGCCACCGTTCCCGCTGACATACTCGACCCTGACAGCTCGAACGGCAAAGACCCCGTAAAAGCGCTGGAAGAGGCCGGCTTCGACAATATCGAGCGGACGCCGGACAGCGATGACGCGTACTCCATGGACGTGCCCCAAGGAGCGTTGCTGTCGCTCAGCGTCGACCCTGGCGCCACTCTACCCCATAACACGAAGATCACCGTCACCCTGTCCCAGGGACCGAAGCCGGTCATCATGCCGGATATCGTCGGTGAATCGAAGGATGAGGCCCAGCAGGCGTTGGACGGGCTCAAGCTTACCGTCGACTGGTCCGAGCAGTTCGACGACAAGGTTCCGCAGGGACAGGTGATGTCCGCCTCCGCAAAGGCCGGCGATGAACTGCATTGGGGCGACACCGTCAAAGTGGTGGTGTCGAAGGGACCGCAGACCGTGACGTTGCCGAACTACGTCGGACAGCGTGCATCCGATGCCAAGAACGCTTTGGAGAAGCTTGGATTCAGCGTGAAGATCAGCTCTCAGATCACGCTCGATTCCAGCCAGGACAAGAAGGTGGCGTCGCAGGATCCAGTAGGCGGCACGGAGGTGCGTCTGCATCAGGAGGATGGAGCGCCGACCACCATCACTTTGAAGATGTATTCGTCGTTGTTCTGAGGGTCCGCACGGTCCATGGCATGTGAAGGCCATGGACCATATATGGCGATGGGGTGCTCCGACGTTCCCGGAGCACCCCATCGCCATATGTGGAAAATCTACTTTACGCCGTTCGCGGGCTGGTCGGCCTGTGCTTCGGCCTCCTGCCGGGCCTTGAGCTCGGCCTTGACCTTTTGCGCATACTCATCGACGTATTCCTGGCCGCTCATCTTCTGGATCTCGCGGGTCACACGGTCGGTGAGCAAGCGCAGGTCCTCATGGGTGATCTCATCCACCGGCTTCTTCTCGACTTCGATTGGCTTGCCGTAGATCACCGTGGATTTGCCTTTGTTCGGAATGACCTGTCCCGGCTTCTGCAGTTCGCGGGAACCGATGATGGCGGCCGGAACGATTGGACATCCGGTCTCGAACGCCAGTCGGGCCGCGCCGGTATGTCCTTTGTAAAGGCGCCCGTCCGGACTGCGCGTGCCTTCGATGTGGATGCCGAACAGATGCCCGTCCTCGATGATCTCACGGGCATGGTTCAGCGCTCCAAGCGATTTGGATCCACCGGAACGGTCCACGGGGAACACGCCGACGGAAGTGAACCACCACTTCTTGAACTTGCCTTTGATGCCCTTGCCCTCGAAATACTCGGCCTTGCCCATGAAATGAATCATGCGCGGGCAGGTCAGCGGCAGCAACGCGTCGTCGATGACGGCGAGGTGATTGGCCGCGATGATGGCGCCTCCCTCATGCGGAATGTTCTCAAGTCCCTGCGCGGTCGGCCCCAGACGATGGATGGCGATCGGCCCCAGACCTTTGACGAAAAACCAGTAGAGCATTCTTCACATTCCTCCCGACGGATTGGCGCCCGCCCGATTAGAGTATAAGTATGACTGACCTCAACAATACCAACGACGATGAAGAACGCCCAAACGATGAGTCGCATGGCGGTGTCTCGCCATCCGATGACTTGGATGCGGCCTGGTCCGAATTCGCGAATTCGCACGCCGATGACCTGAAGGCCGTGGAACGTTCGCGCAGTGCGAAACGTTTTGAGAAGCACGCGCAACGTCAGGAGAAAGAGGCCCTGCTGTCCGTCAACGATCTGGATCAAGGCACATTCGTCGGCGATATGCCGTCAGCCGGTCGTGGTCCGCGTGATTTCACCGGTTCGAGCTGGCTTGACACCGATCGGGTCATGGACCGTTACGGTGAGGATTTCGTGCCTCCGAACCCTAAAATCGGCCCTGTGAAACTGTCGAAGCTTATCTTCTGGGTATTGTTGGTCGCCGGTGTCATCGGCATCATCGCTTCGGTGTTCATGCCGGCACTGGCCTCGATTCTGGGTTCCATCTTCGGTCTGTGCGCGTTGGTCGGCGCCGCCGGACTCATTGTGCAGCATAGGGGACATTCCCAGACACGAGTCGACGAATTCGATGACGGCGCGCGCGTCTGACGGCGATTCCCGCATGCAGCCAAGCTCCGCCATATCGGATGATGCAATGTGAAGGCCTCGACGCTGTTTCATCCATCAGCGTCGAGGCCTTCACATGTCTGCATAAGCGCTATACAAACGCGGATTCAGGCTTTCACAGCTTGGGCGGTCGCGATCCACTTATCGAGCAACGCCGTTGCCTTGCCGGAATCGACGGTCTGTTCGGCGAGGGCATAGGCGGCTTTGAAACGTTCTGACAGGCTGGCATCGGCCGGCACCTGATGTCCGTCGGCGACGATGGCCGACGCGGCGTTCAACAGGGCGGTGGTGCGGAACGGCACATCCTTGCCTGCGAAGAAATCGCGGGCCAATCGTGCGTTGAGTTCGGGCTCTCCGCCTTTCAGGTCGGAAACGTCGATCTTGGCGAGACCAAGTTCGACGGTCGGGTCGAATTCGTTTTCAACGACCTTGCCGTCCTTGAACTCCCAGATGGAGACCGGTCCGGTCGGGGCCATCTCGTCAAGTCCCTCACTGGAGGTGTAGACCATGCCGGTCTGGCCGTTTGCAGCGTATACCGCGGCCATGATCGGGCTCATTTTGCGATTGGCGCAGCCAACGGCCATATGCTTCGGACTTGCGGGATTGGTCAGAGGACCAAGCACATTGAACACGCACGGCACGCCGAGCGCAGCGCGGATCGGCCCGACGAAACGCATCGCCGGATGGAAGGTGCGCGCGAACGCGAACGCGATGCCGCATTCGTTGCCGACCTCGGCCACCTGTTCCGGCGTCAGATCCAACGGCAGTCCCAGCGCTTCGAAGCAATCGGCGGTGCCGCACTTGGATGACGCGGCGCGATTGCCGTGCTTGACGATCTTGACCCCAGCCGCTGCGGCGACAACCGCGCCCATGGACGACAGGTTCACCGTGGCCGCCCCGTCACCACCGGTGCCGACGATATCAGTAGTCTCACCTTCGATATGCAGCGGGATGGCATGGGCAACCATGGCCTTCGCCGCGCCACGAACCTCATCGGGAGTCAATCCCAACTGCTGCTGGGTGGCGAGCACCGCGCCGACGGCAGCCGGATTGGCGTTACCGTTCATGAGGTCATCGACGAACCACTCGGATTCCTCGGCGCTTAAGTGGTCCCCCTCGACCAGCTTGGTGAGGATCGACTTCCATGTGATTTCGGCCATGATGCCCTCCTTGGCGTTGAAACGCCTGTTGTTATGTTTGTCGCTACATTGTAATGAATCGCTGTTTCCTCTGGCATACTCGTCCATATCACGAACAGGCAGAAAGGAATAGACCTCTCCCGATCGCGATCGGGAGAGGTCTATTCAGATGTGTGTCAGCGCATCACTTCTCGTTCTGGCCGTGGCACATCTTGTACTTGCGACCGGAACCGCACGGGCACTGGGCGTTCTTGCCGGTTCCCGGGAAGGTGCGGCCATCAGCCCACGGGGAGTGCAACTCCTCGCTCTTCGGGCGCTTGTTGGCCGGAACCTTGCCTTCGGCGTGGCTGATCGGCTGCATGCCGACAATGCCCTTCTCATTCTTCTGCTCGTCGGCCAGCTCATCGATGGTGGTCTTCTCAGCCTCATCATCGGTCTCTGGCTCGCTCGGAGCGGACTCTCCCGTGGCGGAGGCTTCGCCGTCCAGGCCCATCACGGCTTCGGCGGCGTTCACTGCCTCGTCCTCGTCGGATTCGGTGGATTCGTCCTCGGTCATGGCCACGCGGTCGATGTCCACGTGGAACAACAGCTGGATGGTCTCCTCCTTGATGGCTTCGATCATGGAGTTGTACATCTGGTAGCCTTCACGCTGGTATTCGACCAGCGGATCGCGCTGGCCCATGCCGCGCAGGCCGATGCCGTCCTTGAGGTAATCCATCTCGTACAGGTGCTCACGCCACTTGCGGTCGAGCACGGCGAGCACCACGCGACGCTCGAGCTGGCGCAGTCCCTCCGTACCGAGCTTGTCCTCGAATTCGGAGTACTGGTCCTTGGCGTCGGAGACGATGAGCTCCTTCAGCGCGTCCACTGCCTTGTCGCCCTTGAGCTTGGCGACGGCGTCCTTGGCGGCCTCCTGTTCCACGGCGATCGGGTACACGGAGGCGATGGCCTTGAACAGACCGTCCCAATCCCACTCGGCTGGCTTGTCGGAACCGTTTTTGGCGCCCTTGATGTAGCTGAGCACGGTGTCGTCGATGAACCTGAGGATGTCCTCGTGGATGTCGGCACCCTTCAGCACGGACTGGCGTTCGGCGTAGATGACGGTACGCTGCTTGTTCATCACGTCGTCGTACTTCAGCACGTTCTTACGGATTTCGAAGTTGCGCGACTCAACGGCCTTCTGCGCGGTGCGCACGCCCTTGGAAACGCTCTTGGCCTCGATTGGCTCGCCTTCCGGCATGCCCTTGGCCATGACGCGTGCCACCAGCTGGGTGTTGAACAGACGCATCAGATCGTCTTCGAGGGACAGGTAGAAGCGGGATTCGCCTGGATCGCCCTGACGGCCGGAACGGCCACGGAGCTGGTTGTCGATACGGCGGGATTCGTGGCGTTCGGTGCCGAGCACGTACAGACCGCCGAGCTTGACGACTTCCTCGTGCTCGTCCTTGACCTGCTCCTTGATCTCGGCCAAGGTTCCTGGCCAACGCTTCTCGTACTCGTCCGGAGTGGCATCCGGGGAGTAGCCTTCGGACTTGAGCTTCGCATCGGCCAGGAACTCGACGTTGCCGCCGAGCATGATATCGGTACCACGACCGGCCATGTTGGTGGCGACGGTGACAGCGCCCTTGCGGCCGGCGACGGCCACGACCGCTGCTTCCTTGTCGTGCTGCTTCGCGTTCAGCACCTGATGCGGAATCTTGGCCACATCAAGCAGGGTGGACACGACTTCGGAGGATTCCACGGACGCGGTGCCCAGAAGGACCGGCTGGCCCTTCTTGTGGCGCTTGGCCACGTCACGCACAATGGCGGCGAGCTTCTCCTTCTTGGTGCGGAAGATCAGATCGTCCTTGTCCTCGCGAATCATCGGCTTGTTGGTCGGGATGGGCAGCACGCCAAGTTTGTATGTGCCCATGAACTCGGCGGCCTCGGTCTCCGCCGTACCGGTCATGCCGGCCAGCTTGTCGTACATGCGGAAGTAGTTCTGCAGGGTGATGGTGGCGAAGGTCTGGTTTTCAGGCTTGACTTCCACGCCTTCCTTGGCTTCGATGGCCTGGTGCAGACCTTCGTTGTATCGGCGGCCCGGCAGGATACGGCCGGTATGCTCGTCGACGATGAGCACCTCGCCGCCGGTCACGACGTAATCACGGTCGCGCAGGAACAGTTCCTTGGCCTTGATGGCGTTGTTCAGGTAGCCGATCAGCGCGGTGTTGTTGGGCTCGTACAGGTTGTCGATGCCGAGGTAGTCCTCCACCTTGGTGATGCCCGGATCGAGAATGCCGACGACCTTCTTCTTCTCGTCGACCTCGTAGTCCTCGTCGCGGTTGAGCTTCAGGACCAGACGCGCGAACTGCCTGTACCAGCGGGTCACATCGCCCTCGGCTGGACCGGAGATGATCAACGGGGTACGTGCCTCGTCGATGAGAATGGAATCGACCTCATCGACGATGGCGTAATGGTGTCCGCGCTGCACAAGGTCGGACTTCTCCCACGCCATGTTGTCGCGCAGATAGTCGAAGCCGAACTCGTTGTTGGTGCCGTAGGTGATGTCCGCGTTGTACTGCTTGCGGCGCTCCGGCGGCTTCTGGTTGGTGATGATGCAGCCGGTGCTCATGCCGAGGAAACGGTAGACGCGTCCCATCAGCTCGGCCTGGTAGCTGGCCAGGTAATCGTTGACGGTGACGACGTGGACGCCCTTGCCTTCGAGCGCGTTCAGATATGCGGGCAGCGTGGCCACGAGGGTCTTGCCTTCACCGGTCTTCATTTCGGCGATGTTGCCCCAGTGCAGCGCGGCGCCGCCCATGAGCTGCACGTCGAAGTGGCGCAGGCCCAAAGTGCGCTTGGACGCCTCACGCACGGTGGCGAAGGCTTCCGGCATGAGCTTGTCGAGGGATTCGCCGTTTTCGATGCGCTGCTTGAACTTGGCGGTCTGGCCTTTGAGCTCCTCGTCATCGAGGGCCGCGATCTCATCCTCGAAGGCGTTGGTCGCCTTGGCCACGTTCTCGAGCTTCTTGATCTGTCGGCCTTCGCCCATGCGCAGGGCTTTGTCAACGATATCTACCACAATCACTCCCTTTGTGTATGGTGACTTTCCTTGACTGAGAATAGTCGCTTCCTCACGATTCTCGAAAAATTCCGTCCATTTTACGTAAATTTTTGCATGTCATGCCATTCGAGCGAGCATCCACATATCCGTTCATCGCTGCACGCACATATACAAGGAGGACCCGCGCATATATTGCGCGGGCCCTCCTCGGGAATATTCAGATGCCTACAGGCTCACTTCTTCTTGGCCACGTTCTCCGGGGTGTCGATCTCGAAGACGCCATAGCTCCAACCGTGACGACGGTAGACGACGGACGGACGTCCGGTCTCCTTGTTCACGAACAGGAAGAAGTCGTGGCCGATCAGCTCCATCTCATACAAAGCCTCGTCGATGGTCATCGGCTCGGCGATATGCAGCTTGCGACGGATGACGATCGGAGTGTCGCCGACCTGGACTTCGACGGACTCTCCAGGGCCAAGATCGGCGGAGACGGCATCGGCCGGGCTGTTGTTCGGCTCCTCCGGCTCCTTCTCCTCGACCACGGCGGGCTCGACCGGACCAAGATCGACCGGAACGGGATCGGTGTAGCCACGACGATGATCCTTGCGACGGTCGCGCGTGCGGCGCAGACGGAGGGTCAGCTTGTCAAGAGCCAGATCAAGGGCGCTGAACTCGTCGGCGCTGGACGCTTCGGCGCGTACCACGGTACGGCCTGCGATGACTGTGATTTCAACGCGCTTGGCGGTATCGGCCTGGCGCGGATTGCCCTCATGGGACAGCACGATCTGGGCACGCTGTGCATCCGGGGCGATAGCGGTCACACGATTCATCTTGCTTTCGACAACGTCACGGAACCTTTGCTTGATCTGCGTATGACGTCCGGTAACGACGATTTCCATGTGAACCTCCCTAGAGTCAAGCGGTTTCACCCGCTATATACGGACCAACCAGCTGCATCGCTGCTTGGTAGTCATCATTGTAGCCATAAGATCATCGATTTGAGGCATGACGCCCCGAGAAAAACAAAAGTTTTTTTACGCTTTGCTTTCGGCCATTCTCTTGCTATAGTTGTGCGTTTGAGACCTCTTGATGGCCGCGACCGGCTTTGCCGGTTGAGGAACTTCCGGGCTCCATAGAGCACGATGGCGGATAACGTCCGCCCAGGGTGACCTGAGAGATAGCGCAGCAGAGAATAGACCGCCTTACCGGTTTCGGCCGGTGGGTAAGGGTGAAACGGTGGTGTAAGAGACCACCGGGCCGCTGGTGACAGTGGCCGCATGGCAAGCCTCATCGGGAGCAAGGCCAAGCAGAAGGCGTCCGAGGACTGCTCGTCCGAAGCCTTCGGGTAGGCTGCTAGAGCCTGACGGCAACGTCAGGTCGAGATGGATGGCCATCCGTGCCTTTGGCACGACAGAACCCGGGGTATAAGAGGTCTCATCCCCATTTTTCCCGCCGATTTACGGGACGGTTCTCCATGGTCGATTGCAGGCTTCAGCCGAACAATTCTTGCGCGATTTGCCGCAGAATGTCAGGATTGTGGCCTTTTCTTCCACCGGCGCTCCAGAAACGGCGTTTACGCACGTCGCGGTCCATTCCGATGGTTTTACGCGCGGTCCTACGTCCCAGTTCCCACGCGGCTTCGGAAAACACGCCTTCGGCCTCCGCCTCATCGCAGGCGCGCTGCGCGAGTCTGCGGTCAACGCCCTTGCGGACGAGTTCCATGACCGCTCCCCTCCGTCCCATGAGACGCGCCGCGCAGTAGCGCACCGCTGATTGCGCATAGGCCTCGTCATCAATCAGCTGCACACGTTCCAACCGATCAATGACGTCATCGACCACCTCGACCGCGTATCCTTTGCCGACGAGTCTCTCGCGCAAAGCGCCGGAGGGGCGTGGCGCCGCGTCCAGCAATCGGAGCGCGGCCTCTCGGCACGAATCGAGATCATTGGCGTCCGGCATCGTCCTTTCTGAGGCATGATTCGCGACACGCCCAGCGTGTCGCGCGTGTCGCGACGTCTTCAGCGTGTTTGCGCTGCCAGCGAACTCGCCGGACCTTCCGAAATCCATCCGCCGCAATCGCGGCCGATCGGATGCGTTCTTCGTATCCGTGCCGAAAGGGACAGGGCCCCCAGCATCGGCCGAAGCCGGCTGAAGGCCCTGTTCCTCAAGAAAACGTTCGGCGTCAATCATGCGTCACGCCTTGGCGTCCGTTTTGGATGTCTTGGCCGCAGGCTTGTCCGCGTCGGCTTTCTCCTTGCCGCCGGAAGTCGATTCCGCGCCGTCCTCCGCACCATCTTCCGCGAACTGGTCGATAGGCTTGATCAGGCCGAACGCCGTTTTGACCTTGTTCTCGATCTCCTCCGTGAGCTCCGGATTGTCCTTGAGGAATTGACGCACGTTCTCACGTCCCTGTCCCAACTGATCGCCTTCATAGGTGAACCACGAGCCGGACTTCTTGACGACGTTGGCTTGCAAGGCCATATCGAGCACGGAACCCTCCTTGGAAATGCCCTCGCCATAAAGCACATCGAATTCAGCCGTCTTGAACGGCGGAGCCATCTTGTTCTTGACCACCTTGACCTTGGTGCGGTTGCCCACGGCCTCGTCACCGTTCTTGATGGTCTGGATACGGCGAATGTCCATGCGCACGGAAGCATAGAACTTCAGAGCCTTGCCACCGGTGGTGGTTTCCGGATTGCCGAAGAACACGCCGATCTTCTCACGAAGCTGGTTGATGAAGATGGCGGTAGTGCCGGCTTGTGCCAGCGCGCCGGTCATCTTGCGCAACGCCTGGCTCATCAGACGCGCCTGAAGACCTACGTGGCTGTCTCCCATTTCACCTTCGATTTCCGCCTTCGGCACCAAGGCCGCGACGGAATCGATGACAATCACATCCAGCGCGCCGGAGCGAATCAGCATGTCGGCGATCTCCAACGCCTGCTCGCCGTTATCAGGCTGGGAGACGATCAACGAATCGGTATCGACACCCAATTTACGCGCATAGACAGGGTCAAGTGCGTGTTCAGCATCGATGAAGGCCGCGACGCCACCGGCTTTCTGCGCGTTCGCCACCACGTGCAATGCCAGCGTGGTCTTGCCGGAGGATTCCGGACCATAGATCTCCACGATTCGTCCTTTGGGCAGGCCGCCGATACCCAGCGCCATATCCAACGCCAAGGAGCCGGTCGGAATGACTTCGACGTCTTGCTCCGGCCGATCGCCCAATCGCATGGCGGACCCCTTGCCGAAGCTTTTCTCAACCTGCGCGAGCGCCGTGTCAAGCGCGGCCTGACGGCGCGGATCGATTCCGTTCGCGGACTTGTTCTGTGCGGCGTTCTTCGTCGCGCTCGTCTGTGCCATGGCTACTCCTTGTTGTTTTACCGAGACGAATGATGACCTCACCGTAAAGCCGTACCATCCATCCATGCAAATCCAAACGACCCTTGTGGTCGGAGAACATGCTTTTTGATGCGTCCCAAGCTCATTTATCCCGATTTTCCGCCATTTCGGAATTCCGGAAACAAGCCGTCGGCATCAATCCAATCCATATGTCCTGTGGATAACTATATCCCATCATACGAACATCTGTTCGAAACGGTGTTTCGCGATGAATGTGCTCAGCGGACCGGCATCGGAGGGGCGTTATGATCCTTGCCCCATCTTCTGGAATCAGGGATGTTCATCTGGTCGCACAGCACGTTCCACACCACACGGGGCTCCTCCCCCGCGTCAAGCGCCTCGATGGCCGTCATGCCCTCCAACCTGTCGAGCACCTGGTCGTGCGCGAGAGCACGCCCGTAGCTGCGCCCGAGCACTTCCTCAAGCAATTGCCAAAATTCACGTTCCTGCACGGATTCAAGTGTACTCAGCGAACGCAACCAAATGAAAACGCCCGGCAACCTAAGCTGCCAGGCGTTGACGATCCAATACGAATCAGGCCGCGACCGAATCGAGATAATCGGCGACCATACGCAGCATCTGAGCGGTGGAGACGCCGAGCGATTGGGCGATGGAGCTCAGAAGCTCGGAACTGGCCTCCTTCTGTCCACGCTCCACCTCAGACAGATATCCGAGGGACACTCCGGCCTTTTCGCTGACTTCGCGCAACGTCTTGCGGTCATGGGTGCGCAGGTCGCGCAACACGTGACCAATCGCCTCGCGCAGGGAAACCTCCTTGGGCTCTTCCACCGTTTCCGCGGACGGAGACGCGGCATACGCCCGAGCGTGATCGCCGTCCTCCTCCTGCCACATGCGGGTCAACGCGGCCTGACGCTCATCCTTGGCCCTTTTGGCGGCCCGGGCACGCAACACCTGCTGCTGGGCGAACATCACCGCGCGACGCTGGGCCGGAGTGAGCTCCCTGACACGGACATTACCGCTTTGCACCGCGGGGGCCATCGCCTTGAGTTCCATCTGTTCCTTGGTGAGTGTCATCGCGTCCATGCCGCCGGCCCCTTTCGCTTGCGTTGCGTATTTCCACTATGGTCAACACCCATGGTCGCCGATTATTCCTGTGAAAGTGCTGAAAGAATTCTCAGTTTTTCCAGAATGCATTGCACGACACCTCGACGGACAGCCTCACGCCCACCATTCAATCTCAGTTCGAAGGCGACCGTTCGTCGCGAATGAACGTCTCCGAAGCCAGACGGCAAGGAACAACCGATATACGCCAAGCCGGCCGGCTTGTCCCCGTCCGGTCCCGGTCCGGCCACACCAGTGGTGGACAGGCCGATGACGCAATCGCCATCCTCGTCCTGCTGGTAGAGACGCGCGGTGCCAGACGCCATCTGCCGCGCCACTTCGGGATGCACCGCACCCTCTCTATTCAATAGATCGCGATCGACGCCGAGAATCTTCGCCTTGGCACGAATGTCGTAGGTCACCGCCGAGCCGAGAAACACTTTCGAAGCGCCGGGGATGCGCACGAAGGCGTCGGCCAGCAGTCCACCAGTGAGCGATTCAGCGGCGGCGATCTTGAAATGGTTGTTGTCACAATAGCGCAAAACGGCCGTGGCCCGCGCACCGCACAGCGATTGG
>NZ_JBNMKH010000034.1:0-22547 GCF_050874245.1 Bifidobacterium sp. | reverse complement strand
ATGTTGTGGTGCGGCAATGCAATGTATCGCCGCACCACAAGTCAGCATTCCTTTCATTTCGGGAATCGGAGGCGGATCAGCCTTTGGAACGAAAAATTCCCACCGCAGATGTGTCACGATTTGAAAAATCTGCCGTTTTTACGAATCGTGACACATTCTTCTTCTGAAAAAAGCAATACGGGGGTATAAATCACCGTTTTTTCCAAGTAAAATACCCAGAAAACATACCCCCCGAATGGGAAGTGATGTGTCACGCTCCAAAATTTTGGCCGTTTTTACGAATCGTGACACAAAACAGGCACCCCCATACCACATGCGGCCAAACGCATTCCACAAAACTCTCCAGCAGCTCATGTGCGCAACGAGCGGATCCGAAGAAAAAGATCGAGACGCATATGGAAGTCCAGCAGACAAAAGTCAGAATCCAACACAAACCGCACAAAACAATGGCTCAAAGCCATACCGGAACCACAAACGCAAGCCACACCGGAACAATGGAAGATGGGCGCGTTGTCGCAAGGCAGCCAAGGCCCCAAGCCGGTCCGACATCGGACAGAGGCTCACGCACGCTTATCGGAAGCACAGATGGTGAGATATGGCATTGCGCGGAACGCCGTCATAAAGGGAAGGCGAACGGAATCTCACGCGCGGGTGGTGGCGCGGGCGATCACGCAGGATTGGGTGGTGATGAGTTCCGGTTTCAGCGGGCGACTGCCGTTGATGCGGTTGATGATGCGACCGACAGCGGTTGGCGCGATCCAGTCAAGGCAGGAGTCCATGGTGGTCAGCGGTGGCTGGAAGTATGCGGCTTCCTCATTGTTGTCGAAGCCGATCACCTGCACCCGGTCGGGCACTGCGATGCCGTTCGCCGCCAAAGTGAACAATGCGCCCAATGCAAGCTGGTCGTTGAACGCCACGATGCCGTCGAAGGGGATGCCGGAGTCGACGATGCGCTGCGTCGTGCGCGCGCCCGAACCGATGGCCCAATCCTGGCCGACGTCGGGCACAAGTCTCGCATCCAGTTCGACGCCTTGTCCGGCGCATGCTTCGAGCACGCCTCGCATGCGCAGCTGCGCGTTGCCCTCCACGGCGTCACGCAGGTCGAAGATATGCTCCGGATCGGTTCGCGAGCCGATCACCGCGAGATTCGTGGCACCATGGTCGAACAGGTATCGCGCGGCGAGGCGCGCCTCCTGCACGTCATCCGGAGTGACATGGTCCGCTTTGCCGTGCGTGGATCGCGCGCCCACGCAGACCAGCGGATAGTCCACGTCGAGGTCTTCGGGAGCGAGGTCCTCGACCTCGGAAATGGACAGGATCATGCCGTCCGACACGGTGGTGTTGAAGTTTTGCAACAGCGTGCGGGCGCCCTGCGCGGACCCTTCGGCGTATGTGGTGATGTATACGGAGTAGTCGTAGATGCGCGCCGCGTCGATCACCCGGTTGGCCAGTTCGGCCAGGTATGGTGCGGTCAGGCTTGGCACCGCGAGGGTGATGAAGCCGGTTTTGCCGCGATTGAGATTGCGGGCCGACACGTTGACGCGGTAGCCGAGCCGGTCGATGACGTCCTGCACTTTCTCGCGCGTGGCATCGGCCATGCGTCCGGAATGGTTGATGACGTTCGACGCGGTTTTGAGGGAGACTCCGGCCTCTTGCGCCACTTCACGCAGTGTGACGCGTTTCCTGTCAGATGTGTCCGGCTTTTCTTCGGCCATATCTCCCCTAACCGCATCCGTCATTGTTATTCGACTTCCGACTTTACCGCCTTACCACGAGCACGCCGTTGCGATGCACGGCATACGAACCGGGCTTCTCCCCCCGTTCGGCTTGGAACAGGATGACCGGCTCGCCTTCGACGTCCTGCAGTTCGACCGTTTTCTTGCCGCGGGGCAGATAGAAGTCGAAGGTGGCGTCGGCGGACGAGCGCACGGTGTGCAGCACGTCGGCATCGTCCCGCGATGGGGTCGCAAGATATGCGCCGACCAGCTTCGTCAGGTCGGCCACATCTAGGTCGCAGCCGACGAAATACGCTTCGCCGGAACCGTACGGATTGCGGGTGATCGCGGCCGTGCCGTCGAGATCCCATTCGTCCGCTTCCTCGCCGGAGTAAGCGGCGAGTACTTGCGTGTGTTCGCCGGTGACGTTTACGTCGTTCTGCCACAGGCGAGTCGTGGCGCCATCCAATGCGGCACCGTCCAATGCGGCACCGTCCAATGCGGAAGCCGTGGAATCGTCGGTGGCCGCCAGCCGGATCTCGCTTGGCTCGCCTTCGGCTTCGGCGCCGAGGATGTTGAATTCCTCGCCACGGATGCCCAGCATGTCACGCAGCAAACCGTCGCCGGCACCCGGGTATCCACCGAGCCAGGTGCGGAAGTGCTCATCGATCAGACCGGTCGCGTAGCCGACCACCACGCGTCCTCCGGCGGCGGCGAAATCGGCCAGCCGCTGGGTGTCGGCGGCGCTCAGAATCAGCACGGTCGGCAGCACGACGGTCTTGTACTCGCTCCAGTCGTAGGCGAGCGGCACGATGTCGGCGCGCGAGCCGGCGTTCAGGAACGCGCGGTACCAGTCGCGCACGTCGTGCCAATGGTTGAGCTTCATGCTCGGCAGGGTTTGGGAACGGGTGGCCCATTCCGATTCGGCGCTGAAGAGGATCGCCGTATCGGAGCGCGCCAATTCGCTGCCTTGCACGCCTGCATCGGCGAGCGTCTTCAGCGACGCGCCCAGTTCGCACACTTGGCGGAACAGTTTCGTGTCCTCGCCGGCATGCGGAACCATGGCCGAGTGGAACGATTCGGCGCCGAACGCGGACGCGCGCCACTGGAAGAAGTTGATGGCGTCGGCGCCCATGGCCACGTGGGCCAGAGAGTCGCGCACGGTCTCGCCTTTACGCTTACGGGTGTTAAGCGGCTTCCACTGCACCGCCGAGGTGGAGTGTTCCATGACGTACCACGGCTTGCCGAGCGCGAGCGAATCCATGAGCGCATCGGAGCATGCCAGCTCGTCGAGGTGGGATTCGCCTTCGTGGAAGTAGTGGTCGTTGGACACGAAGTTCACTTCGTTGGCCCAGGCGGCGTAGTCCATGCAGCACTGGTCGGTGGAGACCATGAAGTTCGTGGTGAACGGCTTGTCGGGGCAGATTTCGGCGATCGCGTCACGTTCGGCCTTGTAGAAGTCGAGGAGCATGTCGTTGCCGAATCGCTCGAAGTCGAGTTTCTGTCCGGGATTGACCATGGAGTCGGCGCCCATGAACCGCGGAACGAGCACTTCGTCGAAGTCGTTCATCTCCTGACCCCAGAAGGTGGTGCCCCACGCCTGGTTGAGCGCGTCGATGGTGCCATACTTGCGGCGGCACCATGCGCGGAAGGCCTCAAGCGCGTTGTCGGAGTAGTCCTCGCGGTTGTTCCAACCGTATTCGTTGCCCATGTGCCATGCGGTCACGTACGGATTGCTGCCGTAGCGTTCGGCGAGTTTGCGGCATAGGGTCAGCGCGTATTCCTTGAACACCGGGCTGGTCGGACTCCAAGACTGGCGAGATCCGGCGTTGACCTGATGGCCGTACTTGTCGCGCGGCAGCACTTCGGGGTGCTTTTCGTACAGCCACAGCGGCGCGGTGGCCGTTGCGGAGGCCAGATCGGTGGCGATGCCGGCTTTGCCGAGTTTTTCTATGATGCGGTCGAGCCAGCCGAAATTCCAACGATCCTCGGTGGGTTGGATGCGGTCCCAGCTGAAGATGGCGAGGGCCACGGTGTTGACGCCGGCCTGCTTCATCAGGCGGATGTCGTCGTCCCAGACGTCCTCGGACCATTGGTCGGGATTGTAGTCGCCGCCGAAGGCGATGCCACGGCCGTCCGCGGTCAGCAGTTTCGGCCATTCGAAGTTGCGTCGCATGCTCTCCTCTTTCCCTGTGAACTTCCTGTTTGTGGAAGAGACAGTCCAATCATTCCTTAACTGCACCTGCGGCAAGGCCGGACTGCCAGTACTTCTGCAGGCACAGGAACGCGATCACCAACGGGATGATTGTGACCAGCGAGCCCGTGATCACGAGGTTCTGGATCGCCTGTCCGCCGGCAGTGGACGCCTGGTCCTTCCACTGGTTCAAGCCGATCGTGAGCGGATACCAGTTCGAGTCCTTCAGCATGATCAACGGCAGGAAGTAGTTGTTCCACGTCGCCACGATAGAGAACAGCGCCGTAGTCACGATACCCGGTGCAAGCAAAGGCAAGGATACCTGGAAGAACGTACGCATCTCGCCCGCGCCGTCCACGCGCGCGGCCTCGAGCAGCTCGGTCGGCACGGCCTGCTCCGAGAAGATCCACATCAAGTACAGGCCGAACGTGGACACCAGGGACGGGATGATCATCGCCCACGGCGTGTTCGTGAGGTTCAGTTTCGCGAACAGCAGGAACTGCGGGACCGCCAGCGCGATGCCCGGCACGCTGATCGCGCCGATGATGACCACGAACACGGCCTTGCGGCCAGGGAAACGGAACTTCGCGAGCCCATACCCGCCCAGGATCGCGAGCAGGGTCGCGCCACCAGCTCCCACGACCACGTACAGGATGGTGTTCAGCAGCCAGCGTCCGAAAATGCCCCCGTCATACGTGAACACGGTCTTGATGTTGTCCCACAGGGCGAACGTGTGGCCGAAGCCCAGGCCGAACGTGGACGTGAAGTCCGCCTGCGTCTTGGTCGCGTTGATCAGAAGATACACGAACGGGAACAGGCAGTACACGGCGAACAGCGCGCACACCAGCGTCAGCAGTTTGCTGCGCCTCGGGTTCGACACGTTCGCGAACCCGGATTTCGCGGCGCGTTTGCGTTCCGCGGCCTCGTCTTTGGCAACCCTCCTAGCACGTTCCTTCTCGGCCTTGCGCACCGCCCTGTCGTGCTCACGCTCGTTGTTGCTGCTCATAGTCTTTTGCTCCTTACCGGAAGAACCTTTCGTCTTCCCCTTGCGTCCACCGGACGCCATCGCCCGGGAAACGCGGTCCCGAGGGACCTCACTTCATTTGTTCCTTCATGCTGTTGATCTGCACCACGTACGCGATCGCCATCGTGATCACCGCCATCGTGATCGCCAACGCGGCCGCATAGTTCGACTGGTTGCCCGCGAAGGACAGGTTGTACGCGTACATGTTCGGCGTGTAGTACGTGCTGATCGCGTTGCCCGGCACCATGTTCTGCATGATGCTCGGCTCGTTGAACAGCTGGAACGAACCAATGATTGAGAAGATCACCGTAATCGCGAGCGATCCCTTGAGCTCGGGCAGCTTGATGGACTTGATGATCTGCCACTCCGAGGCGCCGTCAATCGATGCGGCCTCGTACAGCGAATGCGGGATCGTGGACAGTGAGCTGTAGAAAATCAGCATGTTGTAGCCCGTGAACTCCCATGTCACGATGTTGCCGATCGACGCGAGCAGCACCTTCGGCGAGAGCATGTCCAGGTGCGCGCCGAAGAAATCGTTGAACGAGCCCACCAGACCGTATTTCGCGCCATACATGAACCCCCAGATCAGGGTCGACACGACTGCGGGTACCGCGTATGGCAGGAACGTCGAAATACGGAAGAACTTCGTGCCGTGCAGTTTCATGGAGTCCAATGCCAAAGCCATCGCCGCGGCGAGGAACAACATAATCGGCACCTGTACCACGGTGAACAGAGCGACCCTGCCGACCGCGCTCCAGAACTGCTGGTCATGGAACAGACGCACATAATTCGCGAATCCCACGAACTGAGTGCCACCGATCATCTTTTTCTGGAAGAAGCTGATGTACACCGCGTACATGATCGGGATGATGAACACGAATACGAACACCAGGGCGAACGGCCACATGAATTTCCATCCGCGCCAGTCCGCGTGATGCTTATTCACACGCACCTGGTCGGCCGGCGTGTGCAACGGCACCGCCACACTTGCTGCTTGAGTCATGGTTGCTCTTCTTTCTTCACACGATTGTCTTCATATGGATTACGAACATGCCAAGGCGGGAATCCGTCCGAGGCGCGCCCCCGCCTTGGCATGTTCCTCGATGCTCGCCAATCGCCGTCTGCAGACGTATCAACTGCCATGCCGGCTGTTGGCGCAAACGATGCGCTATCTTCGATCAGCTCTTGTTGGTGACGGTGTAACCCTGCTGGGTACCGTGATCGGCAAGCGCCTTGGCATAGTTGGCAAAGGCTTCCTTGAGCGTGATGCTCTTGCTATAGGCCTTGGAAATCTGATCGCCGAAGCTGGACTGCGCGAACGGGTTGTACGGCAGGTAGGCGAACTTGGAGACCTTGCGCTGGGCTGCTTCAGACAAAACCTGATTGACATTCTGACCACCGAAGTAGTCGTTGACCTTCTTGTTGGCTTCAGAGTTCGGGTCAGTGAAGCTCTTGGAGGTCAGGATGCTCTTAAGGCTCGGGAAGGTGCCGGTATCGGCCATGGTCTGCGCGCCCTTGCCGTGAGTCAGGTATTCGACGAACTTGTAGGCCGCGGCCTGCTGCTTGGACTGGCTGACCACCGCGAGCGCGGAGCCACCGTCTTCAGCAGAGGCTTCGTCGCCCTCGTTCCACTGCGGAAGCTGAGCCACACGCCAGTTGCCAGCCTGATCCGGTGCGCCGTTCATGAGGTTGACCGGCATCCAGCCGCCGATGGTAAGGGAAGCGATGGTGCCATCGTTGAGCTCACGGTTCCAATCGTCGGACCAATTGGCGGTCTTGGTGTCGATGAGGTCTTCATCGATGAGCTTCTGCTGGAAATCGATGTACTTCTTCATACCGGCATCGTTGGTCATGTCAATAGTGATCTTCTCGCCGTCGACTTTCCACGGCTGGGCGCCGGCCTGCCAAGCCTGCGCGGTGAAGGGCTGGTATTCCATGGAGGAGCCGGAGTTGTTGGTCATGTAGGAACCGACGGCCTTGACCTTCTTGGCGGCCTCATAGTAGTCGTTCCAAGTCTTAATCTTGGTACCGTCGACGCCGGCCTTCTTGAAGACCGCGTCGTTGTAGAAGAACATTTCAGGGCCGGAATCAATCGGCAGCGCATACGGCTTGCTGTTGTACTGCAGCTTGTTCCACGGGCCTGCGGAGAAGTCGTCGGCGAGTTTGTCGGCGCCGAACTGGCTCAGGTCGGCGAGGTCACCGGTGACAGCAAACTGGGTGACGGTCGGATCCTCAAGCATCACCACGTCCGGAGCGCCCTTGCCTGCAGCGATGGCGTTGCTCAATGCGGTCTGGGTGTCGGAGGCGGTACCAGTGTTATTGAATTTCACGGTAATGCCGGGGTTGACCTTCTGGAAGTCCTTGATCAGGTTGGTCATGGTGTGGCCGGTATCCCAGCCCCAGAACACGAGCTCGGCCTTGTTGGCATCTCCTGTGCTGCCTTTGCTGGCATTGTCGGATCCGCCTCCGCAAGCCGCCAGGCCGATGAGGGTCGCAGCTGCGGTCAATGCCGCGAGAGCCTTCTGTGTGGTGCGCATGTTTCCTCCTTCAGATGCCGACCGGCTTCGAAACGTTGGCAGGATGTGTTCATCCGCTCGGACGCTCCTTGCCTGAGCCGCCGGGCAGACACCTTTCCTGACTGTTTTTCCCGGCTTCCAGACTTTCCTTGTCTGGGCTTTCTCAAGCTTCCTCCCTCTTCTGATACACCGGTGTATCATCGGCTAGTAACCACCAACGTCATTCCTAGCGTTTCCCGGCGTTCATTGAGTTCGGCCGCCTTCGTCGGCCTTTACTTTTTACTGGTACAGCCGTGTACCAGTACTCTTTATGATACACGGCTGTACCAATGTGTCAAATCACCACGCGAAAATGCCACTACTGAATCGCTTAATACGTTGAATAAGCCGGCGTTTCCTGATACCCCCGTCGTCGACCGTTACCCTGCACGGTCATATCGCGATTTCCCCAAGTGGAATGTGGATAAGTCGGTGTATTACGGAGGATTGATATTTCGTCGAATTCCCCAGTATCGGTTGGGATTAGAGAATATGCGAAAGTCCCCGGATAAAAAACGGCGGCTTCCAAGAAAATAACTCTTGGAAGCCGCCGAAATGTTTACTTAAATCTATTTGTTTGAGCCGCGCCGCGAATCGCAGACCAAGCTATAGGTCACGGACTACAGGCTCAGGAACAGCTCGTGGATGCGGGTGTCGTCGGTGAGTTCGGGGTGGAACGCGGTGGCGAGGATCTTGCCCTGGCGCAGGCCGACCACATTGCCGTCCACCGACGTCTCGACGGTGGCGGAGGGGCCGACCTCGTCCACGAACGGTCCGCGGATGAAGACGAGCGGGAAGTCCTTCAGCACGACGTCGGACGCGCCATCCTGCGGAACGTGTTCGCCCGGCGCGACTACGACGGCGGAATCGCCGGAAGCCGAGCCGAAATCGGCGGTGGCGGCGAACGAACCAAGCTGCCGTCCGTACGCATTGCGGCGCACGACGGCGTCGAGCGCGCCGAAGTAGACGTTGTCGTCGTTGTCGAGTTTACGGGCCAGCAGAATCATGCCGGCGCAGGTGCCGAACACCGGCTTGCCATCGGCGATATGCTTTGCGATCGGATCGAACAGGCCGGTCGAGCGCAGCAGCTTGCCTTGCGTGGTGCTTTCGCCGCCGGGCAGGATGACCCGGTCGATCGAATCGTCGAAATCCTCGGCGGCACGCAGCAGCTTCCACGGCGCGCCAAGACGGTCGAGCATGGCCGCATGTTCGGCGAATGCGCCCTGCACCGCCAGGATGCCGGTCACGCCATGCTTGGCGGATTCCGCGTCTTCGGATTCTTCTTTGGAGATGTATTCGACTGCTACAACCATTGCCGTTCCTGTGTTCTAAAGGTTTCGTCGATCGATTTCGCCGAGTCCGGTCACTCGCCGCGCGCCGCCATGATGGTCTGGATCTCGTCCTCGTTGATGCCGACCATGGCCTCGCCGAGGTTTTCGGACAGACGTGCGAGCAGGTCGGCGTCCTGCCAGTTGGCAGTGGCCTGCACGATGGCGGCGGCGCGCTTGGCCGGGTCGCCGGACTTGAAGATGCCGGAGCCGACGAACACACCTTCGGCGCCGAGTTCCATCATGAGGGCCGCGTCGGCCGGGGTGGCCACGCCGCCGGCGGCGAAGTTGACGACGGGCAGGCGGCCGTTGTCGTGCACGTACTTGGCGAGGTCGTACGGCACGGCCAGCTGCTTGGCGGCCTCGTACACCTCGTCGTCGCGCAGGGAGACGAGCTCGCGGATCTGCTTGTTCATGGTGCGCATGTGGCGCACGGCCTGGATGACGTCGCCGGTGCCCGGCTCGCCCTTGGTGCGGATCATGGAGGCGCCTTCGGCGATGCGGCGCAGGGCCTCGCCCAGATTCTTGGCGCCGCACACGAACGGCACGTCGAACTGGTTCTTGTCGATGTGGTACACGTCGTCGGCGGGGCTCAGCACTTCGGATTCGTCGATGTAGTCGATGTCGATGGCCTGCAGGATGCGGGCTTCGGCGATGTGACCGATGCGCACCTTGGCCATGACCGGGATGGACACGGCCTCCTGGATGCCCTTGATCATGGCCGGGTCGCTCATGCGGGAGACGCCGCCGGCGGCACGGATGTCGGCCGGGATACGTTCGAGCGCCATCACCGCGCACGCGCCCGCGTCCTGCGCGATCTTCGCCTGCTCCGGGGTGGTGACGTCCATGATCACGCCGCCCTTGAGCATCTGCGCCAGATTCTTGTTCAGTTCGTTCCTGTTGTTGGCCATCGCCAGCCTTTCGTCGAAGGATTTGCCTTTGACACAGATACTAACGATTTTCCATTACGATTTCACGCGAACTGAATATTACGAGACGTCAAGAAGTTGGTTTTACTAAAATTGCACGCCCATTTTCAGCATTGTTTCATTTTCCTGCGATTTCGATTCCGTCGACATTCCTCCGATTTCGCCCGCTTTTCTTGCCCCGTCCGCGACCGGCGCTTTCGATTCACCCGCTTTTCCACCCCATCGCACGCGATATAGAAAACGTGAATGACCCATATTTTCATACGACCACATTGCGGACGCGCGTGTCGCACGGAAAGCCATACAAAACGCACGTCCGTCAGTCACATGCGTATGACGTGGTCCGCGACGCGCATGGTGGAGTCGCGGTGCGATACGAGCAGTACCGCGCTCCCCCGCCTCGCCAAAGTGTCGATCGACTGCAGGATCACGGATTCGTTGTAGGCGTCGAGACGGCTCGTCGGCTCGTCGAACAGCACCAGGGAGGCATTGCGCAGGAAGATGCGCGCCAGGCCGATGCGCTGCCTCTCGCCTTCCGAAAGCCGGCCACCGAGCTCTCCGACGGGGGTGTCAAGCCCCTGAGGAAGCGAATCGACCAAATCAAGTGCGGAAGCCTTGGCGAGGGCGGCGCGCAGCACGTCGTCGCTGGCTGGCGGAGCGGACGAATCGTCCACATCGCACGCCATCAGCAGATTCTCGCGGATCGTGCCGTCGAACAGATACGTCTCCTGCCCCATCATCGTCTGCAGGCGACGGCGATGATGCGCGTCGACCTGTGGCAGCGGCACTTCGGACAGCGTGACCAGCCCCGAATCCGGATCCCAGTAGCGCATGAGCAGCTTCAGCAACGTCGATTTGCCGCGTCCGGACGGCCCTTGAATGCCGAGGATGCCGTGCTGCGGAACGTCAAGCGAAACGCCGTCGAGAATCGGCTCGGAAGCGGAAGCATCGCCGGAATCCCCGTATCCGAACATGACGTCATGCATGGACATGCCATGATATTTCGGTAAGAAATCGCCATTTTCCGCTACAGCGGGCACCTCGTCCATCAAAGCGAACAGGCGGCGCGCGGAGGCGAAGGTCTGCGTGAGGTTGGCCGGCAGCGCGCTCAAGGCGAGCGTCGGGCCGAACGAGCTGGCCAGTAGCACGAATGCCGCGACGAGACCCGGCGCGGAGGCGGATATGGTCCATTGCGCGGAGGCCATCATGCCGTCGGCTACAAGAGGCGCGGCCGCTCCGGAGGTGACGATGGCGAGCAGCGCCGCAATCGCGGTGAACAGGATGACCAGAATCGCGCCAAAGCCTGCGAAATCGCCGTTTTTGGCACTGAGCCGCGCCCGTCGCGTCCACAGCGAGCGGGTACGTGCCACGATGCCGGCAAGTCGCGCGAAACCTTGGCCGAAGCGGATGACCTCGTCCAGACCGCGCATGTTGTCGAGCATCTCGTCGTCGAGGCGTGCGGATTCCTTACGGATGCCGGAGCCAAGCCCGCCCACGGCCTTGGCGAAGAGTTTCGGCAGCACGATGCCGATGACCAGATGCGCGACCAGCAGTTCGATGGCGATGGCGGGGTTCAGTGTGAGCAGCGCGATCGTGTAGACGATCGTGGTCACGATAGCGATGACGACCGGCGAGATGGTGTGCGCGAAGAAGATCTCCAACAGTTCGACGTCGGTGGTGACTAGCGCGATCAGGTCGCCCTTGCCTTTGCCGGACAGTTTGGCGGGCGCGAGACGGCGCAGCGCGGCGAATGTCTTCGACCGGAACAGCGCGAGCAGCCGGAAGGCCACGTTGTGGTTCATGTACTGCTCGGCGTAGCGCATGCCACCTCGGATGAGCGCGCAGACGATCATGGCCGTGATTGCCACAGGAACGTTGAGATTCCAGACTTTGTGGCCGGCGGCTGCGAACAGGGCGGCCACGCCGAAGACCGGCAGGAAGGTGGCTGCGAGATGCCCGGTGACACCGCACGCGCAGGCGATCGCCATGTACTTGCGCAGGGGGCCGACCTCGTGTAGCAGCCGGGCGATGACTTTGGATACCGGCATGGCGGGATCGGTGGAATTGACGGAATTGGTGGAATTGACAGGATTGGCAGAGCCGGTGGAACCGGCGGAATCCGAGGCATGCGAGACCTGGGACGCGTGGGTTTCACGCTGGGTTTCACGACGGCCCTCATCATGCCCATCATCATGGCCCCCATGACCTTCATGGGACGCGCAATCCAGACGGGACACGCTGGACATCCCCCGGCGACCCACCCGCTCCACGTTCTCCTGCGCACGGAACAGCTTGGCGTACATGCCGTCCACGGCCATAAGCTCATCGTGCGCGCCCTGCTCCACGACGGAGCCCCTGTCGAACACGACCACATGGTCCGCGTCGGCCGCGTTCGCCATGCGGTGCGTGACCATCAGCACGGTCCTTCCCTCATCGGCGAGCGCGCGGATCGTCCGCAGAATCAGGGTTTCGCTTTCCACGTCGACGCTGCTGGTGGCTTCGTCGAAAATATAGACGGCCGACCGGCGCAGCAGCACGCGGGCGATCGCGACGCGCTGCTTCTGCCCTCCGGACAGGTTGCTTCCGTCCTGTATGATCCGCATGTCGAGTCCTTGCGATTGCGCGCGTACGAAATCGTCGATATGCGCGGCTTCCAGCGCCTGCCATAGTTCGTCGTCGGTCGCATCAGGACGCGCCATGAGCAGGTTGCTGCGTAGGGTTCCGGCGAACAGGTGGCTGCGTGCGGAGACGATGGAGATCTCGCGGGTGAGGGAGGCGGCGGTGAGGTCGCAGATGTGGAAGCGGGCCGGCTGGGCGTCGGCGGATTGTCCGAGGAGGTCCAGGTTTCCTTCGTATCCGGTCAGGGTGCCGGCGAGCAGGCGGACGGCCGTGGATTTGCCGGAGCCGGATGGGCCGACGATGGCGGTGACTTGACCGGGCCGCGCTTGGAAGGATACGTCGCGCAGCGCGTATCGTGCGTCGGCGGCACGGTTGGAGCGTGCGGAATCCGCATCGGAGTCCGTATCGGAGCCAGCTGCGTCCGTGGCCTGTCGTCCGGAAGGCGGTTGGGAGGATATGCGCCGGGCTTGCGGCGCGCTGTCCGCATCCGTGTCCGCATACCGATACGAGACGTTGTCGAATTCCACGACCGTCCCTTGGTCGGAAGCCCCGTATTCCGGCAGTTCCTCGCCGCCATGTTCCGGTTCGGGCGCGTCCAGCAGCGCGAAGATGCGTTTCGTGGACGTCATGCCGTTCATCGCGACGTGGAAATACGAGCCAAGCTGCCGTAATGGGATGAAGAAGTCGGCGGACAGCAGAATCGTCAGCACGACCGCGGCGATCGGCGCCAGATCCAGCGGAATCAGGCCGAACAGCATGCCGGACGGCCGCATCGCGCCGGCCGTGAAACGCCATATCGCGACGCCGATGCCGGCCGCGGCCCCGCCGTACGCGACCGCGTCCATCGCGGTAAGCGAACGCAGCTGGATCTGCAGCACGTTCATGGTCGCCACGCGGAACCGTTCTGCCTTCTCGTCCATGACGCGCGCGGCGCGGGTGTCCGCGTCGAAGGTCTTCAACGTCTCCAGGCCCTGCAGGTCGTCGAGGAACGCGGAGCCCATGTCCGTGTATTTGCCCCAGTATTTTTTGAACACCCGGGATGCGCGCATGGCCACCATGCCGACGATGAGCACGATCAGCGGCGCGCAGACGAGCAGCGTCGCCGCGGTGGGCAGGTCGACCGGCGCAAGCACCACGAACAGCGTGATGGGCGCGAGGATGGCGTAGAACAGTTGCGGCAGGAACAGTTCGAAGAAGCTTTGGATCTGTTCGATGCCTTCGCCCGCGGATTGCACCACGTCGGCGGTGCGCACGCGTTGCGCGTAGGACGGGCCGAGCGCGAGCATCTTGTCGAACAGTTTCCCGCGCAGGGCGAGTTTGACGCGTTCGGCGGCTTCGGTGCCGAAACGCGCGGCGGCGCGGGTTGCGGCGAACCGTACGATTGCGGCGGCCACGGCGACCATCAGGCACGTTGCGGTGGCCGGCCGGACGGGCGTGAACAGCGGTTGCAGCATGCGTACCATCGCCACGACGAAGGCGATGTTGGCCACCAGGCCCAGCCATTGGCAGACGACCTTCGCCGCGACCAGCCGGCCGACGCCGTCAGCCAGGGAAAACAGCCTTTTGTCGAACATTCCGTCCCTTTCATCGTGATTGGATCGACCGCGGCCGAAGACTTCCGTCCGAACCGGCCTCCACCGTATCCGGAGCGAACATCCGCCGCGGGCGAAGCATGCCCGCGCGATCGTTTCAGCGCATCGTTCCAAGCGTATCGGGCGAGCAGACGAAAGACAACGGCGTTTGCGAAGAATCGCGGATAGCGGTGGAATCACGGCGCGGACCGAAGGCAACGGCGAAAAGTAGGTGGCTGAATGTTCGCCGTTGAGCAAACAGCCTTGACGCAAGGGGTAAGAGTTGCGTCAGTGCCGAGTGTACACGGGAAACGCCGGCGCCCGCAACATCATCTCGACTTGTTTTGCCTGATTTTCCGCCGTTTCCAGCCCCGGTCGCACCCTGTTTCCCATGCGGTCGGCGACGCGTCCGGCAGCCACGTCAAACCTTTTTCCGAACAGGTACAACCATGCACCAGAATCCATCGGATTTGACGGTTACACCCGATTTGTCATTTCATACAAACCCCTCGGAATATTTCTTGTCGTTTCTTACAATGCGGACTTACGTCACCGTAACTTAGGATGTGCGAGGCACGTGACGGCAACGCGGAGCGAAGCGGCGCGCAATCGTCACCAATCGCAGCAATCGCAAGAAAAGAGAACACTTCATGCTCACCGAGTACACGACCCCGGGCGAATCCGTCGAGGTATGCGACGACGAATCGATCTATTCACTGCTCACCGAGCGCATCGCGCGCACCGGCGAGGACACCGTTATCGCGGAACGCAAGACCGCTCCCGGACAGTGGGCCGAGGTGACGACCGGCGAATTCCACAGGAACGTGGTCTCCGCGGCCAAAGGTCTCATCGCGTTCGGCATCGGCAAGGGCGACGCCGTCACCATCTTCTCCTCCACCCGCTACGAGTGGGGCGTGCTCGACTTCGCGTTGGCCGCGATCGGAGCGGTCAACGTGCCGATCTACGACACCGATTCGGCGGCGCAGGCCGAGCGCATCCTCAACGATTCCAGCGTGAAGCTCGCCATCGCCGACGACCGCGTGCGCTTCGACCGTCTCGATTCCGTGATCGACCATTGCCCGTCCCTCAAGCACATCCTGATGCTCGACTCCAATGCCATGGGCGCGTTGGAAGGCCTCGGCGTCACCGTGTCCGACGAGGAGCTTCAGGCGCGCGTCGCGTCGGTACGCGCCGACGACCTGGCCACCATCGTGTACACGTCCGGCTCCACGGGCGCTCCGAAGGGCGCCGAACTGTCACACCGCAACTTCGTGTCGGTCACGCGCGCCGCAAGCCTGGCGCTGCATCAGATGATCACCGACGACCATCCGCGTCTGCTGCTGTTCCTGCCGCTCGCCCACTGCTTCGCACGTTTCATCCAGTACGCGTCAATCGCCTCCGACGACGGCGTGGTCGGCTATCTGCCGGATACCAAGACGTTGCTGCCGGACGTGCGCTCCTTCGAACCGACGTACCTGCTGGGCGTGCCGCGCGTGTTCGAGAAGGTCTACAACGCGGCCTCCCGCAAGGCGGGCATGGGCTGGAAGGGACGCCTGTTCTACAAGGCCGCCGATGCGGCGCGCGAATGGTCGCGCATGGAGCAGGCCGGAGAGAAGCCGACGGTGAAGCAGACCGCCCAGCATCTGTCGTACGAGGCTTCCGTATACCGCACCGTGCGCGGCGCGCTCGGTCCGAAAATCCGCTTCGTGGCGTGCGGCGGCGCTCCGCTCGACGTGTCGCTCGCGCATTTCTTCAACGGCATCGGCCTACCGATGATCCAGGGCTACGGCATGACGGAGACGGCGGCGCCGTTCGCCGCCACCCGCGCCGACGACAATGTGATCGGCACCGTCGGCCAGCCTGCGCCGGGATCGTCCGTGCGCATCGCGGACGACGGCGAGCTGCAGGTCAAGGGACCGAACGTGTTCGTGGGCTACCATAATCTGCCGGAAAAGACGGCGGAGGTGTTCACCGAGGACGGTTGGCTCAGGACCGGCGATCTGGCTTCGATTGACGACGAGGGCCGCATCACGATCACGGGACGCAAGAAGGACATCATCATCACCGCCGGCGGCAAGAACGTCTCCCCGATTCCGATGGAGCAGGAGATTGCGAAGTGCCCGATTGTGGAGCACGCCGTGGTGGTGGGCGACAACCGTCCGTTCATCGGCGCGCTGATCACGCTCGATCCGGAGGGATTGGAGGCATGGCTGCCTTCCGTGGGACTGTCCGCGGACACGCCGCTCGACCGCGTGGCGACCACCGCCGCGGTGCACGACGAAATCCAGAAGTACGTCGACAAGGCGAACGCGACGGTGTCGCGCGCCGAATCCGTACGCAAGTTCGTGGTGCTCGACACGCAGTTCACGCAGGAGAACAAGTGCCTGACGCCTTCCCTGAAGGTGGTGCGCCCGGCCGTGAACCGCGTGTTCGCCGACGTGATCGACCAGCAGCTATACGCCGGCAAGCGCTGATTGCGGCATTTTGCCCCTCCACCGTATACGCCGTCATCACACGTCGTTGAATGCCGCTGAACGCCGCTGAATGTGTCACGATTCAAATTTTCGGGCAAAAAATCGAATCGTGACACATTTGGCAATCGACAAATACCCCCTAATCGCAATTTTCATTCAGGAAATGATGGTTAGGGGGTATTTCTATAGCGCAAAATGTGTCACGATTCAAAATAAAGCCCGAAAATCGGAATCGTGACACATTTGGGACTTGGTTTCGGCAGGTTGAGCCAGTCTGCGGAAGCGGGCAGACTTTCCCAGACCCACCAACCCGACAAGCCAACCCAACAGCAAGAATCCGAATCGACCCAATTGAATGCATGAAAACACACGAAGGGCCGGCACCGAGAATATTCTCGGCGCCGGCCCTTCGTCATGCCCTAGTGCGCGCGATCAGCGCGCCGCCGCATCAGTGGCGGTTGTTGAGACGGTGGTACATCTCGCTGATCTCCAGTTCCTTCTCGAACTGGCGGGCGTTGGTGTTCTCGTCGATGACGGCGAGTTCCACGCCGGCGATGCGGGCGAAGTCCTCCCAAGCCTCACGGCCGACGGAGGTGGTCATGCAGGTGTGGTGGGAGCCGCCGGCGGTGAGCCAGCACTGCACGGCGGTCTTCAGGTCCGGCTTCGGCTTCCACACGGCGCGTGCGCACGGCAGGCTCTTCAGGGAGCCCTGCGGCTCGACGACGGTGACCTCGTCCATGAGCAGGCGGAAGCGTTCGCGTTCGTCGGCCATGGAGACCACGACGGCGTCGGTCGGCTTGCCGGAGAACACCAGGCGGACCGGGTCGGACTTGCCGCCGATGCCCAGCGGATAGATGGCCAGCTTCGGCTTCTCGATGGTGCCGATGGCCGGGGAGACCTCCAGCATGTGGGAGCCCATGTCGAGCTCGTTGCCCGGCACGAAGTTGTAGGAATAGTCCTCCATCAGGGAGGCGCCACCCTCAAGGCCGTAGCCCATCACAGCGCCGATGCGCACCAGCACGGAGGTCTTCCAGTCGCCTTCGGCGGAGAAGCCCCAGCCGTACTCGGACGGGAAGCGCTGCGGGCCGACGCCCGGCAGCTGCGGCAGAGCGCCCAGGTCCTCGAAGTTGTCGACGCCGGCGGTGCAGCCGTTCTCGCGCATCATGTTGACCATGGCCGCTTCCTCCTTAGCCGCGATGAACAGCTCATCGTAGCGGGAGTCGAGCAGCTCGGGGGCCACGTCGTACTTGGCCTTGTAGTCCTCGATGATGTCCTTGACCTGATCGTCCTTGACCTTGTCGTATGCGGCGACGAGCTCGTTGACGGCCCAGGTGTTGATGGAGGCGCCGAACACGCGCTCAGCCTCGGTCTTGTCGCCTTCGGTGACGGCGACGTTGCGCATGTTGTCGCCCCAACGCATGACCTTCATGTTCTGGGAGGCGTCCCAGCCGGCGCAGGCGCGTGCCCAGGTGCCGACCTTCTCGGCGACTTCCGGATCGGTGTAGTGGCCGACGACGATCTTGCGCGGGATGCCCAGGCGGGAGACGATGTAGCCGAACTCACGGTCGCCGTGTGCGGCCTGGTTCAGGTTCATGAAGTCCATGTCGATGGTCTCCCACGGAATCTCCTTGTGGTGCTGGGTGGCCAGCTGCAGCAGCGGCTTGGTCAGCACTTCGAGGCCGCGGATCCACATCTTGGCCGGGGAGAAGGTGTGGCACCAGGTGATCACGCCGATGACGTTCGGGTTGGCGGAGGCTTCGGTCATGAAGGCCTTGACGCCGTCGGAGGACTTCAGGGTCGGCTTGAGCACGATCTTGGCGGGGATCTTGCCGGTGTTGTTCAGGAAGTCGACGATCTCGCCGGTCTGCTGGGCCACCTGGCGCAGCGCTTCCTCGCCGTACAGGTCCTGAGAGCCGACACCGAACCAGATTTCCTTGCCTTCGAATGGGTTTTCCATTGCCATGTTGATTGTTCCTTACTTCGTTGTTGGGTTTGTCAAGTTTCGATTATTGCGATCGTGATTATTGTGATCGTGCACCGTCCGGTGGGGTCCGGATGTGCTGTCTGCGACACGCTCCGGGCCGCTCAGGCCAAGTCTTTACGGTCTTAAACAGCACATCCGGACCCCACCTGGCTGGGTGCAAAACATCGTTTTTTCAGTTTTCCGCTACGTCAGTGCGCAGCGCTGACGCGACGTGTGCGTCCGCAAGGCGCACCGAGCGAAGGCGTACAAAGGTACGTCGAGCTCGGAGCAACGCAGCGGACGCTCCGTCGTGTCAGTGTTGGCCGTAGACGTTGGTGTAGCGGTCGTTCAGACTGTCGATATCCTTCTGGGAAATCGGGATGATGTCGCCGAGCTGCTTGGCGGCCCACATGGTGTGCGCCACCTCTTCGGTCATGGCGGCGGCCTTGACGGCGGCCTCCGCGTCCTTGCCGATGGTGAACGGGCCATGGTTCTGCATGAGCACGGCCGGGGACTTCGGATACTTCTTCAGGGTTTCGACCACGCCTTCGCCGATGGCTTCGGAGCCGATGAGACGGAACGGACCGACCGGCACCGGGCCGCCGAACTCGTCGCCCATCATGGTCAGGCCGCACGGGATGTTCTGGCCGGTGGCCGCCCAGGCGGTGGCGTAGGTGGAGTGGGTGTGCACCACACCGTACACGTCGGGCATGTGGCGGTAGATGTAGGCGTGGGATGCGGTGTCGGAGCTGGGGGCTTCGGCGCCGTCGACCACGTTGCCGTCGAGGTCGCACACGACCATGGAGCTCGGGGTGAGGTATTCGTAGCGCAGGCCGGAGGGCTTGATGACCATCAGGTCGGCGGTGTGCAGGCGCTGCGAGACGTTGCCCGCGGTCCATACCACCAGGTTCCACTTGATGAGCTGCTCGTGCAGGGTGGCGACGACCTCGCGCACCTGCTTGACTTCGGCTCGTACTTCCGGACCGTAATCAGCCAACGTTGCCATATTGTGTTCCTTTCGTCAGGCTTGCTGTTGTTGCGATGGACGTTTATTTGGTTTCCAGCGGAATGCTTTCGATGGCGGCGTGTTCGATCGGCAGTCCCTTGCGGAAGCGGTCGAAGAACGCTTCGAAGCCGGCCACGTCGTCGGCGTCCGGCGATTCCGTGGTGGAGGCGGCGTCGGCGAACACGCGTTCGTCGAGATAGTCGGCGAGCGGCTGGTCGGCGTGCCACAGGTAGTCGGCGAGCACGGCCATGCCCCACGCTCCGCCTTCGGCGGCGGTGGCCATGACCTTGATCGGGGTGTCGAAAGCGGCGGCGAGGATCTTCTGCGCGACCTTCGGCGTGGTGAAGATGCCGCCGTGGCCGACGAGCGAATCAACCGCGACGCCTTCGTCCTTGGTCATGACGTCCATGCCGATCTTGACCGGCGAGAACGCGCTGAACAGCTGGGCGCGCATGAAGTTGCCGAGGCTCATACGGGCTTCGGGGCTGCGGGCGAACAGCGGGCGGCCTTCCGGCAGGCCGGCCAGGAATTCACCGGAGCGGAACGGGTAGTTGAGCAGACCACCGCAGTCTGCATCGACGTCGTCCGCGATCGCGGCGCGAAACAGCGTGCCGTACAGGTTGCCCGTATCGACGGGGGCTCCGATCGCGGCCGCGAACTGTCCGAACAGACCGACCCAGGCGTTGAGGTCGGAGGTGAAGTTGTTGGCGTGGCTCATGCCGGCCAGATCGCCTGCCGGAGTGGTGACGAGATCCACTTCCGGATGCAGGCGGGCCAGCTTGTGCTCGAGCACGACCATCGCGAAGATGGAGGTGCCGGCGGAGACGTTGCCGGTGCGCACGCGCACGGAGTTGGTGGCGACCATGCCGGTGCCCGCGTCACCTTCCGGCGGGGCGAGGACGACGCCCGGCTGGAGGGTGCCGGTCGGGTCGAGCAGCTTGGCGCCTTCGGCGGTGAGCGCGCCGGCCGGGGTGCCTGCCACGAGCGGACGCGGCAACAGATTCTCAAGCTTCCACGGCTGCGCGGCGACTTCCTCGATCGCGTCGAATTTCTCGATGAATTCGGTTTCGTAGGTGTGGGTGGCCGGGTCGATGGGGAACATGCCGGAGGCGTCGCCCACGCCGAGCACCTTCTCGCCGGTGAGCTTCCAATGCACGTAACCGGCAAGCGTGGTGATGTAGTCGATCCTGGAGACGTGCTCCTCCTTGTTGAGCACGGCCTGGTAGAGGTGCGCCACGGACCAGCGTTCCGGAATGTTGTATTGGAACAGTTCGGAGAGCTTCTCGTGGGCCTCGTGGGTGTTGGTGTTCTGCCAGGTGCGGAACGGCACGAGCAGTTCGCCGTCCTTGTCGAAGGCGAGGTAGCCGTGCATCATGGCGGAGAAGCCGATGTGGCCGATATGGGTGAGTTTCTCGCCGTAGGCGGTCTCGACGTCACCGGCCATGCGGGCGTATGCGGTCTGCAGGCCCTTCCAGATCTCCTCCTGGGTGTAGCTCCACAGCCCACCCTCGAGGTGGCTGGCCCATTCGTAGTCGCCCGCCGCGATGGTGCGGTATTCATCATCGATGAGCACCGCCTTGATTCGGGTGGAGCCGAACTCGATGCCCAGGCTCGTCTTGCCTGCGCGGATCTTCTCGGCGGTCAATGCGACCTGCTCTTGCGTCATAGTTCACGAACTCCTTGCGTCCGAGCGCTTCGCAACCACTCTGTCAACTGAATGTTAGCGCTCACTGTTAACGCTCACTATTGTAAACGCAATCCCACGACGTGCCAAATCGACGTGTCATCGGACAATGCAGGTCATCGGATAACAAGAACGCGTCGTCGCGGATACAGGAAATACCCGAACACTACGTCGTCATCAGCGCGCGCTCAGATGACGACGCATCGAAGAAATCAAAGGAATCGACAGAATCCGAAGAATAACCCGGAAACGAAATCACAAAAGAAAAGCGAAAAGCCGGAAACGGCGTCTCAACGGCGACGCACTGGCCCAAGGGAACTGCGGCTGACCATCTGCGCCGATACCAGTCCGACGCCATGCTGCGACGAGCCGAAGGAGTTCTCCTCCCCCTCCCCCAGCAGGTACAGCGCCTCGCGCATGGCGGCGACACCCAGCTGCTCGAAATCGGGACGGACCGTGGTCAGCGGCGGGAACATGTTGTCCATGGCGGGCATGTCGTCGAAGCCCACCAGGCTCACATCCTGCGGAATGCGCACGCCATGCTCGTGCAGTGCGCGGGCCACGCCCACGGCCTGGCTGTCGTTGGCGCAAATCACGCAGGTCGGCAGACTGCCGCCGATACGGCCGATGTTGTCGAGGATATGGTTCATCTTGCCGTATGCTTCGGAGGATTCCCAAGTCTCGCACTGCACCGTCACCGAACTGACCGAGTTGGCCGCGCACAATTTGTTCCACGCCAGCAGACGCGTCGACGCGTCACGCCATTCCTTGGGGCCGGCGAAATACAGCACCGAACGGTGGCCATATCCCACGACGAGCCGCATCACGTCGGACATCGCGGACCACTGGTCCATGCCGACGACGGACACGCGGCGACGATCGGCGGGCTTCATCAATCGCAGGCCGTCCTGCACGCCGATGCAGCCGTGCGTGGAAGTGACAATCACGCGCGGCGACGCGACCTGCGTGCGGCACGCAGCGGAGAACATGACATCAGTCGGCGTGAGGAAGATGAACGCGTCGACGTTCATCTCGTCGAAAGTGCGGCACAGGTCGTCGAATTCCTCCTGCGAGCACAGCGCCTCGTGAACCATGCTCACCGTCATGAACAGGCCGTGCTGTCGGGCCATCGTCTCGATCGAGGAGATGGCGGAGATCGGACCATAGAAATGTTGGCCGCCTGCGATCAGACCGATGGTGCGGGAACGGTGCGAGGCGAGCGCGCGGGCGGAGTTGCTGGGGCGGTATCCGAGTTCGTCGATCGCCTTCCGTACTTTTTCGCGGGTGGCGTCGGAGACGTCCGGAGAATGGTTGATGACGCGGGAGACCGTCTGGTGGCTCACGCCAGCCAGTTTCGCCACTTCGAACATCGAAGGACGCTTATTGCCCGCATTGCGTTTGCCTGCCATGCCCCATCGCCTTTCGCACACAATTGTTGGTACGTTCGCCTATTGTACACGCAACTTTAGTTAGCGCTAACGGTCT
>NZ_JBNMKH010000033.1:0-22802 GCF_050874245.1 Bifidobacterium sp. | reverse complement strand
TCCCAAAGCGGGTCCACGTCGGCCACGGCATGCCGCCGCGCCCATCGGGCCGCGCGGGTCGTCTTCAGCCCGGCCCGCCATTCGAGAAAAAGGTCGGCGGGCATACCGTCGGGGTCCGCCGCCCATTCCGGCCGGCCGGTGCGGACATTCAGTTCCAGTCCGACGCCGTGGACGCGGGTCAGCCGCGCCTCCGTCGGCTCCGGCTCGCCATGCCGGGCGGCGGCTGCCTTCAGGTCGCGGCCGAGCGCCGTCACCCTTTCACGGGCGAGTTCGCGCTCGTCGGGCGGGAGCTCCATGTACCGGCCGGAGCCGAGGCCGAGCAGTGCGTCCGCGTCGGCGAATCCGTTGTAGGCGGTCCAGCAGACGTACACGGCGTGCGTGGTCCCATTGTCGGCCGCATCCAGCATGGCGCGGCAGATGGCGCGCCTTTCGTTCTCCCAGGTCATGGGAACGTGTATGCGTCCGCTTCCGTCAGCAGTAGAGCAGGGCCATGCCGGGCGCGGCCGGGTCGGTCGTGTTCAGGTTGGAGACGACCTTCTCGACCGAGTCGCCGTATTTCAGGCCGTGTTCGGCCAGTAGCCGCAGCCCCTCCCTGAGATCATCCTCGCAACCGTCATACTGCTCGCCGCGTTCGCTGTGCAGGATGCGATCGTAGTTGCGCTCAATGGCGAATTCAACCAGGTCGTTCACAAATACATCCTCATGACGCCCGGGGCGGCCGGGTCCACCGTGTCGAGGAACGCGGCCGTGTCGGCCGGGGAGGAACCCTTGCCAAGCTCGTCTTTGGCCATGAGGGCGAGTCCCTCCCTAAGCCAATCCTCATGGCCGACGTACGCAGCACCGCGTCCGTCATGCAGGATGCGTTCGAAGTTGCGGTCGATGGACCGCTGGATCGTTTCGTTCATACCTTTTCTCCTTGTCTTGGAAAGCCTTTTTCACACGCTTATGCGTCCCACTGCGCATATCCCCCGTATGAAAGGAGCTGGACATGGCGGACACTACGAACAGAAGGCGCGAACCCAAGGGAATACCGACCGGAGGACGTTTCGCACGCGGATCATCCGGTGCGGGCGATGCCTCCGATCTGACCGCACCGGCGGAGGATTCCGTTCTGGGTGGGGTCGACGCGGTCGACATGGGATGCCCGGCCGACGGCTCGAACAGGTTCTATGAGGTCAAAGGACGCGACGGGGCAAAACTGTTCGCGTCATGCATCGGCGCACTGAAGGATGATGGCAATCCGTTTGCGGCGGCCGTCGACGTCCATGCACCGGAGGAATACGAACGATACCGTATGTTCCTCACGGAGGATGGCAAAGCGGGGTTCGCCATCGCCGAGGGTGATGAGCTGGTGTCCGTGTTCTCCCGTCCCGGAAAGCACGCCGGCGGGGATGTCGTCGCCAAGGCGGTGGAGCTCGGCGCCCGCAGGCTTGACTGCTATGACATTCAAGGCGCATTGCCTTGCCTATACGGTTCCCACGGTTTCAAGTCCGTCGCCTACGTGGACTGGAACGACGATTACGCTCCGGATGGCTGGGACTACGGCACGCTCGGGCGCCCCCGCGTGCTCGCCATGGCCGTCACCGACGACCCGCCCGCCGAACCGGCGGAGCACGTCGGATACGACGAGGCGGTCGCCATGGCCAGGGATGTGGCTAGGCGTTCTTGACGAGCTTGTACAGGTAGTAGTCGGACTGCTTGCTCGGAGTGCCCTCGGAGGAGAACGACGCGGCCCATTCGTCGGCGGTGGTGACCGGCACCCCGCCCGGGAAGACGGTGCCGCGCATGACGCCGTACGTGCCGCGCGCCGTGCGTGACAGTAGCACGACCGGGCGCACGTCGACGCCCGGCAGCGCCTTGCGGATCTCGTCCGCGGCCCACGCCATGTTGCCGGACGCATGGTAGGAGCGGTCGGGCGCTATTCCGTCGAGCGAGGCCAGCGGCACGCCCTCGACGTTCGCGTCCGGGCCGTAGGCTCTCAGGTCGTACGGTTTCCACGAACCCGGGTCGGCGGTGGTGGGCACCAGCCACATGCCGTCGCGGGCGGGCGCGTAGTGTTTGGCGTCCAGCAGCCAGACGGTCCGTCCGGTCGCCACGATGACGTCGATGTCCGCGGCGCCCGACGCATCGCCCGGATTGTGGCAGGACAGGTAGACCCGCGCGCCCTTCAGGTCCTTGGATGCGAGCATGTGGGCGACCGACAGCTCCCCCTTGACGCCGGCGGCCACGTTGTAGCCGGTTATGCCGGAGGCCTCGCCGCCCGCCTCCAGGCCGCCTGCCGGTGTGCCCATCACATCCGGTGACGCAAGCCAGTCATGGAACGCGAACGCGTCCACGCCATAGTCCGCGTCGGCCGGTCCGGACGGGCGTACGAGCGGGGCCAGCGTGGTCTCGCGGCGCACGCGCGCCGCGGGGTGCTCGTGCCGTTCCTCCGGCGCGTACGAGGCGGGCTTGGGGCTTGGTGTGTTCCCGGTTCCTGAAGACGTTTTTCCGGACGGGGAGAGCAGTAGCAACAGGAGCAGGACGACCAGCGCCCACCCCCAATGCCCGGTCAGCAGCAGTATCAACGCGGCGCATGCGAGAAGAAAGGTCATGACGGAGGCTATGCGTCGCGCATAGCCGGAACGCATGACGAATCTGATCATCGCCGGTGGAACCCGCCGGGAACGCTCCCTGACCCTGCTCGGACGGCTCGAGGGAGGCACGGGCCGCCGTTGGCTCGTCGCCGTGCCCTGCGGCCTGCCGCATGACATGCCCGACGGCATCCATGGCATCGGACTCAACGACCTCGGCGGCGCGTTGGACGCCGTGGGGCGCGTGCGGCCAGGCGACACGCTCGCCGTCGAGTCGGTCGACTACTGGGCCATGGGCGCCTCGGAGCCCATCCCGAATCCGGACAACAATCCGAACGTGGCCCGCTGGAACGCGATGGCCGCGGCGGCCGCCCGCAAGCGGGCCCGCTTCCGCCACGCCATGCAGTCCCTGCCTGACGGCGCGACCATCATGATGACGGCCTCCACGCTGGAAACGGCCGAGCGGCTGCTCGGCGCGTTCCCGATGGGTGTCTCCTGCATCAGCTGCGAGCGGTTGGACCTGGACCGCTGCACCGCCTTCCGTCCCGGCATGGCCGCCTGAACCACCGGGACGCATGACGAGGGCAACGGAGAAAAAGGAGCCCGTCATGAAGACCATCGGAAAAGCCGTCTACACCATCGTTTGCCTCGCATTGCTCGCGGCGACCATCACCGCCCAATCGCAGGGCTGGACCACCACGTTCTATCTGGCGTTCCTCGCCGCCGCCACACCGGGCGCGACCATGTGGGCTTGGCGTCGTCTGATGCGCGCATAGCATGAAGGCGTCCGCCAGGGGCGGTGGTTGTCTTCTCTCCCTCACTAAAACCCCCTGAAACCGCCGCCTTGGGCGGACAATGCGACAGGGGCGGAATCATTGGCATGATGATTCCGCCCCTGTCGCTTATTCCAGCCCTTCGCCCAGCCGGATGATCTCCTCCACGGCTTTTCGGCGCCGGTCGCATTCCCTTTTGCCCCGCCATGCCTCCTCTGAGGAGAACGTCGGCGGGTCCGTGGACAGGGGCGTCAGACGCCTCAGTCCGACCATGTTGATATTATTGCAGGTAACAGCTTTTGGCCCATGCTTGGACTTTCCGGTCGGGTCAGGCCATGGGCTGGAAAGAATCCGAGCCAGCTACCGTGAGCGCATCCCCGTGCATTGACCTGCGCGGACGTGAATGGGCGTTGTAGGCCAGCAGTCGGCCGAAGCATTGGAATGTGTGACTGCGTATCCTCGTCAAGAGGCTTTGTCATGTAGCCGACAGTAACGAATGGTTTGGATTTGACGGGAAAGGCGACTGGTCATCGCCTTTCCCCTTTTTTACGAAAGGCCTCTTAGTGAACGGCAATCAGCTTTTGGCGAGGGCAAGAGAAGGTGCCGAATGGTATGAGGCTAACCTTGTCGGACGTGAGACGACCATCTACTGTAAGGATGGTTTTTGTTTTGCAATCTCTTGGCATCGTGAATGTTATCCACATCTGACGGGCTTGTATCTGCGTAGAGCGAAGAACGATTCGAGACCGGTCTCCCCTGGGGTGTTCTATGAGCTACTACTTCGAAAACGTCATCTGGATGCGAAGAGGCTGGGATTCACCGACAACCACCATTTCGCCGACCTGAAGGCAGAGGTGCTGCTGGAGGCCATCAATCCGAAAAACACGCATCTCGTGTATGAGATAACATCAGGTGTCTTCCTTCTCGGAATGGGTGACATGGGGTATTGCCTCGGGCTTGTCCGAGATGTCGGACTGTCTTACGGAGAGAGAAACGTTTATCGACCGAAGTCCGTTTTCAATGGCGACATACTTAATGCGAAGGGATTCTCCATACAAACCGTCCATGATGTGACTGACGTCGTAACCCGATTCGCTCCAACCCTGTCCGTCTCTCCTCATAGCTGAGTTTTCGATATAAAGACAGTGCCCATCGTCTTTCTAAAGATGGTGGGCACTGTCTGAGGCGGGTATCATTGATGGCGACCTCCAACAATCCAGCAATCGGGCCATTTGGGTCAATGTCAGGGCATTCCGCCTTTCGTCGTCCATTTCCCCTCCTAAAGATTGGATAGGATCCGCGCGGCGGTCAGCCCGTGGAGGTCGATTCCTTCAAGCCGTCGAACGAGGTCCTCCGCCGTATACTCCACGCCCTCCTTCGCCGCGATGACCATGTCCGCCAGGGGCGGTGGTTGTCTTCTCTCTCTCACCAAACCCCCTGAACCGCCGTCCAAAGCGGACAATGCGACAAGGGCGGGACCATCGGCATGATGGCCCCGCCCTTGTGGTTCTTTGCGAGATGAATCAATAACCATTGCCATTTGGGCCCCAAACGTCGAATAAGTCAGAGTCGTCTCCCTGTATGGCCGTGAAACGACCTAAGGAGTCACGTCCTTGGTGTTGTGACACTCGGGGCAGCGAGGTTATTTGTCTTTTTCTGGCTTCGGCCTCCATGTCTGAGGCTATCCCTGTTCTTCCATGGTCCTTGAGGATATTGGAAAGCTCCTCCAGGGTCTGTGGGGGTTTGTTGTGTCTCCTGACCATCTTCTCCGCCGAATCCCAAAAAACCGTTGGATGACAATGAAAAACGGTTTGCAGGAACATATCCGTAGATGTTGTCGAAATTCCAAACAGTCTCTGAATGCCTTTGATGTCGAAATCCTTGAGATTGTCGGTCACGAGACAATCTGCATTGCAGGCAATCGCTCCCGCCAGGATTTGCGTATCGTCGAGGTCGTTGACGTATTTTTCCGCAATTGAGGAATACAATTCCCATTTCGATGCAGGAACCATGCTTTCCGGAAAGGCGTACCTCATGGCATCTATACGTCTGCAAGCTTTCCTAAAAGCATCCTCTGAACCTGATTCTTCGAGCCTTTCGGGGAGATGTTCCTTTAATTCATCAAAAACGTACTCAGACCAATATGGACGCAACATACCGCCTGTTTCCGATAGGGACAACAATAGATCCGTTTCCGTTATTCCCAACAGTACGTTCGTATCCAAAAAGGCGGAGATCATTCCAGCCCCTCCCCTAAGTGAATGATTTCCGTCAACGCCTCCTGGCGCCTATCGTATTCCTTCTTGCCCCGTTGGGCCTCCTCTTGGGAAAAAACCAACGGATTCGTCGATAAAGGAGTCAGCCTCCCCAGCTCGACCAGATTGAGTACGACCTGCTTGGGACAGCCCAACAATTGAGCCATTTGATCCACCGTCAGGGCATTTCGTTTTGCAATCGCCGTTCTTAAGCGTGCCTTCAGATTCATCGCAACCTCCTTTCTGTTGTTCATTTTATGCGGCCATGCGTCCCGAATCTACCTTATGTTTGCCCGCCCATGGGCGCACCCTGCGCGCCCCGTCGGCGTCGACCCGGTACATGATGGACACGCCCTCGAATGCGAACAACGGCTTGGAGCTCCCCTTCACGGGCGCCAGCCATTGGTCCAAGGTGCCCGTCACCGCCCTGATGCGCGCCATGCTCGACAGATTATGCCGCACCGCGCGGGCGAGCATGCCCGCGGCGGTCTCATTGTCCGGTTTGGTCTCCCTCAGCTCCGGAAACATCCGATTCTCCCTCCTGCGTCTGGTTCCGCCCGTCGTCATGCGTCCCGGAGTCCGTGTCCGTCGATTGCGATTGGCTTTGACTGTCGTCGGATTGGGCCGGCTGGCTTTGGGGCGCGGCATCCGTTTCCGGTTCCGTCGTCGCGGCCGGGGCCTGCCCCTGCGCCGTCGGTGGGGCGGGAGTCGGGCATGATGTGACGGTGCGGACCCTCTCCCTGACCACGGTGCGCTTGACGACTTTCGTCCTCACCGGCTCCGGTTGGCCGGCCTCGTAGGCGGTCCAGCCGCCCAGCACGGCCAGCGAGGCGGCGAGCATGGCGGCGACGGCGATCAGGAGCACGGGCCTCCGGTCGACGCGCGGCGTGCGCTCCAGCGGGACGGCCTCCTTGGGCGCATGGCGGGCCACCATGTCCGCGAAGCGGTCCGCCTTGGCCGGGTCGGGCACGCGGAGCGTCCAGACGGACCGCGTAAGCGCTCCGGGGCGCGTGGGTATGCCGGTGGCTTTGCTGTCCGGAGCGACGACGTCGATGACGAGGAAGGCCGCGTCCGGCGTGGTCATGACCTGGACTCCGCGCACCGAGCCGATGGGCGCGGTGGCGTACGCGCAGCGCCGGCGGTCGGCCTCGCGCCCCCAGCGCTCGAGGCGGATGACGTGCCCGTCGAACGTGGCGCGCCCTTCGATGGCGTCGAGTGACGGTTCGGGCGGGTATGATGATGGCGTGGGCATGACCTGGACTCCTTTGAAGGCATAAGGAAAGGGCGGACCGGCGGCCCGCCCTTGGGATGACGGCGATGGGCTATGCGGCGGCCGGAGAGACGGAAGGCCGATCATCCATGCCTTAGTCCTCCCGGAACAGCCCAAGCTTGTATACCGCGTCAAGGAACTCCTGCCACGTCCGCGCCCCGATGGCGCGGCGCATGTGCCCCCTCAGTCCATCGTCCATGACGGCCGTGGACGTCGGCGGCGCCCAGCCCGTATCCGCGCGCTCCCCGTTCGGCAGGCGGTCGGAGAAGCCGGTGAACATCCTGTCCAGGACGCCGGAGTTTGACTGCAACTCCCGAAGCCTCTCCCCCAGCCTGACGGCGAGCGCCGCGTCGGCCGGGTCATCCATGGGCGTGTACACGGCCCACGTCCCATGCTCCCAGCGGTTCACATCGCACCAGCGCCACCAGACGTGCAGGCCCGCGGCCGCATCGGCCATCGTGGCGTCATGGGCGCCGTCGTGCCAACGCTCCGGATGGCGCTCCAGATATTCGTCGACCGTGACACCCCATGCGCCGTCGAGGCTCATGTCGGCGCGGATGTCCCGCAGGGCGGCATGGGCCGTGGCAGGCTGGGCGTCGAAGCCGCGCGGGACCGGACCCGCGCACCAGGCGTCGCGGCGGGCTGTCGAGTCGAACGCATGGACATGGTACGGGATGATCGGCATGTCCGTCCGGGTCAGCACTGCGTAGTATCTGCGTGTCATAAGTCCTCTTCCATCCAATGCCGTTCGCGGTACACGAGGCGGTCGACCACCAGATTCGGAGCGAGGCCCTTTCCAACCGCCTTGACGGCAGCACGGCCCGCGCGGGCGGCGAGGGCGAGCGCGCCCTCCGGGGTCCGCGCGAAGACGTCCATCGTGGACAATCCGCTCACCCTCGCACCCGGGCGCTTGGCGTCGGTCCGGCGCTCCACATCGGGCAATGCCGTGATCTCATACAATCCGCCATCGGCGGCCAGGGTCATGCGCGCGGCGCTCCAGAGCGCGGCGGCCTTCATCGTCGGCATCGGGGCGCCGACGGTCGCATCATGCTCCGCGGCGTACAGGTCGGCGGCGTCCTTGGAACCGAACAGCACGGTCGCGCCGTGCGCGTCGGCCACCGGCCAGAGCCGGCCGGTCTCATGGAATACGTGTCTCATGTCCGCTCTCATGCGTCCCGACATCGTCTCCATGTCCACCATGATCCATCACTCCTTTTGGTTTTGCCGCGGCGAAACGATCTCCACCCGGTAGGACCCCTTGACGGTCGTCTTGATCTTGAATCCGCCGTTCCGGTCGGTGACGTCTCTGGCGGGATTTCCGTTGTCATCCCTGTAAGGGGTGCCATTGTCCCGGATGACCGTGATCGTCGCGCCGGGAATGGGATTGCCCTGTCGGTCGGTGAGGGTGCTCTCCAGGGTGATTTGCCGACCGTGGATTGCGGTCTCCAACCGGTCGATCCCGTCCGCCAATTGGGGTTCGAGGAGCAGCCCGATGAGAGCCAATGCCGCGACCAGTTGGACCAAGCTCAAAACCAGCTTTATCCACAGCAGGACTTTGTCGGCTCTATTCATCTTCGTCCGTCCTCCGCCCTGTCCTGCTCAGGATGTAGCCGTCGAGGTGCAGCTGGAGCAGGCTCACATACTGTCCGTCGTCCACGTTGTCTTCCGGTTTCGCATACAGTCCCACGTTCAGGAGTGCGACCGGCAGTCCGGTGCGTTCCTCCCGTTCGATGTGGAACGGTATCTCCTCCTGACCGTCGGCGTCGTCTCGGATGGCCACACCGTAGTCGCCCACCTGCGGCTGGACGTCCTGACTGCTGTCGTCGATGTCTTCATAGTTGAGACAGGACGGCAGAAATGGATTAGGAACGTTTTTCAATCGGGCAATGGTGGATTCGTAGGCTGTGGTGAGGCCGTCGTAGAAAGTGTATTTCTCCAACAGTTCCTTGTCCGGGGTTTCGGAGTCTTTGACGGCCTTGTCCCATTGTTGTTCCAACCATGCTATGAGGTCGGATTTAGGTTCTGACTGATTCATGTGGGGGTTCCTTTTTGCGGATGCTTCTTTGAGGTTCAGCATGATTCATCCTTTTCCAAAGCTTTGAGCAGCGTTTCGGCCATGTGGACGCGCCATGCGTGTAGGTCGCAGAAAACCTCGGCCTCGTCCATATCTACCCATCTGCCGTCGAACGGGCTTTGGTAGGACTCGTTTGACGGCAGTGGCGTTATTCTTCCGCCCGCCGGTGAAGCCATTAAACCGTCCGTTCTACGTGCGACGCGAATTCCAACGCCTTCTCGCCCTTGTCGGTCAGCGCGTCGAACACTTGGTCGATGTAGTATCTGCGTTCCATCGCGCCCAGTTCACGTAGCCGTTGCGATTCCTCCGCCGGTTCGACCACGCCATACGGTTTAAGGTCTGTCAGGATTGCGATGTCCCGCTCGCCCAACAGTGGCGGGTCGTCGGGTTCCAGCAACGCTTTCAGACGGTTGGCCTTGTTCTCCATGTCGGATACGACTGCGGCCAGCGAATCGGGCATGGGCGTATCCGTACCTTCGCACAGGTCTGCCCACTGTTTGTGCTTGTCTTTCGCCTTGTCGAGGTATTCGTCCGCTGCGAGATTGATTATCCGCACGCGGAACTCGTCGAAGTTGCAGACTCCTTTATGCTGGTCGTAATCCCGCCAGACGAAGGTGCCGTTCGGACGAATCGAGCATTCGAGGAACACGTACGCCTTGTTAGGGTCGCGGATGTCCGCTACACAGTCGGAGTATTCCGATTCGGTTAGAGCGAACTCCACGCCTTCCTTGCTCAGCCTGTCCAATAGGTCGCGGACGGATTGCAGCGTCTTCTCGATTCTCAGCATGCTCACTCCCTGTCCAGTCGGCGCACGTCGGCCAGCATGTGCGATGCGGCCTGACGGCGCGTCTCATACGGGCTGCCAAGCTCCTCGCCCAGCAGCCACCCTTCGAACACGGACACCGGGTCATGTCCGGGGTATTTGTCGCAGGACTCGCATACGCACATGTACCGTTCGGCCATATCCTCGGTGTCCTTCGCCTCCTGTTCGTCGTGGAGCGTGCTTCGGCACCATTCGGCGCCCTTGTCGAACTGTTCCTTCAGCCACATGAGCCGGTCGGTGCGCGGCATGGGCGCGGCCAGCAGTCGGGCCAGCTCGTCCAATGCCTGTTCCTCGCCCATGCCGGCCGTATTGAGGACGGTTGTATCTTCGACAAGCTCGTATCGCGTGCGGACGATGCGAATGGTGTTGGTGTCAGTGTCGGGAAGTCCGACGACGACTTCGCATCCCGCTTGAGGGTTGTATGCGGTGATGCGTCCGAATTGGTGGTCGTTGTACACATGCCAGTCCGGCAGTGTGCAAGTGACGGTGTTGAGGATGTCGCGTGTTTTCATTTCGTCAGTTCCATTCTTTCGGCGCGACGACAATCCAGCCGTTCGACAGCGGGTATACTTCGCAGGGTTTGTCAGATTCCAAATCGTCGTCCAACGGATTCCAGTCTTCGAGACCGTCGTGGGCGATTTCGTCGTTGAGCGCCCCGCTGTGGATGCGTTCGGTTTCGACGTGGACGTCCTCCGGTTGGAGGAAGAGGAACGAGAATGGTTCGAGCATTGGTTCGAAAAGATACGGTAGTCCGTCATTGGCGCCCCAGTTGGCGACCACGTTCATGTGTCGTCCGTCATCCGTTTCCACGAGGATGATTCCCGATTCCTGTCCGGTGATGTCGTGCAGATTGATGGTCATGATCGGCTCCTTTTCCGTCGTGCCGGGGACATGCGTCCCGGACGGGCGGATGGCGGCACGGACCGGGACGCATGAGGAGATTTGTCCGGCAGGAAAATCCCGGCGAGCGGAAAAGGAGCCGAAAATGGAAGTAACGCGCATCCATATCGAAGGAATCGTGAAGGGGCTTGGTGTCAACGGCGTCAGGGAGACGTTCATCGACACCACCGACCCCATTGATCTGACCAAGCCGTTCTTCGCCGTCACGGGCGTGAAGAACGTGTCCGAGTATGCTTGGAAGCATTACTGTGATGGGAATTATGGTTTAGTGGAATGCTGGGATAGGACGGCCATCGAGAACCCGCGCAAGTATGTCATCTCCACCGCGCACATCGCGTTCGTGGAATATTGGGAGCGCGAGCAGGCGTAAGGCATAAGGAACATCCCCACAGCCCATGCTTCCATGGGCTGTGGGGATGTTCCTTTGACGGATTTTGAGCTACTCCTCCGCCTGCCGAATCAGCCAACGCCCGAAGGCGGCCGCCATTTCGCGGGTGAGCAGCACCGTGCCGTGCTGGTCGTCGGGTGTATCGAACGACAATGCCACGCCAGCCTTCAACGGTTGGTAGCTGATCAGCCCGAACGGTCCGTCTTTGACACCCAGGCGTTGTCCATCCTCCCAGGTCGCCTCCCCCGCGTGCGACAGCACCTCGTCCGGATCTTTGCGATCGTAGGTCATATTCCGTATCCTTCCGTTGGTGTCAGGAGTACCTATGCCCCGGTCTCCAGCCTCGCCAGCCGCGCATTGAAGTCCATGTCAGGAAGGCTCTCCCGCACGTCCCCGCGCCGGGCCAGTTTCACGATGTCGTCGCGCATGTGCCAGGCGTCGGCCAGCAGGCTTTCCTCCGTGACGGACTCGAAGCCGTCGCCGTATTCCTTGCGTCGCACCCAATGGGCGCCCGGATCGTAATCATCCGAATGGACAAACGCCTCATACAGGGTGGGCGCGGAGTACTCCAAATCGTCCGGCTCGTACACGTCAGCCCACCACATCTCGTCATAGCCGTAGCCACCCATGGCGCGGGCCATATCCAGCAACAGCCAGCAGTTCTCCTCGGTGTCTCGCATTAGTCCTCCATATACGAATGCAACGTGGCGCGGCGCTCCCTTTGCAGGGGCATCCCCCACTCCTCGGCCTCGGCCTTCAGATCCTCATCCGGGTCCTTGTCTGGGTCGGGGATGACACCGATGTCGCCGTTGGTAAGGAATTCGCCAGTTCCGATGCGGATGTCGGCCGGGGCGAGCGACCAGCCGGGCGCGATGGTATCATCGTCGTCCATGATGGGTCTGTCCATCACCTCAGATGGCAGGTTTCTTAGCTGTTCGATGAGTTGGTTCGGCGTCATGGCCGTCCTCCTTTCCGTAGCGTTCTTCGACCTCTTCGACGTATTTATCGTCGAACGACCGTCTGAGCCGTTCCCAGTATTCCCTAGGCGTCATGGCCGTCCTCCTTGTTCTTGTCCGAGAAATCCTTGACGCGCCGGAGCGTCTGCCTCAGCGCGTCGAAGCGGCCCTGCAGATACATGCGGCCGTTCCGGTCCAGTCTTGGCGAGTACGCGGCCTCGGCCTGCGCCTCGTCTATACGATCGGAGATCCAGCCGGCGAGCTCTTCCAAGGCGTCCGCACCGTCCGGCCTATTCAGCGTCATGGTCATTCTCCCCGCCTTCCGATTGCTTATCGCGGCCTTCCTTGCCGTCGGCTTCGTCCCACGCGTCCCCCAGTTCGATGATTCCGACGAGTTCGTAACCATACAGCCGCCGGACGCGCTCGAAGTATTCCTCCTCGGGGGGTCGTGTCAGCTCTCCAGTTCGATGATGTAGGAGACATTCGCCGGCGGGGTTCTCCGCCTGTTCCACGCTCATTGGCTCGATGTCCTTGACACCCATATTCGGCTCCTTTGGTTTTCGGCCGCGCCTTTTGTGGTCATGCCAAGGCCATGCGTCCCGGCGCGGGCTACTCCGTCTTTTCGGTTGCTTTTGTGGCGTTCGCCCAATCGCAGGACAGGCCGCCCTTGCGATAACCGATCAGGACGGCGCACGTCACGCGACGACCGTCGCGCAGCTTCATCTCGCATTCCCTAACGCTGTAACCTTCCCCAGTGCGGCCGTCGTCGTAACTGGCGCAGTCGGTGACGGATTTCTCCGTTCCGGCCTCCGACTGGGTGCCGGTGTCTTCCGCAACGGATTCGTCACATCCGGCGCACATCAGACATACCGGGACCAGAAGTGTCGCCAGGGCCTTTCTTGAAAAACCGTTCACTTTTCCTCCTTTGTCTTCAGGGCATCGCCGCCTATGTCGTAAAGACCGACCTTGTCGCCTTTGATATAAACCGTCACATGCTGCGTGTGCTTGTCTGAGTGGGCGACGCAATCCCAATTGCCATCCTTCAACCGCGAATCAGGCAAATCCTCGCCGTCAAAGACACCTTCGCCGCCTATCCTCTTGCAACCATCCAGAGCATCCAGATCCCAAGTTCTTTCTATCTGCTTGGATAATGTGGGTGGCTTCGTGCTGGAGGTCGAATGGGAGGGTAATTGTTCTGACATGAACATGAGAATCACTCCCACGATAGCCAACGAGAACATGCACATGATGATGTGGGACGTTTTTCCATGTTCGATATCCTCTCCCGTGGCGTAGGCGTACACTGTCACAGCCAAGACAAGGACTGCGGCCACTATCGCCAACGTCATGCCGATTTCATTGCAAATGTAGGCCGGGCTTCCGGGTGTTGCATTATTGGATGGGGAGTAGGATTTCCAAGCTTCTTCCCATTTTGAGAAATCGACCATCATTCGTCCTTTCCGGTTGGTTTCAGCGCCTTGCCGTTCGTGTCGTAGAGCCATACCCTGTCGCCCGACGCGACTAGCAGGCTCATGTCGTGCGCCTTTCCTTTCGCGTCCACGTACTCGCATTCGTACCTGCCCTGACTGGGCATGTACTTGGAGTCGAGGATGGTCGGGCAAGACAACGCCTCCAATCCGGCCTGTCGCGCCACCTGTTCGGTGAACGTGGTGTCCTTCGGGAGAACGAGAAGACCGGGGTTCAACGTCAGGAGCAGTCCGAAGCCGCCCACAAGGGCCAGACATATGACGAATTTGGTGTCCTCCAGCAATGGCTGGGCGTCCCGTGGGATACGATGCGTCGCGCGAAGCGCCAAGCGTCTGCCCGCCCGCCAGACGACGCCCAGCACGGCGAAAACCAGCACCGTGGTCAACGTCGCCATATATATGGCGTCCCCGAAACTGTTGTGGGAACCGTTCGCCCACTCGGTCAGGTCAATCATTTCATTTCCTTTCCTTGATTGTCGTAGAGTCCCACTTTGTTGTTCGCCGTCACGATGAGCGTCACGTCCTTCAGGGCCGAATCGTCCCTGCCGTCCGAGACGGTGCGCCGGTATGTGCCCGCGTCGGGCAGGTCGGACGTCGCGTCCATAACCTTGGCCGGGCATGACAGGTTGCGCACGCCGAACTCCTTCTCGACCTGAACGGTGAAGATGGCGGTATCGGATGACTTATCCTCGGCCTCTGTGGACGATTCCTCCTGACCTGCGACCGCAAGGCCAAGCATCGCCACCAGAAAGGCTCCGGCAAGCAGCACGCCGAAAACGAACTCGAATACCCCCTCAAGAGCATCCATCAGGAGAAAACAGACCATCCCGACGATAAGCAGACCGGCTACACAGCAGAGGAAGATGGGCCACAGGTTCGCTTCGCCTTTGGTGCTCAACTCCGCCCATTTCGAGAAATCCTTCAATGTTCTAATCCTTTCCTTTCGCCAACAACGCCTTGCCGTCGGCTTTGTACAGGCCGACCTTGTCGCCCTTGATGTGAACGGTCACTTCGGTTCGCTGGTTGTCGGCGTAGGCCACGCACTTCCAGTCGCCATCCTCAAGACTGGACTTAGGGAGTTTTGGACTATCCATCAGCCCATGGCCCATGTTTTCGCAATCATCCAACTCGTTCAGATTCCATGCCCCCTCGATTTGCTCGGACAATGTGGGCGGTTCGGATATGTGGACGTCGTTGTGGGATGGCAGGAAGGATGACGCGAGCAGCAATGCGACGCCCAGAAGGGCCGCCAGAGACGACGCCACGCTCGTCGTGACCAGTTTGTCCGACTCCGAGGCCAAGCGAATGAAGGCTCCGATAAGACCGCCTATCGCCATTATCAAGCCGATGTTGGAGCAGATGGCGGCGGGAGTGCCGGGGGTGGGGTCGCCGGGATTGGATTCGGCGTATGCGTCCCACATGGCCGCCCATTTCGTGAAGTCCTTCAATGTACTATTCCTTTCCCGTCTGTTTCAGTGCCTTGCCGTCCGTGTCGTACAGGCCGAGTTTGGTGCCGTCCTTTGATACGCGGATTTCGACCAATTCCTTATGTCCTTTTCCGTTGGTCACGTAGCATTTCATGTTCTTGGTCGGCAGGTCGTGGTCGGGGAGGTCGCATTCGGACGAGACCTCCTGCAATCCCCAGATTTGCTCGATTTCCGATTCAAGGCTTGGAGAGGACAAGCCGAAGGACAGGAAGAGGCATCCGAACGCGAGCAGAATCGGAATGACAGATTCAGTCATAAAAACGACGGCTATACATAAAATCGCCCCGACGATAAGGAGTACGCACACATCATCCGTACCGCCCGCTGATTGGAGCCATTGCGAGAAATCATGCATCGTTCCGTTCCTTTCCTTCGTGCCGTCGTTCCCGTTCGAGCATGAGTCGGCAGTAGGTCGCCGCCCACCCGAAGGCGTCCGACTGGCCGTCGTTGTACGTGTAGCCGGCTTCCCCCGTCCTTGGCCTGTTCGGCCTTGCGGAGCCGTTCATCGAACGTGTCGGCCAAATGCTTCAACAGGGCGATTTCCGCGTGTTTCCCACTCGAAGCCTCATCCTCGACAATCATGTCCTGACAGTGCTGGATTGCCCGAGTGTAGGCGTCGAACCCGCCGTATCCGTCGCTCAGGCCGTCTTTGGCGCGCTCCCATTCCCTGTCCGCCTCGTCTCCGAGCCAGTCGATGACCTCGGCCAGTGTTTCGGTCCGTGCGTTCACTCGTCCTCCTCCATCCGCTGCTTTGTCTTTACTTCAGAAAAGTCCGCTCCAATATGTCGGCCATATGCTGGTAAAGCCGGTTCGCCTCGCCCCCGTAGGGCGCGTAGGCCGTCTCGCATTCGAGCCAGTGGATAAACACACGCACAGGGTCGGCGGATAGTCTCGAACGCCAATGGCATAGGCTCCTCCAACGTCCCAGCATGGACTCGCGAAGACCGGCTCGGAACGTGTCGCCGTCGTCACGGATGGCGGTCAGATAATCCTCGACCCTGAGTAGCCGCCGTTCCGACTGCGGCAGTGGACCCGTGACGAACGCGGCGATGCTCTTCGCGTCGAACTCAGGTAGGACGATGCGGTCGATGTCCATGTAGGATGTGTGGCGCGACGCCAGCACGCCGTCGCCGCCCGTGGGATTGTCCATTATCCGCGTCGTGACCCGTCCCCGCCTGACGTCGATGCGGGCGCTCTTCCGTTCCACCCTGCAATCATCGGGCAGAACGGCCTCCAATTCCTCTACGTTCCACAACGGAATCATCGGGCACCCTCCCCATCGAGCGCGGCCTCGAGCATGAGCCGTACGCGGGCGAGGTAGCCGGGATCCATCCCATAGTCCCGTCCGGAAGCCAACGGTCCAGCGGCTTCGATGCCCGCTTGCGCCGCGGCCAGAACCTGCGCCTGCGTCGGCTGGCGGTCGGGCTTTCCGATGCCATGCGAGGCGAGCAGTCCGGCCACTTGGTCGTTGCCCTGGAGGTACCGCAGGATCTCCAGGGTGTCGTTCGCGTGCTTCAGAATGCGGCGGGTGGACAGGTTCGGCACCGGCTTTCCGCCGTCGGCCAGCGGCATGTTCGGAACCGTTCCCATGAGCCGGCGTATCTCCGCCGACTCCAGCCCGTGCGCGCGCAGCAGGCGTCCGGCGAAACCGTCGTCACGGTACAGGGCGTACAGCACATGCGCCACGCCCGCAAGCCCCTGCCCGCGGGATTCCGCCGCCTCCAGCGCGGTGTCCATCAATGAGCCGCGCATTGCGGCGATCCGCTTGTCCGATGTCGAATCCATGTCCGCCCCCCTCAGTCGAAGAAGGCGAGCGCGCGGCGCTCGATGCGGGCGGACATGCCGTACCGGTCCCCGGCCTCCGCGACGTTCTCCGCGTCCGTCAGCTCGGGGTCGGCCATGCCGCAGGACTCGTCTTCAGCCGCGAGGACCTTCTCCACGGAGATATGACTCAACGGCGCGAGGCGGTACCCCACGGCCGGCTTCCCGTCCATGAGCGGACGCCTGCGCACGTCCTTCGGCAGCGCCTTCAACCGCTCGATAAGCTCGTCTATAGTCATGGTCTTGGACTCCTTCCGACCGCGTCCGTCGCGGTCACGTCCGGGCCATGCGTCCCGGTCACATCGCCTTGTACTCGGCCACGAGCCGGTCAAGTTCGGCTTGGGTCCTTTCGATGCGGGACAGGATCTCGTCCCTCGCCAAGGCGTGGAACCGCTCCCTGGCGCCTTCGACGACCCTGTGGGTTCCGCGCCATTCGATGTAGGCGGGGTACTCCCCGCATTCGGGCAGTTCTACGGTGAACGGACCGTTCCACAATCTGAGCAAGCCCAGCCGTTGGGCCTCCTCCGCGATGAAGTCCGCATCCCAATCGTCCGGGGCGGGAAGATGGTCATAGTCGGTGGCGTCGAGGATCGGGCGCACGTCGACCACGATGGTGTCGACCTCATTGATGCGGTCATGGCGGTCCCATTCCTCCAACCGAATCGGGACATCGATCGGTGTATACTCGTTCATTTTCCCAGACTCCTTCCGGCCGCGCCTTTCACAGCCATGTCCGGGCCATGCGTCCCGACTTATTCGCAATAGGCTTCGAGTCCGAGCATGGCGAGGTGCCGCCGGACCTGGCACCAGGGCACTCCAAATCCGCGCGCCATCTCGGGTATGTCCAAGTCGGACGCGAACATGACCCGCATGATCTCGGCGGGCATGAGCAGGGCGTAGGCGAAGTCCCGTTGTAGATGACTTTGTTTTAGCTTGTCGCTAGAGCGAAGTCATCTGCATGGCCTCGTTGCCAAGGCCAGCTCCAAGCCTCACGCGACTTTCGCCGCCGCTTGGTTCGCGTTTCGCCGGATGCCGCGTTGTCCCGCCTTTGGGGCGGGCATGTCTTACGCTTCCTCCACGCGCGTTTAACGTCTCCGGGGCACTCCCGGCGACTTGGATGTTGATGGCCGCGTTCAGGTCGCGGTCGATGACAAGTCCGCACTCCCCGCAATGGTAGACGCGCTCGGACAGGGGCAGTTTGGCTTTCACCGTCCCGCAGTTCGAGCAGGTCTTCGAGCTTGGATACCAGCGGTCGATGACATGGAGCCTCGTGCCGGTGCGTGCGGTCTTGTATTCCAGTTGGCGGCGGAACTCGTGAAAGTCCGCGTCCAGTATGTGTTTGGCAAGCCTCCTGTTATGGCTCATGCCTTGCACGTTGAGGTCTTCGATGCTGATGTCGGAATAATTGTCGGCAAGCCACGTGGTGAGCTTGCTGATGTTGTCGGCTCGTTGGGCGGCTATGCGAGCGTGGATTCGGCGCACACGCTCCAACGCCCTGTTGTACCGTTTCGACCCGCATCCATGGTTCATGCCCCTATCGCGGCGGCTTAACGACTGTTGGGTGTGGCGGAGTTTCCGTTGCGTGCGGACGTAGTTGCGTGGATTGGGGAACGTGGTGCCATCCGATAGGGTGGCGAGGGTCTTGACGCCCAAATCCACGCCGACCTGACGATTACGGTTCTTCCGTTTTCTGTTTTTCGCTGGAACGCTTTCGGTGGGACGCTCGACGGTGAGGGCCGCATACCAGAAGCCCGCATGGCGACTGACGGTCATGCGCACGATTCGTCTGCCGTGGACGCGTTCGGTGGCGTTCTCCATGCAGTGTACGCGTCCGATGCGTGGCAGTTTCAACGCCTTCGGGTCGTCTTCGATAAGGCCGAAGCTGCCGGTCGTATATGCGAAACGCGGGACACTGGAGCGTTTCGACTTGTATTTCGGCCAGCCCACCCTACGGCCCGCGCGCCTGCCCTTCCTGCTGTCCGACCAGTTCCTCAACGCTTGGGACAGCCATTCAAACGCGCTGCTGTACGCCTCCTTGCTGTTCTCTCGCCACCACGGGGCGATTTCGTCCTTCCACTCGTTCCACCAGCGGCGCATCGCGTACAACGTCCAGTCCGGTTTCTCACCCAAGGAGATTTGGCGCTGGACGTGCGCGAGCATCAGATTGTACGCGAAACGCGCACCACCCGCATGGGACTCCAACAGCCGTGTCTGCCGTGGGGTTGGGTCGAGCCGAATTCTAACGGCCTCATACGCGCTCATCGCGCATCGCCTCCAACGCCTTCTCCGCACGGTGCTTGGCTGCGCGGCGTCCGTACAGTCTCGCGCAGAACGAGGTCAGCACCTCGGTCATGTCGCGCACCAGATCATCATCCAGCTCCGTGTCGTCCCCGACCGACGGTACGTCGATGCCTTCGGCGCGGGCGATGGCCGCCGGGTCGACCGGTAGCGCCAGCTGTCCGTCGGGTGTGGCCACGTGTTGAAGCAGCAGGCCGTGCGCGATATTGGATGCCTCGGTCATTCCGCGCCTCCGACCAGCTTCAGGTAGACTTCACCCCATGCGGGATCGCCAGCGTCCCCCAATGGCTCCAGGTGCTGGATGGGCGGCTCGGGCGCGCCTTGGGGCGCGTAGCCAGCCTCATACAGGTCGCGCGCGGAGATGGCGCGCCATTGCCCGTCGATCTCCTCCGGCGGGTCGTCAAGCAGTCGCGTCCACAGGCCTGCGTCGTCGCCCATGTCGTGCCGGAACGCGCAGAAGAGCAGAATGCGCAGGTCGACGGGGCTTCCGTCAAGCCCGTCCGAACCGTCGGGCGCGGCCGTCTCCAGCGTGGCCAGCGCGCGGGTCCATGCGGGCGCGTCGATGGAGTCCCCCGCGTCCGCGGCGGGCCGTATGGCGTCGGCCAGCGCCTCCCGCGCGGCCGCGTCCAGCCGCCCCGCGTTCGCGGCGATGACGTCGGACACGGCTCCGACGACGTAGGTGCGCCGTCCGGCCGCGTAGGCCGTCGCCGAGGCAAGCAGCCGCGCGCGGTCGGCGGCATCCAAGTCCAGATGGCCCGTTCCGCTCATGCCACCGCCTCCAATTGCTCCAACAGCGGCCGCCACTCGTCGCCGGCGACCTCCCCGTCGGCCGTCTCGCACAGCCGGTCGGCCTCGTCGACGAGCGCGTCGGGCACGCCCGGGCGGGCGGCGAGCGCCATGATGCGGTCGTAGCGGTCCATATCCTCCCTGGCGCAGTCGGGGCATTCGAAGACCCCGTCGGGATACTCCACCGCGCACCGGCCGCACAGGCGGACGCCGCACAGGTCGCACGTCGGCGGGTCGGCGGGACTCCAGCCGCCGCAGACCCCGCACCAGCCGTCGCGGCCCAGAACGTCGTCCATGGCCGCGTCCACACGCGCCTCGTAGTCAAGCCCCTCATAGTCGCTCATGTCGGGCTCCTTTCCCTCGATGTTCCGATATGCCGGACATGCGTCCCGGTGCGCACAGCCTTTTCCGGAACGAAGCAAGGAGGCCGTCATGGCGATCGATTCGAAGGGCAACAACCACCAGCCGAAGGGCACGCCCAACGCGGGCAGGTCCCGCGCCCAAGGCGGGCGCCGGTGACGCATGGTACATCGCGGCCATGGTGGATCGGCAGGACAAAAACCGTCCGCACATGAGGACACCCCGGAGCCATACAGTTGGCTCCGGGGTGTCCTCATGTGCATATGGCTTAAGCCAGCATGCACGACGCCACGCTCCACGCAATGGCCAGCAGGGCGGCCACGATGGCCACGATGATGGCGGCGTAAAGCAGGTGATCCACGTCGCGGTCGAACGCCGCCATGACGCAGGCTGTGATGGCGATGACGGCAAGCGTGATGAATGCGGCGAAGAACAGCATCCCCAGCACGGCGCATACCGGTGACGAGGCAGTGGCTCCGGATATACCGGACGTCGGATGGACGAAAACGCGGTTGATAAACATTGCAAAGACTCCTTATGTCCGTGGACAATCCACCCATGCGTCCCGGAGAAACGGAGCCCCCAAGGACATTCGCCCAGTTCCGGGAATGGCTTTATGTTGCCGCGGGCGGCCATCTGAACCGAAAGTCCGGCACAGTCGGCGCGAAGCTTCCGATGGTGACAGTGACGGAAAACCTAATGACTGTAGGACTCACGACGCGGGAAAAGGCATCAGGACAGGAGAATCACTATGAGGCATACGGCACCGAAAATGGCGACGATGAAATATAGAATCAGCCTTATTCCAAGACCGCCTCCCTCCGTCATTCTGCGGACCATGAAAAACTCAATAGCCAAACAGAACAGGATAATAAAATACACACAAAGCTTTGAAACCATGGAAACCCCTTTCCCTCACGCCCATGCGTCCCGGAGACACGGAAAAGCCCCCGGTGCCGATCGATTCGGCTCCGGGGGCCGGAGGGCTCAGATCCTCCGTAGGACCCATCCGCCATACGGCGGATTTTTGACCGGAGCCCATGGGTCGGCTCCCGACCTGGCCGGCCGATCTCGCGACGGCGTCGATGGCCGCCGGCCGGCCGCGACGGATGCCCTCCGTCTGGCGGCTATGCGTCGCGGAAAGACGGGGAGCCTTCCGCCTTCCTAGAGAAACGGGTGCCTCGCCGCCGTGGAATGCCGGATGATGAGGCGGCGCCGCTGGGTCAGGCGGCAGGCGGGCAGGCCGACGAGGCATCCGGCGGCCGCCACCGATCCGGCGGTGCGGACGGCCCCGCCCCAGTCCACGCCGGCCGAGGCATGCCCGCGGGGCGTATACCGCTCCCCCGTGACGAGCAAGCGACGGCTGTTGCCCGTGCCCGTGCAGGTCGCCAGGGTCGCCAAGTCGCGTCCCGGCTCGATGGCCAAGGCCGATGTGTCGGACGGGTCGACCGACCGGATGGATATGACACGGTAGCGCAGGACGAGCCCGTGCGTGTCGATGGAGAATACATCCCCGGCTTTGAGCTCGTCCAGACGGGTGAACAAGGTCGGGGTCAGGACGTTCGAGTGGGCGGACAGGACCGTCCGCGTGCCCCTCCCCCCGACCGGCAGCGACGTGCCGTGCACGTGGCCGGCGCCGATGTCGAGCACACGGGAGGAGGTGCCGTGATAGACGGGCAGAACGACGCCGATCCTAGGCACACGCACGGTCGCCATGACACCGTCGCCGCCGTCCAACTGCCGTTGGTAGCCGGTGTCGGACGCGTACGAGGATTCGACCGCATCGCCCTCCACGGTCTCGCCGATGGACGAGGGGACCTGCGTGGCGGCCAGCCTCGCGTTGTAGGCGCGGGCGTCGGTGATCAGGCGGACCGAGCCGGAATCCGCCTCGGATGCCGCCTCGGCCGTCCGGACCACGGCCGCGTCGGCGGCGACGCGCGCCAGGCCCGTGCCGACGGGCAGCCACAGGCAGGCGAGCGACGCGAGCAGCGCGAGGCCGCGCGCCACGCTCCGCCGCCGGGGGTGCGGGGCCGCGGCGGCGGCCTCGCGTACGAGCCGGTCGAAGTCGTCCACGATGGTCCTCCTTTGCGGGAAAAAGGGACGGCCCCATTCCGTCCGGTCGAAGCGGGATGGGATGGGGCCGCGGGTTCCGCCGGTTCGCGTCATGCGTCAGGCGGCGACCCCGTCGGAGGCGTCCGCGCCGTGGCGGGACTTGATGGTGATGAGCATCACGCCGCCGAGGCCGACCACCGCGACGACCGCCATCGCGGCCATGCTGAACGCGCCGCCGGTCTGCGGCAGCTGGGTCAGCGAGTCGACGTTCTTGGCGGTCAGGGTGTAGCCCTTGTCCTTGTTGCCGTCGAAGCCGGTCTTGAGGTTGTTGTCGTCCTTGGTGACGGTGATGGTGCCGTTGTCGGCGACGGTGAAGTCGATCTTGACAAGCGCGGTCGGGAAGGTCACCATGCCGGCCGGCACGGTGGTCTCCTCGATGCGGTACTTGCCCGCGCCAAGTCCGGCGAAGTTCACCTTGCCGTCATTGCCGGTCTTGAGC
>NZ_JBNMKH010000032.1:0-22882 GCF_050874245.1 Bifidobacterium sp. | reverse complement strand
AGCACGCCTCCGTTGAAGTTGATGATCATGTGCATGGCCGTCGAATAGCGCAGCTTGCTGGTGCGCGTATAGACGTAGCCGAACATGATGCCCAGCAGGAACGCGTAGAAGAACTGGAACAGGTTCATGTGGAACAGGCCGAACGCCAGTCCGGACAGCACAATCGCCGTTTTTTCGCCGTATTTGCGGGTGTGGTCGATCAGTTGCTTGCGGAATAGCCATTCCTCGAAAATCGGTCCGACGATCACCAGGAACACGACGTTCCAGACGTTCGTCTGCATGGCGAGGTCGGAGACGCGGTCCGTCGCCTCGCCATTGGATAACGCCATCGACAGCATGCTGCCGACCACGCTGCCGACCCACATCATCGGCAGGCACATGAGCAGCAGTTTGAAGAACAGGCCCGGCTTCATATCGAATTTGCGGGTTTCGATGACGGTCGATTTGCCCATGAGCTTCACCGCGACCGGCATAGCGATCAGGTACAGCGGCACACCGGAGCCCACATACGTGACCCAGTTCGGCACATCACCGCCGCCTCCCGCTACGGCATACAGCGCCCTTTCCAGCACCATGGCAAGTGCGTACCAGATGATCACCATCAGGCATAGGCTCGCGCCGATTCGGGAGAAGTCGCGTCGAGCCCGTTGCAGCCATTCGACGAATGGATTTCGATATGGATTATTGCGATCGGCCATCGGCGGCTGTGGCGATTGCGGACCGTTCGGTTGGTATTGCGGGACCGGCCCCTGCTGGTATTGCGGTTGCTGCGGAAATTGCGGAAACGTCATGGTCACCTTACGAAGTAAATAAAAAGCTGATATTCAGCACTGTACTACCAGTCCGCTGAATATCAGCTTGAAGCCTTGCTCCCGTGAAGGTCACACGGCAGCCGCAGTCTCAGCGCAGCACGCCTTCGATCAGCTTGGTGATCAGGTCGGTGTAGCGCACGCCGGTGGCCTCCCATGCCTTGGGGTACATGGAGATGGATGTGAAGCCCGGCATAGTGTTGATCTCGTTGACCATCACCTTGCCGTCCTTGGTCACGAAGGTGTCCACGCGGCTCAGACCCGAGCCATCCACGGCGACGAACGCCTTCTTGGCGGTCTCGCGCACGCGGTTCAGGATCTCCTCCGACAGGTGGGCGGGCACTTCCACGTGGCTTGCCGCGGAATCCATGTACTTGCTGTCGAAATCGTAGAACTGGTCGTCGCCTTCGGCGCGCTTGTCGAGCACGATCTCGCCAGGCCAGCTGGCCTGCGGAGCCTCGCCCGCCTTCGGACACAACACCGCGCATTCGATCTCACGCGCATCGATGCCCTGTTCCACGAGAACGCGCCAATCGTGATGGGATGCCTCGAAAACGGCGGCCGCAAGCTCCTCGGCATCGCCTTCACGTTCCACCTTGGTCACGCCGAAGCTGGAGCCCGCACGCGACGGCTTGACGAACAGCGGATATTCCAATTCCGCCTCGCGGACCTGAGCCATGATCGCATCCGCATTGGTCTTGAAGCCGGAAGCCGCATCGAAGAAACGGGCGTCAAGCGTGATGCCGGGGGCGACCGGAATTCCGGCGGCCGAAAGCAGCACCTTCGTGTAATGCTTGTCCATGCAGGCGGCGGAGGATAGCACGCCACAACCCACGTACGGCACGCCCATCATCTCGAACAGACCCTGGATGGTGCCATCCTCGCCGAACGGCCCGTGCAGCACGGGGAACACCGCGTCCACATGTCCGAACGGAGTCAGCGTCCCGTCATCCTCACGGGCGAAGAAACCGTCCTGCCCAAGCGCCATCTCAAGCACCACGTCCTTGGCGCCGGGGGTCTTTTCCACGGTCGGCAGTCCCTCATCCAAGCTCCATCCGAGCGGATTCTCGCCGTCGACAATCCATTTGCCGTCTTTGGTGATACCCACCGGAATGGCCTCGAACTTGTCCGTGTCCAGCGCGCGCAGCGCACTTGCGGCGGAAATGCAGGAAATCGAATGCTCATCGGCCTTGCCGCCATACATCACCACAATGCGCTTTTTTGCCATCTTCAAGCCTTTTCCTTACCTTTGCAAGCCTCTTCAAGCGATTTTCAAGCACTCAGCATACAAGCCGGCTATTACTCTTCGGTGATGCCTTCGCCGAACAGTTCGGAAAGCATGCTCGCACAGGAGATGCCATCGTCCAGCACATGGCTCATGGCCGTGGCGAGGGGGGTCGGCACGCCGTACTTCCTACCCAGTTCCACCACCGCATCGGTCGTCGGCACACCCTCGGCCACGCCGTTGCTGACCTTGGTGGCCTCCTCCACGCTCAGTCCCTTGCCAAGATTCGAGCCGAAAGTGTAGTTGCGGCTCAAGGGGGAGCCACAGGTGGCGATCAGGTCACCCACGCCGGCAAGACCCGCGAAGGTCTTCGGATCGGCGCCGGCCGCCTCGCCCAACGCGGTCAGTTCAGCAAGACCGCGGGTCTCAATCATGGCCGCGGTGTTCTCGCCATAGCCCGCGCCACGGGCCATGCCCACGGCGAGCGCCACCACGTTCTTGAGCGATCCGCACATCTCCAGACCAATCACGTCGCGCGTCACGAAGGCGCGGAAATAGTCGGTGGTGCAGGCGGTTGCAATCGTGCGCGCGTTGTTGATGTCAGCGCAGCCGACCACGGTGGCCGCCGGCTCGCGATCCGCGATCTGCCTGCTCAGATTCGGGCCGGAGATGGCCGCGAAACGTTCCGCCGGCAGGTTGAGCGTTTCCATAACGACCTCATCCATGCGCTTTCCGGTGTTGCGTTCGATGCCCTTCATCAGGGATGCCACCAACGCGGTTTCGGGAATGAGCCCCTTGAATTCGGTGAGCGCGACGCGGGCGAACTGCGCGGCGATGGCCACGATGACGATATCGGCATGGGCCACGGCTTCGGCACGGTCGCCGGTAGCGGTCATGTTGCTCGGCAGCTTCTCCACGCTGGGCAGACGCACGCCGTTATGGTGATGGTCCCGGATGCCTTCCACGATTTCCGGTTCGATGGCCCACATGGTCACGTCGTTGCCCGCGTCGGCAAGCACCTGACCGAAGGCCGTTCCCCAAGCGCCAGCGCCCAGTACCGTCACATTCGCCATTGTTCAGCTCCTTGAATTGCTCCGGCCGCCCGTCGCGGGCCGCCGCGTTCCAACACTTGCTCTATGCTACCGCCGACCACGCACACCGGTCGGCGTCTCCGTTTTAGAAAACATGGGCAATCGCTTCATCAACATCGATTCCAGACGATTCCAGTCAAGCGAACTGATTTGCGAATTCCAAGCGTCATACACGATATTTCTAAAAACATGTACATGCTGTACACAAAATTATGTAATTTCGTGTACGCGTTGTACACAAAATCACATAAAATCGCGTACAACTACGAAAAGCAAAAAACATCCGGAGTGCCTTATGCCATATATGAAACGCAAAATGGAAGAAGCCATATCCCAATGGGCCACCAGCGGGGACGATCATCCTCTTCTGATTCGAGGAGCCAGGCGCATCGGCAAAACGCGCCTCATCAGGCACATCGGCGAAACCACCTTCCACGGCGACATGGTCACGCTAGATTTCCAAACCGATTTGGACACCATCGAAAAGATATTCAGCGTCCCCACCAACGAACCGGATGCTATTGTCCGGCGCATACAGGAATATACCGGCAAGTCATGCGAGCCAGGTCACACGCTGTTGTTCTTCGACGAAATCCAGCTCTCCGAAAAAGCCTTGAATTCGCTGCGATTCTTTTCCGGCACACGATGGAGAGTCATAGCCACGGGAAGCCTGCTCGGAGTCACGGTAAAGAAACGCAGCCTGCCGTTCCCCTCCGGAGTTCGCCAGATGGATATGCATCCCATGGATTTCGAGGAATTCCTCTGGGCTTTGGGAGAGGACGCTCTGGCGCAATCCATACGTTCCCACGCGCTCAGCATGGAGCCTCTGCTCGTCCACGACAAGGCACTGGACCTCTACCATCGATATCTTGTCGTCGGAGGCATGCCCAAAGCGGTGCTCGCCTACCGAGAAAGCGGATCGTTCAGCGAGGTGGCGCAGGAGCAGCAGGAAATCGACAGCACATACGTCAACGACATGACGGATCCGGACAACGGCATCAGCGGCATTTCCGCCAAACGAATCTGGGACAGCCTGCCAAAACAGCTGTTGCGTTCCTCCACCAAAAAATTCAAATACTCCGAAGTGGTCCGCGGAGGACGACGCAGCCGCCTCATGGAACCGCTCGAATGGCTAGAAGCCGCTGGAATCGTGTCGCGCAACGAAATGACGAAGGACACCACACCGCCGCTTTGCGAATATTGCGATGAGGAGGGCAGCTTCTTCAAGGTCTACGTTGCGGACACCGGCCTCATGTTCCATAAATTCGGCATCAGCGCCGAAATGTTCCTCTCGCCGGATACGACGAAAGCATTGTCCTCCGATTTTCGCGGGGCGTTGGCCGAGAATTACGTAATGCAGGCATTGCGAGGCAACGGCATCAACACACTGTACTGGACACCTGAAGGGGGCACCCGCGGAGAACTCGATTTCGTTTTCCAGAATACAATGGCGCAGGCGATTCCCGTCGAAGTCAAGTCGGCCCGCAACGTTACGGCAAAGAGCCTCGCCAGATTCGTGCGTGAAGGCAATTCACCCTACGCATACCGCCTGTCCGAACGTAATTTCGGCGTGGATACCGTAGCGGAAACCTCGGTACCGCTGCGTAGCTTGCCGCTGTATGCGGCCTTCACCATAACCGCCGACTGACCGACGGCTATGGCACTCGCCGCATCGTGGCAATTCGATACGACCGCCTTCAGTCCTTCACGCGGCTCATGGTGCGGTAGTCCCAGTAGCCGTCGGGCGCCTGCTCGCCGCGAATCTCAGCCATGATCTCGGTCATGCGCACACGGATGCGACGGGTCAGCTCGTCGGCGCGATCGGTCGGCACGTCCTTGCCCCAGGAATCGCAGCCATCCAGCAAATCCGAATAATCGAGCGCCTCGTCGAAGCACATCACCACGTTCTTGCGCGGCCACGGCCACCAGTGGTTGATGCTTGCCGCGCCCCACGTCACGGAGCAGTACAGCGGCACTTGGTAGCCAAGCCGGCGCGAGGCCTCGAGCGCAATCACACCCACACCGTTCTTCATGCTCATCGGCCACTTCTGCGGGTCACGCGTCACGGTGCCTTCCGGCCATACGGTCAAAGGACGACCGGAGGTCAGAATCTCCACGGACGTCTCCTCGATAGCCCTGGCCTTGCCGGCACGGCGTTCGACCGGCTGCATGCCGACCAGCTGGAACCATTTGCCAATCAACGGCCATTTGGCCATTTCGGCCTTAGCCATATACCTCGGACGACGGCCCTGATGGAACATCGAAACCATCGGCACGAACACGTCGTACATGGTCACATGCGTGGCGGCGGTGATGAACGGGCCGGTTTCCGGCACGTGCTCCAGTCCCCAGACGCGGATTTTGCTGTGCGCGCGCATGACCAGGTCACAGCCGGTCAGCAGACGCTGCGTGGCCTTGGGATGCTGTGCTTCGATCTCCGCGGTGTTGGCCTTGCGCGGGCCGGTCGGGAAATCGTGGGTCGGATCGACCAGATGATGCTTCTTCGCGAGTTTCGCCACTTGCTCGTCGCTCAGCGGCTTCACCGCGGAACGAGGAGACGGTTTTCCTTTGGATGCCATGGCTCCCATTGTGCCACCGCCCGCCGATACGCACATATGGCAAAGCCGGCACCCGCGCGATGCGGATGCCGGCTGAATCGACTCCGGCCAGCGACCAGCGCCGGCTAGGAAAAACGGCCGAAGAATCAGTCGAAATCGGCGCCCGACTTATTTCTCTGCTCTCTTATAGCGACGATTACGGGTCTTGCCCAGCGCAACCAGACGTCCTCGTTCGACCAATTTACCGACTTTACGTCTCACCGCGCGAACATCAGAACCACTTAATTTTGCAATTTGGGCAATCGTAATCTCACTGTGTTCAGACAACAAATACTCAATGGCATCTTCAATACTGACAACCGAGTCGGCTGCCTTCCCAGGCTTCCGTCCAACCATGTTCTCATGTTCGGCATCATGCTCGCGAACAGGCACGAATGCCGTGAACACCAGTCCATCGTGGAACCTCGGGTCGCCTCCGGAATACAGCTTCGTATATTTCGTGAGATTCCTTACGCCACTGCCCAGTTCCTCAGCCAAACCAATCTGCATAAAAACATCGGCAATCACGGGATTCTTGGGCACAGGAGTGAAGTTACCCAAATCAATCTCGCCTTCAAAAACCGGACGGCTGGCATTACGAGTTTCGATCCCCTCATCCGTGATAACGATTTGAGCCGGGACCGGACTGGAATACTCACGATGCACGAGGATGTTCGACACTAATTCCCTGACAATCCAATCACGAGCGCTAACAGCCGTGCCATGTTCCGCATGGAAACGATCAGGCAATGACTTGCGCATGAACGCCGAAAGCTGTCCGTAAGCATCAATCAGATTGGTGCGCACTACGAGACGGTCATCATATCGGTCCAAATCTTCACGTCTGACCACGGCATCGGTTTTGTATGCGGGAAGCAGGTCAGCAATTACTTCATCCTTGCCCAGCAAAAGTCCGGCGGCCAATGTCAATCCCTCAGTCTTGCTGCCATAATCCCGTGCATACAGACGGGCGCTGCGCAATAATGTCCGATCATCCATTCCGCCCCATGGATGATCAGGGGTCTTGTTTTCCGCCATCGCACGGATTCTAGCTATCAAATTCGAATCCAGATCCTCAAACGACAATCCCGGATAGATGCGTTGTTCCGTAAAAATGTTCTGTTTGCGAATATACATCTGGGTAATCTGCATCTCACCGTCAATCCGCCTATCAGCATCCGCGACGCGATCCCATATCTGCCCTTTATAGCGGAATACGGATGAAGTCGGCGGCACCCATATACGAATCACAGTCTTCCCGTCGTATTGGAAACGTTCCGTTTCCACGAACAGCGTCGGGGAGAACGACTGTGACTGTCCAGTCACATTGGCGATATTGCGTTCAATGCTCAACGCCGATTTCTCAGGAACTCCCAATACCGTGCCATCATCCTTCACACCGAGGAAGATGGCACCTCCGGCATGATTGGCGAATGAGCAAATCGTTTCATAAGTATCATGCTCAGGATTGCCTCCGCACCGTTTGAATTCCACGGTCGAACTTTCACCTACACGGAGAATACCTTCAAACTCTGCGACATCCATTGATCCACCTCACTACAGGAGTCTTCCGCCCATTCGATTCGACCGCTATTCGACCGCTATTCGACCGCTATTCGACCGCTTAATTCATATTTAACCACATAAGAGAATCTCCCCCTTGCCACAAGCAAAAGCCAATGGCATCAAGAGAACGTGGCACAAACCAGGCGACGATGCAGCAAAGCAGGCGCGGACTCCCGTGCAGGCCGCCGCACAAACCGCCACGTATGGCAAAGCCGGCACCCGCGCGATGCGGATGCCGGCTGAAGTCGGTATTTGACAGCGGCCAACGTCGGTCAGTGCCGGCGACCAGTCAAAGGCAATCGGCCGAAACGATTAGTCGAAATCAGCGCCGAGGGCTTCCAGCTTGCCACGGAAGTCGGCGTAGCCACGGTCGATCAGGGAGATGCCCTGCACATTAGACGGGCCCTTGGCCGCGAGTGCCGCGATCAGGTGGCTGAAGCCGCCGCGCAGATCCGGCACGTCGATGTCGCGACCGGTCAGAGGAGTCGGTCCGAAGATGACCGCGGAATGCTTGTAGTTGCGCTGCTGGAAACGGCACGGCAGCGAGCCCAGGCATTCGCGATACAGCTGGATGGTGGCGCCCATCTGCACCAGCGGCTTGGTGAAGCCGAAACGGTTCTCATACACGGTCTCATGCACGATGGAAAGACCGTTGGCCTGGGTCAGCGCCACGACGAGCGGCTGCTGCCAGTCGGTCATGAAGCCCGGATGCACGTCGGTCTCGATGGCCACCGGCTTCAGATCGCCGCCCGGATGCCAGAAACGGATGCCCTTGTCGGTGATGTCGAATTCGCCGCCGATCTTGCGGAACACGTTCAGGAAGGTCAGCATCTCCGGCTGGGTGGCACCCTTGACGAAGATGTCGCCATGAGTGGCGAGCGCCGCGGACGCCCAAGACGCCGCCTCGATACGGTCGGTCAGAGACGTGTGCGTGTAACCCTTGAGCTCCTTGACACCTTCGATACGGAACGTACGGTCCACGTCCACGGAGATGAGAGCACCCATCTTCTGCAGCACATTCACCAAATCCATGATCTCGGGTTCGATGGCCGCGCCGGAAAGCTCGGTCTTGCCTTCGGCGAGCACGGCGGCGAGCAGCGTCTGCTCGGTGGCGCCCACGGACGGGTACGGCAGATGGATCTTCGCGCCGTGCAATCCGTTCGGCGCGGTGATATGGATGCCGTCCTTGTGCTCCTTGTCCACGTTCGCACCGAGCTTGCGCAGGGTCTCAAGGTGGAAATCAATCGGACGGCCGCCGATGTTGCAGCCGCCGAGCGCCGGAATGAACGCCTCACCCAGACGGTGCAGCAGCGGACCGGAGAACAGAATCGGAATGCGGGACGAGCCGGACAACGTGTCCACGTCGGCCACATCGGCAAGCTGCACATGGGTGGCGTCGATCGTCACCACGCCGTTCTTGCCGTCCACGGTCACGTCCACGCCGTGCAATCGCAGCAAATCGGAAACCACGTGCACATCGCGAATCTCCGGAACGTTCTTCAACACGGAAACGCCCGGAGCCAGCAACGCGGCCACCATGGCCTTGCTTACAAAGTTCTTCGCGCCGCGGACCTTGATGGTGCCGTTCAGCGGCTTGCCGCCTTCGACGTGCAGAATGTCTTTTTTGTTGTCAGACACGCTCAACCTCTTTCGATTCCTGTTGAATCAGGTCTAAAGAATACTGCTGTTTAGTTTGCCATAAGCCCTGTAGCACTTTCGCGCAAGCCGGAATTCAACGCGATGTCTCCTTAATCTCGCGTGCAAGATTCGCGTCCCACATGGCTCCGGTGGCGCTCATCACGGCATTCGCACCCGCCTTACGGTACGCGTGGTAGTCGTCGGGACTGATGACTCCGCCAACGCCCACGATGGCGAAGTCGAGGCCGAGCTTTTCGCGGATGGCGGAGAGCCTGCCGACCATGTCGAGGCCGGCGCCGCGGATGGCGTTGCCGCACACGCCGGAACGTTCTCTGCCGGCGCCCGGCAGCGCCTGGTTGCCATTGGCGTCCACCAATCGCGCGGAAATGGTGTTGATAGTGGAGAAGCCTTGCACGGTGCCGTGGCCGGCGGTTTCCGCGACCATGGTTTCCAGGTCGGCATCGTCGGGAATGTATGCGAGTTTCACGATGAGCGGACGATCGCCGATTTCGTTTTTCACGGCTTCCGTGATCTTCCCCACCAGATGCGGGTCATGGCACAGCAGACGATTGTGGCCTTCGTTCGGGCAGCTGGTGTTCATTTCCATCAGCCCGGCGCCGGTTTCCGTCACCAGATGCGCGGTGGTGACATGGTCGGCGATGTACGCCTTGCGATCCATGCCTTCCACGCGCGATCCCTGGAAGCTTGGCACGAGCAACTGGCCTTCACCGGCGGACGCGATCGCCTTTTCCATGTCCGGCTGCCATTCGTCCGGATCACGCGATGGCACGCCGAAGCTGTTGGAAATCGAAATCGGAAGCTCGAATCGGGTATCGGCAAGCACACCTTCGTCAAGTTCGGCGCTGCCTGGAACGAGCGAGCCGTCCGCGCGCTTCGGATGCACGGCGAGCACGTTCGGAAACGCGTTGCAGCCCCATGCGCGGGAGCGGACCGTCTTGTAGACCGCCAAATCGAATCCCATACGGAAGGCGGCGGTGGTGAATCGTTCGTTGAGCAGCGGACCGGCGGGAATGCCGAATGGCAGATTCACATGGAATCCGAGGACATCCTCGCCCTGGGTGGATGGTTCAGGCCGAGCGGACCGTGCGGAATCGTTTTTCAACGCTTCGGCGAACGCGCCGAACGGCCCCTGCAGATAATTGTCTTCATACGTGCGATTGACGTCATAGAACGGCGCGAAACCCTGGCTCATAATGCTCTCCGAAATCATTCCCGGTCATGGTGGATGTGCGATGCGAACGCGCGAAATGCTGCATCCACTGTAACGCGCTGTACGGTCCGGACGGCCGTTGCGTCTCACCGACGGAAAGCTGTTTCGGCAAAATACTGACAAAATAAAAGCCCGGCGTGGTGCCGGGCTTTGGAAGAAGGGGCTATTGCTGGGCGATTACAGCGGCGGGGTGATTGCGGCGAACTGTACTGTCTGTTGATGGTCGAGGCTGGCAGGACGATTAGCAGCGACGCAATCGTGACGACGCAATCACAGCAACACAACGCGACCATGATTGGGCAACTGGCCTTGCCTGCAATCCCGGCCAACGGCCCCGTCCTGCAATTATGGACCGCGCTGCGCGCGGGCTCAATGCTACCCTCGCTCGGCTGTCGCCTCGCTCGGGCAAGGCCCTGCCTGCAGTGCACTGCACTGCAGGCCAGCCGGTCGCGGCTAAATGATGCCGCGATCGGCTAGCGGACCTTGCCAATCAGGGTATTCGCCTTCTCGGGCGGATTCGATCGGCTGTTCCGGCTCGCGCTTGACCGGCAGGGTCTTCGGCTTGAACGGGAACTTCTCAGCGCGCATCTTCTCGTAGGCGATGATGTCGTCCTCATGCTGCAGCGTCAGATCGATATCGTCATAGCCGTTCATCAGACGCCAACGGGTGTAGTCGTTCACTTCGAACGGCAGCGTCACGTCGCCGCAGGTGACGGTACGGTCCTCCAGGCTGACGGTCATCTCGCGGCCCGGTTCCTCGTCGAGCAGCTTCCACAGCAGTTCAACGGACTCCTGCGGCATAATCGCGGCGAGCACGCCGTTCTTGGCGGTGTTGCCATAGAAGATGTCGGCGAAACGAGAGGAAATCACCACGCGGAAGCCGTAGTCATGCAGCGCCCACACGGCATGCTCGCGGGAGGAGCCGATGCCGAAATCCGGTCCGGCCACCAGAATCTTGCCATGCTGGTATTCCGGCTTGTTCAGCACAAATTCCGGATCGCGGCGCCATGCGTAGAACAGCGCATCGTCGAAGCCGGTTTTCTTCACACGCTTCAGGAACACGGCCGGAATGATCTGGTCGGTATCGACATTGGAACGGCGGAGCGGCACAGCCACGCCGGTGAGTGTAGTCAGTTTTTCCATTTCAACAAATCCTTCGATTACTTACGATTGCCTACGATTGCAAGCTGTTCGGCCAGGCTCACAGATCCGCCGGCGAGCAGATGGTTCCGCGGATGGCGGTGGCTGCGGCGACGGCCGGCGACGCCAGATGCGTGCGCGAGCCCTTGCCCTGACGGCCTTCGAAGTTACGGTTCGAGGTGGAGATGGAGCGTTCGTGGGCCACCATCTTGTCCGGGTTCATGCCCAGGCACATGGAGCAGCCGGCGTTACGCCATTCGGCGCCGAAGTCCTTGAAGATCTTGTCAAGGCCTTCCTTCTCCGCCTGCAGACGCACGCGGGAGGATGCCGGCACCACGAGCACGCGGTGGATGTTGTCCGCCTTGTGATGGCCCTTCATGATGGAGGCGGCCACGCGCAGGTCCTCGAGGCGACCGTTCGTGCAGGAGCCGATGAACACGGTGTCCACGGCGATGTCCTTGATGCGCATGCCCGGCTTGAGGCCCATGTAGGCGATGGCGCGCTCGGCGGCGGAACGTTCGGTCTCGTCGTTGAAGGAGGCCGGATCCGGCACCACGCCGGAGATCTTCACGCCCTGGCCGGGGTTGGTGCCCCAGGTGACGTACGGTTCGAGGTCGGCCGCGTTGATGGTCACTTCCTTGTCGAACACGGCGTCGTCATCGGTCTTCAGCGTCTTCCAATATTCGACGGCCTTGTCCCACATCTCGCCTTCCGGCGCATGCGGACGGCCCTTCAGGTATTCGAAGGTCACTTCGTCCGGCGCGATCATGCCGGCGCGGGCGCCGGCTTCGATCGACATGTTGCAGATGGTCATGCGGGCGTCCATCGACAGCTTCTTGATGGCCTCGCCACGGTATTCGATGACATGGCCCTGGCCACCGCCGGTGCCGATCTTCGCGATGATGGCGAGGATGATGTCCTTGGCGGTCACGCCCTTCGGCAGCTCGCCCTCGATGTTCACGGCCATGGTCTTGAACGGCTTGAGGCTCAGGGTCTGCGTGGCCATGACGTGCTCGACCTCGGAGGTGCCGATGCCGATGGCCATCGCGCCGAATGCGCCATGGGTGGAGGTGTGCGAATCGCCGCACACGATGGTCATGCCCGGCTGGGTCAGGCCCAGCACCGGAGCGAACGCGTGCACCACGCCCTGGTCCGCGTCGCCGAGCGGGCACAGACGCACGCCGAAGTCCTTGCAGTTCTTCTCCAGCGTGCTCAGCTGCAGTGCCGAGGTCTTGTCCGGATTCGGACGGTCGATGTCGACGGTCGGCGTGTTGTGGTCTTCCGTGGCGATGAGCTGGTCGACGTGACGCGGCTTGCGTCCTGCCAGGCGCAGACCTTCGAACGCCTGCGGGCTGGTCACCTCATGCATGAGCATCAGGTCGATGTACAGCAAGTCGGGAGCTCCATCGCTACCCTTGCGTACCAAATGATCGGCCCAGACCTTCTCGGCCAATGTCGTTCCCATTGTGGGACCTCCTCGGTTTTCCTCACTAATTTCCTTGCGGCTATTGCGTCACCGCGTTACTCGTGCTATAAGCCTATGGTCTTGAAACGGGTTCGAGCTCCTGGATGCCGGTATATGAGATATGAAAACGGGACGGATGCGATGGCTGAACGCGCCCTGTCAGGGCTCAACCCGACATCACCCACAAAAACGTTGGAATTTCAGCATTTTCCCAGCTTTAATCACCATCACAAAAAGAGTAAAATATCTGCTTTACCCCACTCGCGAACCACGTACATTTTGCATTTCAATATGTGAGATGGCATAATTCGACGTATGACTTCTTCGAACCCGAGCAAAGCTATGCCCCCGTCGCAAGCTGCAAACGCTGCGCACGAGGCGGATGGCACATATACGGCACCCCCGCAAAGCAACGAAATCCATTCCGGGGTCGGTGTGCTCGACAAGACAGTCAAGATTCTCGACGCCCTTGAATCCGGTCCGGCCACGCTTGGGCAGCTGGTTTCCGCGACGGGACTCGCACGTCCGACTGCGCACCGTCTTGCGATTGCGCTGGAACGGCATCGCTTCGTGCTGCGCGACCAGCATGGCCGCTTCGTGCTCGGCTCGCGATTCGCGGAACTTGCGGCCGCGGCCGGCGAGGACCGTCTGCTCACCGCGGCGGCGCCTATTCTGCAGACCCTGCTCGATCGTACCGGCGAATCCGCGCAGATCTACCGCCGTCAGGGCGACCAGCGCGTCTGCATCGCGGCCGTGGAGCGCGCCTCCGGTCTGCGCGATTCCATTCCGGTCGGCGCGATGCTGTCCATGGAAGCGGGTTCCGCTGCGCAGATTCTGCTGGCTTGGGAGGATTCCGAACGACTTCATCAGGGACTGCGCCACGCTAAGTTCTCCGCGGCCAAGCTCACCGCCGTCCGCAAACGCGGCTGGGCCGAGTCGGTCAATGAACGCGACGAGGGCGTATGCTCGATTTCCGCGCCGATTCGCAACGCCTCCGGTCAGGTGATCGCCGCCATTTCGATTTCCGGTCCGAACGGCCGCATGGGCGCCAATCCCGGCCGCCGCTACGCGCCGCTGGTCATGGCCGCCGGCAAGTATCTCACCGACGCGCTGATCAAGGCATCCTCCGGACGTTGACGGATTCACGTGATTCGCTGATTCGCTTTTATTTCGCTTTTATACAAAATGCCGATTCGCCATCTTCGACGAATCGGCGTTTTACGTATATGGGCGTATACGCGGACATACTGGCTGACGTGGGTTACCTGCGAATCAACGCGGCCAATCTGCCCAGCACCTTGCCCCACCATGTCGGCCGATGCAGCAGGTCCATGCCTTCCGCGTCAGGCTTCGATTCGCTCGTCATGCCGTACGCGTACGGTCTTCCGGCGCTCGGTTTGCCCACCAACTCACCGTATTCCAGCAATTGCGTACGCGGCTCGTACGGGTGTCGAATATCGAATTCGAACAGCCGTGCCGCACGTTTCTCCGGCACCGGACCATACGAGCCGAAGCCGCTGGTCGGCGAGGCGACCATCATGATCCGTCTATCCCTGTTTTCGGCATCCCCAGCCGTAATCGAACCGACGAAGGCATTGCGATGGTCATGCCCTGCGGAAATCGCGAAATATCCCGATTTGCCGAGAATCGCGAATTCGCCGCTATCGGCATCCGGGCAGCTGACGCCCTCTCCCAGATAGCTGCCGGGCTGCGTCTTGTCCTCGTCAAGCACGAAATGACGGCCGGCGAAATCGCGGTATCCCTCAATGGCGCGAGCTGCGGTGGCCGCGACCGGTTTGAGCAGCTGATAGTACTGCGCCACCGGGAAATGCTGGAAAACCATGCACGGCAGCTTTCCCGTATCGTCGCGTCTTTCCTGCGGGCGCGCGCTCCTCATCCGCTCCGGAACGTCGGCAAGGAAACGCAACGCGGCCGCGGAGGGGCTTCCATAGCCGCCGGAACGGGCGTAATCGCCGGAATCCAGCAATACCAAGCCCAGCACATCGTACGTGCGATCGACGTTCGAAACCGGCAATGCGAACGTGCCGGGCGCGCACGCGTATGCCGGCTGATCCGGCAACGCGGCCTTTTGTCCGTCTCGCGTTTCAGCATCGGACGTCTCTTCCCGCGCAGGATTGAGGCATCCCGGGAATTCGCGGCAGATGCCTTCGATTTCGGCATTGTCGAGTCCGCACTGGAAATCATGGTTGCCGAAGGTCACCGCCCACGGAATGCCGCGTTCGGCAAGCGGCTGCACGAGCCGTCCGATAGTCTGCCGCACCAAGCCACGTGTGCGCCCCAGAGCGGCCGCATAACGTTCTTCGGAAGCTTCGGAGGAAGTGCCGGACGGACGTGCGCTCCAGCGGCGTTTGCGCGTGGTCTGCGCGTACGCGGGGTCGTATCCGGCGATCTGATTGCCGTTGAAGATGACGATGTCGGGACGTGTGGCGTCGACCGACGCTTCGATGAGTTTGATGGTGTCCTTGCTGACGTTCGGCCCGTCCTGGATGTCAGCGAATTGCAGCACGCGGAATTTGCCGGATTGATGGAATTGCAGCCGGCCGAGACGCGCGGAGACGGAAAGTGGACGATTGTCCCCCTCCTCCGCTGGTTGGATGCGCGGGCGCGTGGCTTTGTCGGCATGCTGCATTTCGGTCATAGTTCTAGGGTAGTGCACTTTGGTCGGCATATTCCGATTTAAATGGCGGCTTTTGCGATTCGTGGAAGGGATTGCCCACGGAAAGGATTTTTCAGGAAACAAAAAACCCTCGCAACTGCGAGGGCTCATTGGCTGGGATGCCTGGACTCGAACCAAGAATGGCTGAACCAGAATCAGCTGTGTTGCCAATTACACCACATCCCAATTTGGCAGGCGTGGCAACTTCGAGAAGTTGTCCGTCGTACCCCCGACCGGATTTGAACCGGTGTTGGCGCCGTGAGAGGGCGTAGTCCTAGACCGCTAGACGACGGGGGCTTGAGTTATCGTTGTGATTCCCAGCTGAGCTGTGAACCGCAACGAGTGATAAATATACGCGAAACCAAGGCACTATGCAAATCACGGCGTGTCGCGCTATTTTCCGCCATTTTACAGATATACGGAAAGCATGCGAAAACATGCAAGGACGTACAAAAAGCATGCAAAAGCCGCTCCCCCATACAGAGGAGCGGCTTCGAATCAGTGCCTGTACGTAGACATTCTACGTACAGACGTCACCTCATCACAGGTGTTCGCGCAGGCCACGCAGACGAGCCATGGAAACGTCCTTGCCGACAATCTCCATGGATTCGAACAGCGGCGGGCTCACGCGGCGGCCACTCATGGCCACACGCACCGGACCGAAGGCCAGACGCGGCTTGTAGCCGCCTTCCTCGACCAGCGTCTTGTTCAGCGTCTCGTGCAGGTTGTCGGTCTTCCAATCGGCCTCATCCACGCCGTCAAGGGCGGCGATGGCCTTGTCCAGCACCTCGGGAGCGGAATCCTTGAGCTGCTTCTTGGCGTCGGCGTCAGGCTCGATGTAGCCTTCGGTGGACAGCAGGGAGCCGACCATGCCGGCAACCTCGCCCAGCAGGCGCACACGCGGCTGCACGAGCGGAGCGGCGGCGGTGAGGATCTCGCGCTCACGGTCGGTCAGGGCGTCCCAGGAGTCGGCGGACACAACGCCGTCACGCTTGAGGTACGGCACGGAACGGTTCAGGAAGTCCTGCGGGTCGAGCATACGGATGTGCTCGGCGTTGATGGAGATGGCCTTGTCGATGTCGAAACGGGCCGGGTTGGCCTTGACGTCGCGCACATCGAACTTCTCGATCATTTCGTCCATGGAGAACACGTCGCGGTCGGGGGCGATGGACCAACCCAGCAGCGCCAAGTAGTTCAGCAGGCCCTCACGGATGAAGCCGTGGTCGCGGTGCAGGAACAGGTTGGATTCCGGATCGCGCTTGGAAAGCTTCTTATTGCCCTGGCCCATCACGTACGGCATGTGGCCGAACAGCGGCATTTCCTTGGCCACGCCCAGCTCGATCAGGTAGCGGTACAGCACGATCTGGCGCGGGGTGGAGCTCAGCAGATCTTCGCCACGCAGCACCACGTTGATGCGCATCATGGCGTCGTCGACCGGGTTGGTCAGCGTGTACAGCGGGTCGCCGTTCGGACGGACGATCACGTAGTCCGGCACGGAACCGGCCTTGAATTCGATGCGACCACGGATGAGGTCGTCGAAGGCGATGTCCTCGTCGGGCATGCGGATACGCAGGGCGGGCTTGCGGCCTTCCGCGCGGAAGGCGGCCTTCTGCTCCTCGGTCAGGTTGCGGTCGTAGCCGTCGTAACCGAAGGCCTTCGGACGACCAGCGGCCACGTTGCGGGCCTCGATCTCCTCAGGAGTGGAGAAGGATTCGTACGCATAGCCGGCTTCGAGCAGCTTGGCCGCGACATCCTTGTAGATATCGCCGCGCTCGGACTGACGGTACGGGCCGTCCGGGCCGCCGACGTTGATGCCTTCGTCCCAGTCAATGCCGAGCCAGTTCAGGGCTTCGATGATCTGGTTGTAGCTTTCCTCGGAATCGCGCTGGGCGTCCGTATCCTCGATGCGGAACACGAACGTGCCCTTGGTGTGGCGGGCCTCAGCCCAGTTGAACAGTGCGGTGCGGACCATGCCGACGTGCGGGATGCCGGTCGGGGACGGGCAGAAACGCACGCGGACGTTTTCGGGAAGTTCCGGTTTGGTGTTTTCAGCTTCAGTCATAGGCTCCATTGTGCCGCGCAAACCGGACGTGACGTCATCCGATCGCCATTTTTCTCCCATGGCGTCCCATAGTGCAATATTTCCCCTATCTCCACGCCTGCAGGGGAGTACAGTGTAAGTTGATTCTTTTTCTCAAATCATCATTTTGCGAAAGGGCGCTCTAATGACGGACCCCAACCAATACAATCCACAGGTGCCGCAACCGACGCCGCAATACAACCAGCCGAATTACGGCCAGCAAGCTCCGCAATACGGAACCCCCGATTACAGTCAGGCGCCGTCGCCGCAATACGGCGATCCGACCTACGGACAGCAGCAGTACGGACAGGCACAGTACGGCCAGCCTCAGTACGGTCAAGGCCCGTCCGCCAACTACGGACAGCCGGCACCGGCTCCGCAGGCCGGCGACAGCTTCTTCGCATTGACCGCGCCGCTTGACATGCCAGCTTACGGCTGCAACATGGGCGAGGCGGTCGTCCGCTTCTTCAAGAAGTACGCGGTGTTCAAGGGACGTGCATCCCGCGGCGAATTCTGGTGGTGGATTCTCGCCAACTACATCATCGTCTTCGCTCTCGGTTGCCTCTTCGGTCTGTTGGGAACGATCACCGATTCCGACGCCATCTCCACCATCGACGATCTGGTCGGCACCCTCTGGGGGCTTGGCACTCTCGTGCCGACCCTCGCGCTCGGTGTGCGCCGTCTGCATGACGTCAATCTGCGCGGCACCACGCTGGCCATCATCTACGGAGTCCAAGTCGTCGCGATGATCATCCTCATCATCGGCCTGGTCTTCATCGGTGGAGGTGCCATAAGCGCTCTGAACGGCAGCAGCGGCAATCTGGCCGCCATCGGCATCGTCATGTCCATCGTCGGCGTTCTGGCGATGTTGGGCTCAATCATCACCTACATCTACCTGATGGCCAAAAGGACCAACCCCGAGGGCGCACGATTCGACGATCCGAATACGGGTACCCTTCCATACCCCAATGGCATGGCACCCACCAATGACCCTTACGCAGCGCCACAGCAGTACGCCGCGCAGTACAACGCAGCGCCACAGTACAACGCAGCGCCACAGTACAACGCAGCGCCACAGTACAACGCAACACAGCAGTATGACGCGGCGCCTCAAAACGACGCTTACCAGCAGTACGCCGCTCCCGCCGCGCCAACGACGCCAGTAGCACAACAACCGGCAATGCCACCCATGCCGACGGCTCCGGCCGCCGACCCGTATGCGGCGCAGGCCGCCCAATACAATCCCGCGCCGCAACAGTACGTTGCCCCCGCGGTGCCGACAGCTCCGGTAGCGCAGCAGCCGACCATGCCGCCCATGCCGGCCGTCCCAACCGTCCCAACCGTGCCAACCGTCCCGCCGATGCCCGCCATGCCCCAGGCGCCAGCCCAGTTCCAAGAGCCATATGGAGCCGCTCCGACGGAATCGAACACCCCGGTAGAGCCGAACGTCCCAACGGAACAAAGCGCCCCGACCAACCCGACCAACCCGGACGCCCCGGCGGATGACAACGACCAGCAGCGCTGACCGGTGTCCATCGCAATAATGAAAAGCGCATGACGCGCACGTAAACGCAGAATCCCGGCTCCTGCCAATCGCAGGAGCCGGGATTCGTCATATAGGAAGCAGAAAAATAGGACGGAAAGAAACGGAAACCGTCTATTCGCGCGGCTTCGAACCCGTGCCGGCGGTCGCACCGGAATTCGAATCGGCCGAATCATCCTTCGTCAGATTGAATTTCTTGGCGAGCGCCTCCTTGCTTCTACGCTCGTCCTCGTCTCTGGCCTCCTGCTCGGCCTTCTTCGGGTCCCACCGCAGATACGAGGCGTGCTCCGCCCATTCCTGCCCGGCGAACATGGCGAGGTACCGTACCGTGGCGACGAAGGTCTGCGGGCAGAAGGAATTGGAGAATACCGGCTCGCAGTCGCCGAATCGCCGTGCGGAATCGCGTAGCTCGATCAGATAGCCCAGCTGCTCCGCGGTGACGAACGTGTGCGGAACCGCCAACTGCTCGCACAGGCCGTTGACGTACAGCAGCACCGGCAACGCGCGAATGGCTTGCTCCTGCTGGTCGTCGACGTCGTGGCACATGAGGTTCAGCAAAGCATCGCCGACGGTCACCGAAGCCAGATACCGCCGGGCAAGCACATCGCGGTCCACAGTGGCGGACTTGCACAGTCCGACATCCTCCGCAACATCGTCATCAATCTCAAGATCGGAGGTGTCGCGCATCGTCCGCGCCACGCTGGCCATCACTTCACGGATCCCCTGTTCGACACGGTCCTCTACATCGATGCCAAGCGTTCTGGCGGCTTCCATGAACAGGTCGGCGCCGTCGACGCCATGGTAGGACGACAGCACATCGTAGGCCTGATTGGCGCTCATCAACGCATGCATGACGTCCCGATCGCAGCCGGGAATCACATCCATGCCCTCGTACGCGGCCTCCGCGACGGACTGCTCGATCTTTTCGGAACGCTTCAGCAACGTCTGCGCCATCATGCAGGAGAAACGCACTTGCAGATCCTCCGCGTAACGCGCGTCGTTCTCCAATTCCTGAGCCGTCTGCAGCGGCCACATCTTGACCAGATCGATACCCAGATCGATGGCGGTGGCGACCACATGCGAGGCAAGCATCGAAGTGACCGTCTCCTGATCAATCACGAAAGGCATGCATCCTCCTTGTATGTCCGAATCGTATGTCCGAAGTCGTGTGTCCAATCGGACGGTCGGCATCGACCATCGCCGGTCGCCGTCGACTGCCCGTTCCTTACGCTCACCTTACTCGACGCCCGCCGCGGGGTCCACATATGTGATGGACAGCACTTTTTTGGTGTCGCAATCGTACGTGATGGAGGTGATGGACGCGAGCGCGGTGTGGCGCAACATCATGTTGTGTTCGGGATGGCCGGTTTCCAGCATGTGGCGATAGCTCCAGATGGGTGATTCATGGCTGACCACCACAATCTGCTTTCCCGGGTATTCGTCGACTTTCTCCAGCGCGAAGTCCTGCATGCGGTGCGCGATCGATTGGTAGCTTTCGCCCCAGCTTGGCTTCCACAGGTTGCGCACCAGCTTCCAGTTGCCGTTTTTCCACAGCGCGCCTTCGCCGAAGCCGATGCGTTTGCCGCGGAATTCGTTGCGTGCCTCGATCAGGCGCTCGTCCGTCTTGAGTTCCAGCGGCCGCTCGTCGCGCAGGCCGCGCACCGAGTTGAGCGATTCGAGGATTTCTCCGGCGGTTTCGCGCGTGCGTTCCAGCGGTGACGAATAGACGGCGGACACGGTGTTCAGCTGCGGGCTGACGGCGATGTAGTGCGCGGTGGCCTGCGCCATGCGGACGCCCAATTCCGACAGGTGAAAGCCCGGCAGGCGCTCGTACAACAGGTGTCCGGGATTCTCCACCTTGCCGTGGCGTACGAAATGGATGGTTGTCGCCGGCATCTTGGCCACCTTTCCTATGGCGGGCCGGTCCGTTTCGCCGGTGTCCCGGCTGCTCCGCGGTTCGGTCAGCCGCCGGCCCTCTGTTCTTGCATACCTACGCAATCCTACGTAGACCATCCAACCGAATCGAATATCGTTTCCCATGCCGACGTGCCGCGTGTCACGACGGTACCTGCGCATAGAGTGTTCCTTGGTCCACAAAGACGCATAAACAACACGCAACCCCCATACTTTCCCCTGCTCGGCATGCCAGCTGCGTCAATCGATTGACGCATTGCGATCGCCAGGCGGGAAGGCTATGCGCGGAAGCGGTTCACCAACATTATTTCCAGGGGTAAGCATCATCAGCCCACGGCGACGCAAAGCCGTGGACGCGGCAAACAAAACCGTGAGCAGAAAGGAGCGGCGGAGCATGTCCAATACTGTCCTCGCCAGCGTCAAGGACGCCGGCCAACGTCTTTTCGGAGGGTACGCGGAGCTTCTGCGCATACCACACACCGCGCGCTTCTCCATCGGCTCGGTGATCGCCTGCATGCCGTTCCCGATGGTCGGCATGACGATCACGATTTCCGTGCAGCATTACTACGGCAACTATTCGCTGGCGGGCGCGCTGACGGCCGTGCAGGCGATCGCGCTGGCCGTGGCGAGCCCGGTGCTCGGCAAGCTGGTCGACAAATTCGGTCAACGGCAGGTGTCGATTCCCACAATCATCGTGTGGATGGTGGCGGCGATCGCGCTGGTCTCCTGCATCACCGCACGCGTGCCGTCGTGGATCCTGTTCTGCATAGTGCCGTTCATGGCCGCGATTCCGCCGTGGGGCGCGATGAGCCGTCAACGTTGGACGACGCTGCTCAAGGGCGATGCGGAGAAGACGAACCGTGCGCTGTCGCTGTCCGGCGTATTCGACGAGTGCATGTGGGTTATCGGCAATCCGCTGGCGTCCACCTTGGCCGTGATCTCCGGACTGCTGGCGTTCTCGTTCACCGGCATGTGCGTGGTGATCGGCGCGCTGATGTTCCTGACGGAGCTTACGACCGAGCCGAAATCGCAGACCCAGCTGGCCCGCGAGGCGGGCATGACCCGCAAGGAGTACCGCGAGCGCGAGGCCGCCCGGTCCAAGGCGCTGCAGGCCGAGGCCGCGGTGGAGTACGCGCGCGACAAGGCGCGTGCGGAAGGCAAGACGGCCGCTGAGGTGAAGGCCGCGATGCAGAAAGCCGAAGCGGATATAAAAGCCGGTCGCAAGGAATCGATTTGGGGGCCAGGCCTGATCGCCGTGTGCGTGACGTGGTTCGGCTTGGGGGCATTCCAGTCGGCCGCCAGCATTTCGATTGTTGCATTCGCCACGGAAGCGCATATGAAGCAGTACACCGGTTTCGTGTTCTCCTGTTTCTCGCTCAGCTCGCTGATTGGCGCACTTGTGTACGGCGCGAAGAATTGGAAGATTCCGCTGTGGAAACGTTTCTACTTCTGCCTTGCGGTGGTGAATCTGGGCATCGGCTCATTCATGTTCGCTAAGCATCTATGGGTGATCATGATCATCTACCTGTGCATCGGTGTTTGCCAGTCGCCGACGTGGGTGAACGGCAACCAGCTGATGCTGCATTTGGTCCCGCCCACACGATTTACAGAAGGCATGGCTTGGATGGGCGCGATGAATTCGATCGGCGGTTCGGTGGGCTCCGCGATCGCGGGACAGTTCATCGACCGCATGGGCTCGCAGGGCGGCTTCATCGTGGTGACGGCGTTGGCATTGACTTCGCTGGCAATCGCCATGCTCGGCTTCAAGCGGATCAAGGAATCCACGGAGCAACCGATGCTCACCAGCGTGAGCGTGTGACGGAGCATGTGCCGGATGCCGACGGGTAACCGGCAGGCACGGCAGACAATCCGCATAACGAAAAGCGCGTCCGAATCGCAATGGATT
>NZ_JBNMKH010000031.1:0-23226 GCF_050874245.1 Bifidobacterium sp. | reverse complement strand
GCCCGCTCCACCGCGGGCAGGGTGTTGAGGTAGTAGACCTCCGCTTGTGTGAAACGACGTTTCATGATGTCCCCCTCATGGTATGGAACCGTTCAGCTTCGTTTTCGATTCGTTGCGATGCCTTCATTGTATTTTCGTCGTTTCACGGTTCACTGCCATTTGGCACGAAACAAGGAATTCTGGCATGAAACAACATGTTCCATATCGTTCAGGCGGGGTTTCTTGAACGGTTTTCGAGTTTCAGGCACGCGCGGACCGTGGCTTCAGGGTGTTCCCTTAAGGGTGGCGAAGCGCGGTGAAACACTTTAGACTTAGGAGCAATTATCAACATATTCCAGAAAACAAGGAGGTGAATGTGCCGGTAGGTAGCACATCCAACGCTGGGAAAACCGGTCGCGGTCCCATTATCGAGGTTAAAAACCTACGCAAGGAATATCCAGTGCTCGATGAGACCGTCGTAGCACTGGAACGTGTCAATCTCGCCATTCCGCAAGGGCAGATCTGCTGTATCTATGGCGAGTCCGGATCCGGTAAATCCACCCTGCTCAATCAGCTTGCCGGCATGGAAAAACCAACTAAAGGTGGTGTACGTATCACAGGTGTGCCCATCAGCAGGCTTGACGAACGGCAGCTGGCCGAATTCAGGCAGAAGCACCTTGGCTTCGTGTTCCAGTCGTACAATCTGCTGCCCAATCTCAATGCCATCGAGAATGTGGCCATGCCACTGATGTTCCGAGGCGTGCCGAAGCGTAAACGCGAGACGATCGCGCGTGCCATGCTCAAGCGGGTCGGCCTTGGCAAACGCATGAACCATTATCCGACCCAGATGTCTGGCGGTCAGCAGCAGCGCGTCGGCATCGCCCGCGCTTTCGTGACACGTCCGCAAGTGGTATTCGCCGACGAGCCGACCGGCAATCTCGATTCCAAAACCAAAACCGAAGTGATGGATATGATTTGCTCGTTCGCACGCGATTTCAACCAGACCATCGTGCTCGTCACACATGACGACAATATGGCGCAATACGCCGATCGCATCGTCACACTTCTTGACGGCCGCATCATCGGCGACCGGCTTACGTAACATTCATGACAACGCATATCGACAACTATGACGACAACAGAAGGGCCTTCCATGGGCAACAACACAAGAATCGCAACACTGCTCAACGGGGCAATCTCACTATTGGCGGTGGTCGCCATCACGTTGGTATGCATTGTGCCGACGGCGTTCGCCGAAGATGGTGCCAATACTTCCGATGCTCCGGGTGCGGGAGCGGACAACAGTGTTGAGCAGATTGCTGGGCCGGTGCCGAACATCATTATCACCAATTTCACCTATGGCGACGGGTCGGTGGCGGTCGGCAGCACCTTCAACCTCGGTTTCACCTTCCAAAACATGGGCAAAGTGGCGGTGAGCAACATGGTGGTCACCGTGGACGGCGGTGAGAATTTTGCCATCTCCGGCGGTACGAACACGTTCTACTACGATGCACTGAATGCGGGAGCTGCGTTGACGCAGACCGTGCCGATGCAGACACTGGCCAGTGCGAAAAACGGCGCGCAGGGCATCGACATCAGCTTCAAATACGAGTATGTGGACGGTGCCGCACGCAGCTCCAACACTTCCGACATCAAAATTTCCGTACCCGTTTCGCAGCCTGATCGTTTTGAATTGAACGATCCAGTGGTGCCCAATATCGTCAACGCGGGTGAGGAAACTACTATCACCATGGATTACGTGAACAAGGGCAAGGGCGACGTTTCCAATGTCGAGGCGAGCGTTGAAGGCGACGGTATCACCGCCACGCAGGCCAAGCAGTACGTCGGCAATGTGGCGTCCGGCGCGTCCGGCTCCATTGGATTCGCATTCACTGCGGACAAGCCCGGCGAAACCGAAGCGAAACTGACGGTGACGTATGAGAATTCCGATGGACAGCCGCAGACCAAGGAATTTCCGGTGAAAATCAATGCCGTTGAAGCTCCTGTTCCGGATGATTCCGATACGGATGTTGACGTCCAGGATCAGAGCATGCCGGTCTGGGTGTGGATAGTGGCGGCGGCCGTTGCACTCGTCGTGATTGTACTGACGGTCGTATTGGTGGTCCGTCACCGCCGTAAGAAGGCAAAGCAGGCGGCCGATGATGACGATTGGGATTGGGAGCCTGCCGATCTTGGAGCCGATAAGCAGGGTAAATCTACTGCCATGGCTGCCGATGCGCCGACGCAGGTAATCGCCACGGCAGGTGGCACATCGGCCGCCTCCGTATCCGCAACGTCATCTTCCACTCCATCCGTCAAGGAGTAGGCATGCGATTTTCGGATATCGCACATACTTGCGCGCAGAATTTGCTGCGGCGCAAATCGCGTACGATTTTGACGGTGCTCGGCGTGATCGTCGGCTGCTGCTCCATCGTCCTGATGATTTCGATTGGACAAGGCATCAGCGAGCAGAATGAGCAGATGCTCAAGAGCATGGGCAATCTCAACGACATTACCGTCACAGCTGCCGGCGGCTCGGGCGCGTACGACAGCTCTGGCGTCGGTATGTCGAGTTTGTCTTCGTCGGACATGACATCATCGGATCAGCAGGCCAAGCTTGACGATGCTGCGGTACAGACGTTCCGTGGCATTTCAGGCGTCGCAGCCGTGATGCCACAGCGGTCGGCGCAGAGCACCGTGGATCTCACTGCGGGAGCCGGATCCCGATACGTGGCTCAATATGCTTCTGTGATGGGTACGGATATGACCCAGCTTGAAGCATCGGGATACAAGCTCGTTCAAGGGCGTATGCCGAGGCGTGCCGGAGAAGTATTGCTCGGCAAATACGCGGCATACCAGTTTATGGATAAGTATCGTTCCGATGATGACTCCAGGCGTATCGCTCCCGGTGATTATGAGTGCGATGAGAACGGTTGCAAGGAGAGCGGGGGGAGAAGCCGTTCTTCGACGTACTGACCACGAAACTCAATTTGATTACCGGAGCCGATTATCAAAGCCCTGACGATTACCGCAAAATAGGCAGCACTTCGATGAGTTCCACCGATTCAGGCGACGGCGATGGTACTGCCAGTTCGCAGAATCCTGTGGTTTCCATGCCTCTCACCGTGGTTGGTGTGTTGGACGCTGCAACCAATAATTACGATGCATTCAGCTCCGGTGTAGTCATGTCGCTGGAGGATATGGACACATTGCAGGCCAAAATCGACGGCAAAACCAATACCACCAGCCGGACCAAAACAAACTACGACCAAGTGGTGGTGCACGCTCAAAATATCAAGGATGTGCCGGGTATCGAAGCGCAGATCAAAATGTCTGGCTACCAAACCACGTCCTTCGAACAGACCCGCAAGGAGATTGAAAAGCAGAGTCGTGGCATCCAGCTCGCATTGGGAGGCATTGGCGCGGTGTCATTCCTGGTGGCGGCCATCGGCATCGCCAACACCATGATTATGTCCGTGTCGGAACGCACTCGGGAAATCGGCATTATGAAGGCGCTCGGCTGCTATGTGAAGGATATTCGCACGATGTTCCTATGTGAAGCAGGTGCCATCGGTCTGGTCGGTGGACTTATCGCCTGTCTGATTTCCGCCTTGGGGTCGCTGAGCATCAATCTGCTGTCGTTTGGTGGATTCAGTATGGAAAACGTAGGCAAAGCGATTATGGGCGGTGACGACGTGAGCCGAATCTCCGTGATTCCATGGTGGCTGTTTGTCGTGGCCGTGCTGTTTTCAATTCTGGTGGGCATACTCGCCGGTTTGGGGCCAGCTAATAAGGCTGTGAAGATTCCTGCGTTGGACGCCATCAAGAACGAGCAATAGCGATTGCGATTGACAATAATGCCTATGGTCGGCCATGTGCTGTTCAGCGTGGGCCGGCATTTCGCGATTGTTCAACGTTCCCTGTCGATTTTTGACGGTGCCGGCTAGTTGCGTGATTAACGGGCCAAGACGCGGCGAATGCGATCAGCCACCGCTTCCACAGTCAGCCCGTAACGTTCGTCAAGCTCGGCAAGGGGCACACGATCGGTGAATTCCTTCGTCGCACCGAAATTCAACACATGAACGCCGGAAGCCTTCGGATTGGCGGAATTCGCGTAATAGGCGGTCACCTTCTCGCCCCAGCCGCCTTCCAGCTGGCCATCCTCCAGGGTGACCACCACACGATGACCGTCGGCGAGCACATCTAACAGCTCGCCATCCATCGTGGAATACTGCAATGCGTTGATAAGCGTCGCATCAATGCCATCGCAGGTATCGAGCGTGCCTGCCACTTCGGCGGCAAGCGGCATCGTGTTGCTCAAGCCGATAATCGCCACGTCCCGTCCCGGACGTACGACTTGATAACGCCTGAAAGGACAATCGCCAGTACTGTCAACGGACGTTTCGTGCGCGGCGGCACGTTCAGCCGGATCAAACGCCATATCGGCGGATCGCTCCAATGCAAGAATCTGCTCGCCGGGCATACGAATCGCCACCACACCATGATCGGACGGGCCGGTGGCCCACGCAAGCATGTCCAGCATCTGCTCGCCACTGGTCGGCGCGAGGCACGTCACGTCAGGCATATTAGCGAACATCGTCATATCGAACGTACCGGAATGTGTATTGTCCGCGCCGGAAAGACCTGCACCGAAAATCAGTAGCGTCGCCGGAACATGGTTCAACGCCAATTCCTGCTGCAGCTGGTCGTAGATGCGCTGGAAGAACGTGGCTGAAGTGGCCAGAACCGGTCGGCCGCCGGCCTTCGCGATGCCCGCCGCGAAAGCGGCCGCATGCTCCTCGGTGATGCCGGTGTCCACGTAATGCGCGCCCGCGCGCTCGCGGAAATCCCGGGTGATGCCGTTCGAACCGGGCGTAGCGGGGGAAACCACCACCAATCCCGGCTCCTGCGCGAAGCGTGGTTCCAAGGAAGCCATGGCCATCTGGCCATAGTATTTGCGTGCGTCGAGCGGCTTGCCCAGCGCGCTGTCCGGATCCTGCCAATGGTTCGCCTCGCACTGTCCGGCGTGCGGCTGCGGATTCGTCTGATTGCAGCCGTCCGAGCCGTTCTCCGTTACAGTTCCATCGTCGAAGCCCAATCCCTTGGTGGTGTGGATGTGCAGCACGACGGGATGGTCGATGTCCTTCAGATCTTCGAGCGCGTCGACGAGCGCGTCCACGTCGTTGCCTTGCTCCACATACCGGTAGTCAAGGCCGAAAGCTTTGAACAGGTTCAGTTCCGCCGTGCCGCCCGAAGCCCGCAGCCGTGCGAGATTGCCGTACATGCCGCCGAAATCCTCGGCGATCGACATTTCATTGTCGTTGACGACGATGATGAGATTCCCGCCTTGCTCGGCCGCGTTGTTCAGCCCTTCGAAGGCGATCGCCGAGCTCAGCGAACCGTCACCGATGATGGCGACCACATTGCCGATGGAGCTTGTTCCCGTCGCCGCCTTCTGCATGTCGCGGGTTTTGGCAAGACCGCAGGCGAGGGAGATGGATGTGCCGGTGTGTCCCAGCACGAAGGAATCATGTTCGCTTTCTTCGGGATTGGTGAAACCGGTCACCTCGCCGAAACGCGATTCGTCCAAGTACGCTTCGGCACGGCCGGTAAGCATCTTGTGCACATAGCTTTGATGGGAGACGTCGAAGATGAAACGATCGTGCGGCGAATCGAATACGCGATGCAACGCCACGGTGAGCTCCACCACGCCGAGATTGGAGCCGATGTGGCCTCCATGCTTTCTGCCGTATTCCAGCAGCGTGGAGCGGATTTCCGCGCACAGGTCGTGCAACCGTTGTGGGGGAAGGGCATGCACATCCGCCGGAGTATGAATCGAACCCAGTATGCCAGCGGTCATTATGCGCAACTGTCCTTCCCTGAACCTTATCTTCTTACCGCGGAAAATCGTATCCCACCGTATGCCCTTGCGGGGTGTTCGCGGGCAAATGACCGCAAAGTCTACCCAACTGCGGCACAATGGGAGAAGTCATCCGACATCGCGAATCGCTGAAAACCGCAAAGGAGCGCAACCATGAAAGCCGTATATGCAGCAGGGACCGATTATGCGGATCCGTTGTCGAAACTCAGGGTGGGGGAGCTCGAAGAGCCCCAAAGCAAGCCGTTTTGGAGCAATATACGCGTTGCTTCGACGAGTGTGAACCATCATGACATCTGGAGTCTGCAAGGCGTGGGGCTTTCCGCGGACCAGACGCCGATGGTTCTCGGCACCGATGCCGCCGGCGTGCTCGAAGAGGATATTCCTGTTCGCAAAGGGCTGAAAGCCGGTTCCGAAGTGGTGCTTTACACCTTTATCGGCACCGATGGGGCGGGCGTCATGCCGGGGGAGCGCCGCACCATCCTGTCCGAAAAATACGCGGGCACCATGGCCGAGATCACCCAGGTGCCCAGCGCCAACGTGTTCGCCAAACCGGCCAACCTGAGTCTTGACGAGGCTGCGACGCTCGGCACCAGCTGGCTGACCGCCTACTCGCTCCTGTTCACATCCGCCAACGTGAAACCGGGTGACACGGTGCTTATCCAGGGTGCCGGCGGAGGCGTTTCCACCGCGGCCATCCAGCTTGCCCATGCCGCCGGGCTGGAAGTGTTCGTCACCTCCCGAAGCGAGAGGAAACGCGACCTTGCCGTCTCCATCGGAGCCGACGCGGCCTTCGAAACCGGAGCAAGGCTGCCCCGCAAGGTCGACGCCGTCATCGAATCCGTTGGCGCGGCCACGTGGAGCCATTCCGTCAAATCCGTGCGTCCCGGCGGCACCATCGCCATCTGCGGAGCGACCACGGGAGACCAACCCGGAGCCGAACTGACCCGCATATTCTTCCAGGACATCCGTGTGCAGGGCAACACCATGGGCTCCCGCGAGGATTTCGCACGACTGCTCAGATTCGTGGAACACGCCGACCTGCATCCCGTCATCGACTCCGCATACGCGCTCGCCGACGCTCCGAAGGCGTTCAGGAGAGTGTCCGAAGGCGACGTTTTCGGGAAGGTCGTGCTGCACATCGAGCCAAGTAAGTAAAGTAAGCGGTGTTCTGGAACACGTTGTCTACGTATATCTTCGGAGGTTCTTGATGGCAGATAACAAGCCTGAAGTCGCGGTGATCATGGGATCGGCGAGCGATTGGGAAACCATGAAGCACGCATGCGAGATGCTCGACCAGTTCGAGGTGCCGTATATGAAGCAGGTGATCTCCGCGCACCGCACACCGGAACTGATGGGCGAGTTCGCGCATAACGCCCGTGCCAACGGCCTGAAGGTCATCATCGCCGGCGCAGGTGGAGCGGCCCATCTGCCGGGCATGGTGGCGGCGCAGACCACACTGCCGGTCATCGGTGTGCCGGTGCGCTCCCACGCCCTGTCCGGCTGGGATTCGCTGCTGTCCATCGTGCAGATGCCGGGCGGCATTCCGGTGGCCACCACAGCCGTGGGCAATTCGGGGGCAACCAATGCCGGCCTGCTCGCGGTGAGCATCCTGAGCACCACCGACGAGCGTTTGGCCAAGGCGCTGCAGGATTATCGTGACTCCCTGAAGGAAAAGGTGGCTGAATCCAATGCCCAGCTTGTCTGAGGAAACCAACGGACGCATCGAGCGTCTGATGCCCGGAGCCACCATCGGCATCATCGGCGGCGGCCAGCTGGGTCGCATGATGGCCCTGTCGGCCCGCTATATGGGATTCCGCATCGGCGTGCTCGACCCCACTCCCGACTGTCCGACCGCACAGGTGGCGGATTTCCAGGTGACCGCTGAATACGACGACATCACCGCCATCCGCGAATTGGCCGAGAAATCCGACGTGCTCACCTACGAGTTCGAGAACGTGGACGCGGACGCCATCGACCAGGTACGTTCCCTCGCGGCGGCCCCGCAGGGCACCGATCTGCTGCGTGTCACCCAGGACCGCGTCAACGAGAAGCGGTTCATCAACGACCATGGCACGCCTACCGCGCCATGGAAGGCGGTCAACAGCGTAGAGGAGCTCGATGCGGCCCTCGACGAGATCCATTACCCGGCAGTGCTCAAAACCCGTTCCGGCGGCTATGATGGCCACGGCCAGACCGTGCTCAGGTCCGATGCCGACTTGGAGAAGATACGCGCCCGCGCCGACCGCGGCGGTGGCTTCCCTCCGAGCATTCTGGAAGGGTTCGTCGATTTCGCGTTCGAAGCGAGCATCCTCGTCGCCGGCAACGGCAAGGACTACGTGACCTTCCCCATCGTGCGCAACGAGCATCGCAACAATATCCTGCATATGACCATCGCGCCGGCTGAAGTGGACGAGAGCGTTGCCAAGGAAGCGCACGAGCTGGCGCTGCGACTGGCCAAAGGCTTCGAACTGGCCGGTATTCTGGCCATCGAACTGTTCATCACCAAAGACAACAAGGTGATCGTCAACGAATTGGCTCCGCGACCGCACAATTCCGGCCATTACACCATTGAGGCGTGCTCGTTCGACCAGTTCGACGCGCATATCCGAGGCATCGCCGGCTGGCCGCTCGAACAGCCGCAGCTGCTCAAACCCGCCGTCATGGTCAACGTGCTCGGACAGCATGTCGCTCCGACGCGCGCGCTCATCGCCGACCATCCCGAATGGAATGTGCACGACTATTGCAAGGCCGAAGTGCGCCACGACCGCAAGATGGGCCACATCACCGTGCTGACCGACGACACCGCCCAAACCGTGGCCGACCTTGAGGCCACCGGTTGCTGGGACGACTTGAAGAAAGCCTGACATCGCAAGCAATGAGTGAACATATCGTGCGGCAGACCCGCCAGAAGGACGCCATCCGCGACGTGCTGAACGGCTGCGACGAATTCATTTCCGCGCAGGAGCTGCACCGCAAGCTGGAGGACCGTGGCGAGCATATCGGCCTTGCCACGGTGTACCGGCAGCTCAACGCTCTGGCCGAGGCGGGCCGTGCTGACACGGTTCGCCTCGATGGCCAGCAGCTGTTCCGTCTGTGCGGCGATGACGGACACCACCATCACCTCGTCTGCACCGGCTGCGGCAAGACCGTGGAGATCGAATCGCCCTCGGAAAGCTGGCTGAAAGGCATTTCCGACAAATACGGTTTTACTATCGAACGACATACGCTGGAAGTGTTCGGATTGTGTGAGGACTGCCGGAAGTCGGACAAGTGACGGCCTTATGCCGTATTTTACGGGCGATTCGCATCGCCGCCGGCGCAACGCAATCGCATAAATCGTAAAGAAAAACAGGCCGACGTTGTCTTTTCCAGACGCATATATGACAATAGGGCATTGCAAACAAGCTAAGTGGGGTTATGCGTGACCAAAGCAACAACGAAAAACGAGCCGATTGAGGAGCTCAGCATCGCTACTGTGGATCTGACGACCAAAAAGACGGGCAAGGAATTCCCAGGATGGCTTTACGGCGTGCTGTTCGTCCTGTTCGACGCGGTGGGCGTCGCTGCATTGCAGATCGGCGTGAGCGAGTCCGCGACGCGTGTGCAGCTGTCGAACAACATGTGGCTCACTGGCTGGGGATTCGTCGGCAAGATGTTCACCAGCGCCAATTTCGTGGCGGTGCTGAACCTCATCCTATGGGGCGTCCTGTATGTCATTCTGCTGATGCTCACCAACCGTTTCTGGGTGGCTACGCCGATTTTTCTGGCGGTGACGTTCATCGTCGCCGTGATCGAGCATTTCAAGGTCTCGATACGATACGAGGCGATCCTGCCAAGTGATCTGAACTTTCTCAAGGCCGACGCCGGCAATCTGATGAGTTTCATGCCGTCTGGCGCGCAATGGACCATTCTGATAGCGATGGCGGCGTTCGCCGCATTCGTGGCGCTGTTCGTCTTCCTGAACCGTCTTGACGCGCGTCATGGCAGGCTGTTCCGCGGCTCCGACAAGCAATCCCGTTCCGTGAACGCGGTCGCAAGACTGCTGCTGATCCTGCTTCCCGGCCTGTTCTTCACGCTGTATTCGATGCAGGTGAGCACCGTCGGTTCATGGGCCAAGGGTTTCGCCACCATCATGGGGGACAAGCCCTCCATGTGGGATTCCGTATACGACGCCCAGCGCAACGGGCCGCTGGTGGCATTCACCCGTCAGCTCAACCCGAAAGTCATGGTCAAGCCGGACAACTATTCCGAAGAGACCATGAAACAGGTGGCGGCCCGCTATGAGAAGGCCGCGAAGAAGATCAACGCGAAACGTTCCGCGAACATGACCGACAGTACCGTCATCTACGTGCTGTCTGAATCCTTCTCCGACCCGTCCCGCGTGCCGGGGCTCAAAGTCAACAAGGATTCCATGCCGAACATCCGCAAGATCAAGCAGAACACCACGTCCGGCCTGATGCTGTCCTCCGGATACGGCGGCGGCACCGCCAATCTGGAATACATGGGACTGTCCGGCCTGAGCATGGCAAATTTCGATTCCTCCCTGACCAGCCCGTACCAGCAGCTGGTGCCGAGCGAGCATTGGACGCCGACCATCAACCAGATGTGGGGCGCGTCCAAGAACTCCATCGGACTGCACCCGTACGAGTCGTCCATGTATTCGCGCGCCACCAACTACAAGAAGTTCGGCTTCTCGCATTTCTACACACTGACCGGGCCGGACGTCATCTCGCATCAGGACAAGATCGACGATTCGCCGTACGTCTCCGACGAGGCCACCTATCAAAGCACGCTGGAGGAAGTCAGGAAAACCAAGTCGAACCAGTTCCTGCAGGTCATCACCATGCAGAACCACATGCCCTACCACGACTGGTACAAGCACAACGACTTCAAAGCGTCCTCCACCACGGGAAAGCCGTTGAAGGACGATGAGAAGGAATCCATCGAAACCTATCAGAAGGGCGCGTCCCTGACGGATGAGGCGACCGCCGGATTCCTCAGCGAACTCGACAAGCTCGACAAGCCGGTCACCGTGGTCTTCTACGGCGACCATCTGCCCGGCATCTACTCCTCGGCATCCGCGGATGACGACAACTCGCTGGCCCTGCACCAGACGGACTACTTCATCTGGTCCAACAAGGCCTCCGGCACACAAGGCAACAAGATCGACAACGCCGAATACTCGTCACCGAACTTCTTCGTGGCACAGGCGGCCGAACATATGGACGCCAAAGTCTCCCCGTATCTGGCGTTCCTCACCGAAATGCATTCCAAGATCTCCGCCATGGAGCCGCCGGTCGTGAACAACATCCAAGGTTGGGACCGCATCCCTGAAGGGCAGAACATCTATCTGGACTCCAAAGGCAAGCCCATGGCCGAAGGCGATTTCGACACCGAGACCAAGCAGTTGCTGGCCGATTATCGGCTCATCCAATACGACATCACCACGGGGAAGAATTACCTGAAAAACACCTCGTTCATGACCCTGCCGTAACGAGGACGGCGCGCCTTCCGCACGGCATGACACTCGACGTACCTTTGTACGCCTTCGTGTCGTGCCGCGCGGAATTTGTGCGTTCGAGAATACGCTAAGGGGCTTGTTCCGAATCATGGAACAAGCCCCTTAAACGTTCACGGCGCCAGCAAGACGCGTTCACATCACATCATGCGTTCAAAGCCTTGAAACCGATGTCGTGACGGTAGAACATTCCCGTCGTGTCGAGCTTGTCGATGATGCCGTAAACTTTGTCCTGCGCGGTCTTGATATCGGCCGCGGAGGTCTCCACGAAAAGCACGCGGCCGGAGTCTGCCACCAAGCCATGTTCGCCGCGCGTCACACCGGCATAGTAGACGTGGGAATCATCGTCGACCTTGATTTCAGGAATCGCGGCACCCTTGACCACATTGGTCGGATAGCCGTCGGACGCGAGCACCACGCCAAGGGTGGCATTGTCCTCATCCCAAGTGAATTCCGGGGTCTCGTCGTTCAGAATGGCGTTGATGCCGGCGCCAAGGTCGGAAGTGAGCTTCGGCAGCACCACTTCAGTCTCCGGGTCGCCGAAACGCGCGTTGAATTCGATGACCTTCGGACCGTCCGCGGTGGCGATGAGACCCGCGTACAGGATGCCGGTGAACGGCGTGCCCTCGTCGGCCATGGCCTGCACCGTCGGCTTCACGATGGTTTCGATGGCGGTGTCGATGACATCCTGGCCAATCTGGGGGACAGGGCTGTAGGCGCCCATGCCGCCGGTGTTTGGTCCCTTGTCGCCATCGTAGGCGCGCTTGTGGTCCTGGGAGATCGGCATCGGCCAGAAATCGGTGCCGTTCACGAAGCTCATCAGGGAGAATTCCTGTCCTTCAAGGAAATCCTCGATGACCACCTTCGCGCCCGCGTTGCCGAAGCGATGATCCACGAAGATGTCCTCAAGGGCTTCGATGGCGGTCTTCTCGTCCATCGCCACGGTCACGCCCTTGCCTGCGGCCAATCCGTCGGCCTTGATGACGATCGGCGCGCCATGCTCACGCACATAAGCGGTGGAACGCTCCAAATCGTCGAACGTCTGATATTTCGCGGTTGGAATGCCGTGACGCTCCATGAGCTGCTTGGCGAAGTCCTTGGAACCTTCGATCTGCGCGGCGGCCTTGTTCGGGCCGAAAGCCTTGATGCCGGCGGCGGCGAAATCGTCGACGATGCCTTCGATGAGCGGCACCTCGGGTCCGACGAACACCCAATCGTATCCATTGTTCTTCACGAAATCGATGAGTGCGGCATGGTTGGACGGGTTGAGCTGCGTGGTACGGATGCCGTCAAGCTCCATGCCCGGATTGCCCGGGGCCACGGTGACTTCGCTGACGCTGCCGCCACGCATGAGCGCGTGGGCGATGGCGTGTTCACGCGCGCCGGAACCAATGACCAGAACCTTCATTTTTCCTCCTGTAACATCCCTTGCGGGAAAGCCTTGAAAAGCCAAAGAAATAATCGGGGGTGGCCGTTCCGGTCACCCCCCGTATGTTCGTCTATCGCAGTTCCACGTCCTCGTCGGTCTTCTTGACGATACCGCCCAGCACGTAGCCGGCCTCGCCATTGGCCTTGAGCAGTTCCATGGTCTTGTCGGCGTCCTCGGCGCTGACCGCCAGCACCATGCCGATGCCCATGTTGAAGATGTTGAACATTTCCATATGATCGATCTCGCCGGCCTTCTCCAGCACGTCGAAGATCGGCAGAACCGGCCAAGAGCCGAGATTGATGCGCGCGGCCAGGCCGTCGGGGATCATACGCGGAATGTTCTCGATGAAGCCGCCGCCGGTGATGTGCGCGACGCCCTTGACCACGCCGGCCTTGAACAGCGGGGACAGCGTCTTGACGTAGATCTTGGTGGGGGTAAGCAGCACGTCGCCGAGCTTCTCGCCGCCAAGCTCATCCAGCTGGGTGTCGACGGTGTAGCCGGCCTGCTCGAACAAGGCCTTGCGCACCAGAGAGAAGCCATTGGAATGCACTCCGGTGGAGGGAAGACCGATTAGCACGTCGCCGTCGACGATCGTGGAACCGTCGACGATGGCGGACTTTTCAGCCACACCCACGGCGAAACCGGCCAGATCGTACTCGTCCTCGTCGTACATGCCCGGCATCTCGGCGGTCTCGCCGCCGATCAGGCCGCAATCGGCCTGCACGCAACCGTCCGCCACACCGGACACGACCTGCTCAAGCAGTGCCGGATCGTTCTTGCCGCAGGCGATGTAATCCAAGAAGAACAGCGGTTCGGCGCCCTGGGCCGCGATGTCGTTGACGCACATGGCCACGCAATCGATGCCGATGGTGTCATGCTTGTCCGCCATCTTGGCGACGACCAGCTTGGTGCCCACGCCATCGGTGCCGGAAATCAGCACCGGTTCCTTGTAGCCCAGGGAAGCGAGATCGAACAGGCCGCCGAAACCGCCGATGCCGCCGACCACGCCCGGACGGTTGGTGCGCGCCACATGCGACTTGATGCGCTTGACGACTTCGTAACCGGCTTCAACGCTCACGCCGGCTTCTTCATATGCTTTTGGCATATCAAACCTTTCTCGGGTCTCAGTGTTCTTCTTGGGATGAAGTGGTGGTGTACTCGTTGCCTTCGTACTTGCTCTTGTACAGGGCGAATTCAGGCAACCGGACGCGGTCCTCCGGAGTCAGGGACTTCAGGAAGTCGGCTTCGTAATCATCCAAGGCGGTCGGATAATCACCATTGAAATAAGCCACGCAGAGGCCGCCATACGGTGCGTCCGCGCCTAGACCGATCGATTCGACCAAACCGTCGAGCGAGAGGAACGCAAGCGAATCCGCTCCGATGTAATCGCGGATCTCGTCGACGGACATCTTGGCTGCGATGAGTTCCTTGGTGGTGGAGATGTCGATGCCGTAGAAGCACGGGTATTTCAGTGGTGGGGAGCTGATGCGCATATGCACTTCGGCGGCTCCGGCCTCCTTGAGCATCTGCACGATGCGCTTCGAGGTGGTGCCGCGCACGATGGAATCGTCGATGACGACCACGCGCTTGCCTTTGACCACGCCGCGCACTGCGGACAGCTTCATGCGCACGCCCTGCTCGCGCAGCTCCTGCGTGGGCTGGATGAAGGTGCGCGCCACGTACTGGTTCTTGATCAGGCCCATTTCGTTCGGCAGGCCGGCCTCTTCGGAGTATCCGGATGCCGCAGACAGGGAGGAGTTCGGCACGGCGATGACCATGTCGGCGTCGACGGGGGATTCCTGGGCCAGTCGCGCTCCCATGCGCTTGCGGGCGGAATGCACGTTCACGCCATAGATATTGGAGTCGGGGCGTGCGAAGTAGATGAATTCCATCGAGCAGATGGCCAACTGGGTCTGGTCGGTGTAGCGGTCGATGTGGTAGCCGTCATCGTCCACGACGACGATCTCGCCGGGGCGGATGTCTCGCACCAGTTCGGCGCCGACGGTGTCGAGCGCGCAGGTTTCGGAAGCGAGCACATAGGCTCCGTTGGTCATCCTGCCGAGGGACAGCGGACGGAAACCGTTCGGGTCGAGCGCGCCGATCATGGCATGCTCGGTCATGATCAGATAGGCGAAGCCGCCGTGCACGGTGTTGAGCGCTTCCTTGAGCTTGTCCATGAACGTGGGCTTGCTGGAGCGGCGGATGAGGTGCATCAGCACTTCGGTGTCGGAATTCGAATGGAAAATCGCGCCTTCGTCCTCCAGCTTGCGGCGCAGGGAGGGGCAGTTGGTCAGGTTGCCGTTGTGGCATAGGGCCATGTCGCCGTCATGGAAGCGGAAGATGAACGGCTGGATGTTGTCGGTGCCGCCGGAACCGGCGGTGGCGTAACGCACATGGCCGATCGCCTTGTCTCCTTTCAGGCGTTCGATTTCCCGTTCGTCGCTGAACACCTGGGTCAACAGACCCGTTCCGCGATGACCGATGAGATGACCATTATCGTTGGAGACAATGCCGGCACCCTCCTGACCGCGATGCTGCAACGCGTGTAGACCGAAGTAGGTGAGTCGGGCGGCGTCCGAGTGGCCCCAAACGCCGAAAATACCGCATTCCTCGTGGATGTCTTCGAGTTCAGCTGACAAGCCAAAGCTCCTTCCAAAACCATGGAGACAAGGGGTTCGCTACCGTCCAACCCTACCAACGGGAGGCTACAAGCGAAGCGTCGCGGGGCGTCCTCCGCTCATGTCTGCACGCGTGGAAACGGACACGTATTCGAACGGCTGTTCGAATGTTCTGATATGATGGAAATGTCGAATCGCGAATCATGGTCATTGGCGTACGAAACGCGTCGATGCGGACCGTTGTGTGGAAGGGGCGTCATGGTCGAACGGACATATATGGCAATCGATCTGAAATCCTTCTACGCCTCGTCGGAATGCGTCGAGCATGGATTCCCTCCGTTGTCCACGCATCTGGTGGTGGCGGACCAGTCGCGCACCGACAAAACCATCTGCCTTGCCGTCTCTCCGTCGCTGAAGGAGTACGGGCTTCCAGGGCGCGCCCGCCTGTTCGAGGTCAAAGAGAAGCTGAAAGAGGTCAATGCGGCGCGCAAGGCGGTCGCCCCAGGTGGAGTCCTGAGAGGCGAGTCGTATGACGCGAAGGCGCTCGCCGCTGATCCGAATCTGGCGGCGGGAGTGTTCATCGCCAAACCGCGCATGTCGCATTATCTGGCGATGAGCGCGAAGATCTATGGAATCTATCTGCGGTACGTGTCGGCTGAGGATATCCATGTGTATTCGGTGGACGAGGTGTTCATGGACGTCACTGGGTATCTGCGCGCTTACGGCAAAAGCGTGGAGGAGATGGCGCGCGACATCATCCGTGACATCCACTCCCAGACGGGCATCACCGCCACCGCGGGCATCGGTACGAACATGTACCTGGCCAAGGTGGCCATGGACATCGTGGCCAAACATATCCGTGCCGGGGAGGACGGCAGTCGCATCGCACGGCTTGATGAGATGTCGTATCGGAGGCTGTTGTGGAACCATCGGCCGCTGACGGATTTCTGGCGTGTGGGTCGGGGATACGCGCGGAAGCTCGAGGCGCAGGGCCTGCTGACCATGGGGGATATCGCGCGCTGCTCCATCGGCAGGGCCGACGAATACTACAACGAGGATCTGCTGTACCGGATGTTCGGTGTGAACGCCGAACTGCTCATCGACCACGCGTGGGGGTGGGAGCCATGCACCATCGCGGATATCAAAGCATACAAGCCGGCCGGACACAGCATGAGCTCCGGGCAGGTGCTGACGAAGCCTGTCGATTTCGACGCCGCTCGTCTGATTGCGCGCGAAATGGCGGATACGTTGTCGCTGGATCTGGTGGCGAAGGGCGTGAAGGCGGGCCGGGTGGGATTGATGGTCGGCTATGATACGGCAAGCCTCGATCCGAAGAGGCTTGGCAAGGATGGAGCCAGGTGGAAGACGGTCGCAGAACACGCCGCGGCGACATATGACGGTCCGGTCTCTCTTGACAGATATGGCCGGCGTGTGCCCAAGCCGGCTTCGGGGTCGATCGCATTGCCTGAACCGACTTCGGCGACGTCGCGTATCTGCGAAGCCGTGGATGGTCTGTTCCGCTCGATCGTCGATGGGCGACTGCTGGTCCGCCGTTTGAACGTGGTCGCCGCTGATCTGCTGACTGCCGACCGGCTGGACGATCATCGGTCCGAAGGTTCCGGATACGTCCAACCTGATTTGTTCGAGACTTTGGGCGATCCATCCGAGAACATCGCTCCCGACGGTGGGCCCATATCGGAAGCGGAGCGGTCGGGGCGGCCGAAAGACGGGGAAATCGAACTCCAGATGCAACGGACGCTGCTCGACATCAAACGCAAATTCGGCAGAAACTCCATCATCAAAGCCATGGATATGTTCGATGATGCGACTGGACAGCAGCGCAACCATCAGATCGGAGGCCATGCGGAATGAGCCTCACCGAAACGCATCGCTACGATGACATTATCGATTTGCCGCACCACCGTTCGAAAACGCATGCGCATATGAGCGTGCGCAACCGTGCGGCCCAGTTCATGCCGTTCGCCGCCTTGACCGGCTATGACGACATCATCAAACAGACCGCCGAATCCAACAATGAGGCCGTGGAATACGCCAACGCTCCTGTCGATCTCGCCGACGGCTATCTTCCTGCTTGATGGACTCGTGCCCCTCTTCCAGTAAGGGGTTGAGAAATTCCGGTGCCAACTGAATCTCCTCAAAGTGAGGCCGCGGATAATAGGCGTACAGCGTCGCTGCCGCCATCGCGCAGCCATAAGAGAAAGAGAAGATCATGGCCTCCAATGATGGATCGCGGCCAGAACCGCAGAAGTCTTTTGACGGACAGTCCACCGAAATCATAAGCTCGCAGAGCATGGGGGACGTTGCGAAACCAGAGAATCCGACTAAGCCCATATCTCCGGCGTCATCGTCCGCCGGGCCCGTGTCGGATGCTTCTGCGGAGACGTCCCAGGAATCCACCGCCCAACTGCATGCCCCGAATGCCTACGCGGACTGGAACGCCTTGAAGGAAAGGCCTACGACGACGATGCCGCAGGCTGAACGGTCGACAATTGCCAGTGGCGGGTCGATGCCGGATTCGACGGAATCGACGCAACAGCCGTCGGCCTATGTTCCCCAGGCGGCCGCATCCCAGGAATCCGCTCCGCCGGAACCTGAAACGAGGAAGCCGATAATCGCGCTCATCCTTGCCATCCTGTATCTGCTGATCTCACTGATCAATGACGGAAGCACGTCGGTGGCTTTCATCATCGCGTTCGCCGTTCTTCCGGCCGTGTTCTGCGTCCTGGCCTTTCTGGACACCGTCAAGGCTCCCAAGAGCAGGAAGCGCATCATCACCTATATCGCCATCGGCGTGACGGTAGTGAGCGTCGTGGTCTTCGGAGGCAAGATGGTTGCCTACAAGTCGCATCAGAAAGCCGATCATGCGGCCCGCATGGCAGAATCGTGCCAATCCATCGAATGGCCGGATAGCGGTCTCGCACAGAAGCTCCCCGCGCCGGAAGTGCTGAAGGGCGAAGTGTACGATACTTCCAACTCGGTGTCGATAACACTTTGCAAAGCCACGAAATCCATGCTTGACAAGTACGTCGAGGCGGCGAAGAAGGCCGGATTCGCTGTCGACTATTACAAATCCTCGGATTCATACAGGGCGAAGGACTCCGAAGGGAATGAAATATCCTTGTGGTATTCCGAGGATTCGGAAGACGGAAACACCTTGAGGATCCATATCAGCGGTCCGCAGCAGGATGAGGAATCCGATTCCACTGATTCTTCCGAAAAGGACGAGCAGCAGGAGAAGCAGCAGGACGAAAAAGACACGCAGAGCCAGCAATCGCAGCAGAACGAGCAGTCCCAGCAGCAATCCGAGCAGAAGGATTCGTCCCAGGTCGATCCGAACTTCAAGGCCACAATGGACAGCTATGAGAAGTTCTTCGACCAGTACGTCGACTTCATGAAAAAATACAAGGATTCGAATTACTCCGCTGACATGCTCGCCGATTACACGAAGATGATGCAGCAGTACAGCGACACCATGACCAAGATGGATTCCATCGACCAAAGCACGTTGAGCTCCGCGGACGATGCGTATTATCTCGAGGTGCTCGGCCGCATCACCCAGAAACTGGCATCGGTGCAGTAGCCGACGTTCGGATTGGGCAGGGTTCCGTGGCGCGGATGCGCGTTGCGGAATCCTTCCTTGGATGGGCGTCGAATATCAGAAGGAGTTGGATATGGAGGATTACCGGTACGGTTCGGACGAGACGAAGGTGCTGTCGGATAGTGACGTCCGCCGATGCGGGGATCCCAGCAGCCAAATAGGTCGTGAATTGCTGCTCACCAATCAGAACATCGTGTATACGTGGGAGATCCGCAAGCTTATTGGACATGGAGCCCGGCAGAGTGATACGTATCCGCTCTCGCATTTGAAGATGGTTGACGGAGTGGCACAGGCGAAATACACGGAGGAGACTTACAGCGCGAAGCTCGACCTGTTCTTCATCGGCGGCACCGTGTCGTTCGAATTCCGCAAGGATTCCAAGGATTCCAGCAAAAGGGCGGTCGCGCAATGGCTTGACGCCATCAGCCGGCAATTGACGGGGCGTCCTTCCGAGGAGGCGGCGAAGCTGCGTAAGACCATCTTCGGCGTGGAGATGTTCGCGGGCGCGTTGAAAGGAACCATCGACTCCTTCACCAAGACGTTCTCCGGACGGGACTTGGATGATGGTTCCGCGAAAACCGTGACATCAAAATGCGTTGGCTGCAGGGCGCCGCTCACCGGCAGACAGGGCGCGAATGTGCGGTGTCGTTATTGCGATACCGGGCAGACGCTGCAGTAGACGGTGATTTGCGGGAAGCATGTCGAAAGGCATGGCATTGGCGAATGAGGAAGGTTAGGATATGGGTATTTTGCGGGCGATCGGCGGAGCGGTCGGCGGAACCTTCGCCGACCAGTGGAAGGACATCATCACGGCCGGCCCATTCGATGGGCATACTGCCGTGGCGCCAGGAATCATGCGTAATACGGACAACGGCAGAGGCTCCAATGGGCGCGGCTCGGAAGGCGTCATCACCAACGGCTCGAAGATCTACGTGCCGGAAAACACGGCTGCGTTCATCTTCAGCCAATCGGGCATCGAGAACATCATCGCCCAGCCGGGCGGTTACGAATACCATGATGGCCAGGACAGCGTGTTCGATGGTGATGGCATCGGCAGCGCGCTGTTCAAGCAGCTGGGCGAACGTATCGGATTCGGTGGCATCAGTCCCGACTATAAGAAAATCGAATTCGTCAATCTTCGTGAGATTCGTGACATCAAATTCGGCACGCGTGGGCCCCTCATGTACAACGACCTGTTCTACGGCACTGATTTGGAAATCTACGCGTACGGTTCGTTCAGCGTCCAGATTGGCGATCCTGTGAGATTCGTGCGCAACTTCGTGCCGGCGAACGTCATGTCATACTCTTTCGACGATCCGCAGGCGCGCTCGCAGATTCTGGCGGAGTTTCTGCAGTCGTTTACGGTGGCGTTGAATGCGTTGTCGACGCAGTATAGGATCTCACAGCTGCCGGCTCAGGCGAACGATATTGCGGTCAAGGTTGCGAACGACGGGCAGAATGCGGGTACGTGGCCGGCGCGTTTCGGCTTCAACATCGTGAAAATCGGCATTGAGAACATCGAGTTCTCTCCGGAATCGCGCGCTTTGGTGCAGAAGTACTCCGCCAACAAGATGGATTTGAAGGCGTACGAGGACGTGTCGCAGCATGCGTCAAATGTGGCGGCGCAACAGAAGATCGCGCATGGCGTGGAGGAGCATGGATTCGGTGACGCAGGCGCGATGATGTTCGGCGCCGCGTTCGCGCAGGGTGTGAATCCTGTGACCGGTGCGCAGTCCAATGCCGCGATTGCGGAGCAGCCGGCGTCTCGGCAGCCGTCGGGCGTTCCGGAAGCGTCGCCCATGTCGGTCGACGAGCAGTTGGAAGCGGTCAAGAAACTCAAGGAGCTGCTTGACGCCGGGGTGTTGACCCAGGACGAGTTCGACTCCAAAAAGAAGCAGATTCTTGGACTGTGAGATCCTGTGGCTCGCTATCTGTCAGGATCTCCATGTCGACGTGAGGTTGTGGATTTGATTATGCATCGCGTATGCTGTATGGCGACATAGGGAATATCAAGGGGGAGGATTATGTCTAGACGTTCTGGAAAAAGTTCTATGAGGAATCCAATGGGTGGCATGGGCGCCAAGATGAAGGTGATTGCGATCATTGTTGCCATTGCGGTACTTATGGGGATGGGAGCCGTCGGATACCGTAAGATAGACGGAATCCTCAATCCGAAGAAGGTTGAGCCGGAAATCACCACCACCATCGTTTCTCGTCAGTTGCAGACGATGCAGGATCTGACCACCGCCAAGGAGAACGATTATGGATTTGAGAATTTCTCCGAAGGAAACATCGCCCATGTGAACAAGAAGAAGTTCACGATGTTCTACAGCTATGAGATTCGTGCCGGTGTCGATCTGGCTAAGGCGGATATCAAGGTGGATGATACGAATCGCATAATTTCGATTACTCTGCCCAAGGCGGATCTGCAATCCGTATCGGTGGATCCCGACTCGTTGCGCTTCTTTGACGCGGAGAGCTCGTTGTTCAATGGCAATGAGGTAACGGATACGGCCGAAGCGTTGAAGCATGCCAAGAAGTCGGCATCTGACAAAGCGTCCAAGAGCAAGCTTCTGCAGGAGGCGGACAAGCAGACCAAGCAAATCGTGGAGAAGGCGTATTCGCCAATCGCCAAAGCGGATGGATATGAGGTCCGTGTCCAGCTTTCGAACAAGTGAGTGATAAGCGTTTTTTACCGTTGAAAGAGGTATTCGATGACTGAATATGATGTTCCCTCTCCGATTCTTGATTCGCGTGAGAAGAAACGCCTTGACAAAGTGACGCGTGACTACGAGAGGATGCTTGAACCTGGGCCTGTGCAAAAAGCGGGCAATGCGATTGCCAGAGTTATTCCCGATCGGGTCAAGTCTTTTGCCGATACCATGGGTGTTGCCGTTTCCCAAGCGGAGCTATACAAACGGATTATGGAATATGTGGTCAAAGCATATGCGAAGCTTGAAGAGCAGGCTGCGAAATACACCATCGACGAGGATGGCGTCTGCGAGCGGTTGAACAAAGTCCATACGGATGGCAAGATTCTTTCAATGGGTGAAGTATGCCTCATGAGGGAATATGACATTGCCAAAGCCGTTGACGATGTCAAGAATTGGAATTTGGGATTTGCGGCAGTGGAAGGTGGCGCAACGGGTGCGGTTGGTCTGGTCGGATTGGTTCCGAATCTGGCGGCCAGCACGTTTCTGTATTTCCGTGCGGTGCAGAACATAGCCATGATGTACGGATATGACGTTCGTAATGACTCCGAAGAGATGGAAATCGCATCAGCTGTCTTGATGAACGCGATGAGTCCGGGGTTTGTTGGTTCCGGTGAGCTTTCGACGATGATCGGGAAGATCATGGTTGCCGGAGAAATGGCGGCAGTCAGGCAAGCGGCTAAAAAGAGTTGGACGGCAATGGCCCAGTGTGCCGGTCTGCCATTGCTTATGGCGCAGATGAGGACGCTTGCCAACAATGCCGCGAAAAAGGCTGTGCAAAACGCCGGACGGAAGACGCTTGAAAAGACGGTGTATACCAATGTGCTTGAACAGATAGGGCGGAAACTTACATTGAAGACCGCGCAACGGGCGGTACCCGTCATCGGAGGTGTGATTGGAGCCGGCCTTGATGCCTATCAGATGAGCATCATTCTTGATTATGCCGAGAAGTTCTATCGTAAGCGTTTCCTTGTGGAGAAAGAGGAACGCATTATTCAGCTGACATCCAATGGCGTCGCTGAAACTGTTGACGTGTCGGTTGAAGACCAATGAGGTACGATTCCGTTCTTGACTGATTTTTTCTGCATACGTTCCGTGGTCATTGAGTACGCCGGTGATATCAATTTGCCATGCTTGGCCATTTTTGGATATCAGGGGAGAGGTGCCACGCGTAAGCGATATAGTTCACGTCGGGGTGGTTGTGCAGGGGAGTATCTAGACAGAAATGCCCACGGCATTGCGCATCCTCGAACATGTTTATGCAGATATTGCTTCAATGTCTAATTATTTTATGCTTACGAGTATAATACTCATGAGTATTAAACGAAAACCGTTGTTGCACCTCTATATAGCGGATTCGAAACGGTAGGGGAGTTCGAGTCCCAGATTCTTTTCAAATATTCGATGATCAATTATCGACGTACCAAGCAAAGGCCCATAACGCGACGAGGGGTGTGTTCGGAATCAGACG